>NZ_NTRO01000013.1:0-172310 GCF_002560575.1 Bacillus sp. AFS023182 | reverse complement strand
TCAGTTTTCAAAGAACTTGTTCGCCGCTCATTTGCGACTCCCTTATGTTAACACCTTCTTTTTTCGATGTCAACAAAGTTTTTTGTTTCTTTTTTTCGCTTTCTGCTGTCTCGCATCAGCGACGGTTATTAATATAGCATGTAGAAAAATGAAATGCAACACCCTTTTAAAACTTTTTTATAAAAAATAGCCAAGTTTCTTTATTTACGCCATATACTTAAATAAAATACCTTTTTATTCCCCTCTTCATTCATATCTTTTTCACCATAATCGGCTTCATTACTATCTATCATTCTTTACAAAAAGAATTTCATTGTGCAGGAAGTACCATACCCGCTGATGGAAATTTCATTTATTAAGAAAAACGTTTCTTCTTAACGTTATCATTGCCTTTACAGTAAACCCACTTACAAGGAGGAGTACATATGGACTATACCGATTTATTAATCAAACTAGGTCTCTCTGCTATTTTAGGATTTGCTATCGGTTTAGAACGCGAATTAAAAAGAAAACCACTTGGTTTAAAAACTTGCTTAGTCATTTCAATTATTAGCTGTCTCCTTACTATTGTCTCTATTAAATCTGCCTATAACTTACCTCATACAGATCACATCAACATGGACCCTCTTCGCCTTGCAGCTCAAATTGTTTCAGGAATTGGTTTTCTAGGCGCTGGTGTCATTTTAAGAAGAGGAAACGACAGTATCGCAGGCTTAACTACTGCCGCTATGATTTGGGGAGCATCAGGCATTGGGATTGCTGTGGGAGCTGGTTTTTATCTTGAAGCAATTTTCGGCATGTGTTTTCTTATGATTAGCGTCGAACTCATTCCATTAACAATGAAGATTTTAGGTCCTAGGTCACTCAGGCAGCGAGATATCGCTGTCAAACTTGTTGTAAGTAATATGAACAATATACCTATTGTTATTGAAGAAATAAAAGCAATGGATATAAAAGTTAAAAATATGAAACTCAAAACATTAGAAAACGGATCGCACTTTTTACAACTTAAACTGTCTGTTGATCAAAAAAGACATACAGCTGACGTCTATTATGCGTTGCAACATTTAGAAAGTGTACAACAAACAGAAGTTGAAAGCATATAGCGTTTCTGATGAACCACTAAAAAACTCTCTTACAAAATAGAGAGTTTTTCTTTTTTTCATAATGGTAACAATGTAGCTATACAAGGTGAGGAGGAATATAAATTTGAAATCACGCGCTAATCTAGTAGATGTATTTCGTGACTCCATTATTTTCCGCTTAATTAGCTTCATTATCCTACTAATTACTGTTTTTGGTCTTCTCATATATAAATTTGAACCTACTTATTTTTCTACATGGTTTGATGGAATCTGGTGGGCACTTGTTACAACTTTTACTGTCGGTTACGGCGATTACGTCCCGCACACACCTATAGGAAAACTTACAGGCATGCTTCTCATTTTATTAGGAACAGGTTTCTGCTCCTATTATATGGTGTTATTCGCCACCGAAATGATTAGTAAGCAGTATATGAAAATTAAAGGTGAAGAAGCAGCTTCCTGCCATGGACATATGATAATTGTCGGCTGGAATGAACGTGCCAAACAAGTCGTAAGCCAAATGCATGTACTAGAACCGAAGCTTGATATCGTACTCATCGATGAAACCCTTTCTTTGCTTCCGAAATCTTTCCATCACTTAGAGTTTATTAAAGGCTGTCCACATCATGATCAAACCTTACTAAAAGCAAATGTTCGAACAGCCCAAACTATTTTAATCACGGCAGATAAAGAGAAAAATGAAAACTTAGCTGACACACAATCTATTTTAAACATTTTAACTGCTAAAGGACTGAATCCAAATATCCACTGTATCGCTGAAATACTCACTTCTGAACAAGTTCAAAATGCGAGTAGAGCGGGGGCAACAGAAATTATAGAAGGAAATAAATTAACAAGCTACGTCTTTACTGCATCTCTTTTATTCCCTTCCATTTCAGGTGTATTATTTACACTTTATAATGAAATCTCGGAAAATAAATTGCAACTGATGAATGCTCCTACAGTTTATATCGGAAAAACTTTCGAAGTTTGCAGTGGCCTGCTTTTAAAACAAGACGTCCTACTGCTAGGTGTGCAGCGAGATGAACAATATCACATCAATCCCGTCCGCTCCTTCATTATTATTGAAAGCGACATATTTATCGTAATTAAACATGAATAAGATGCTTTTCCAGCTCTTTTACTAAAGCCTTTCCGATATCAATGTATTTTCTTTTTATATTTCCATCTGCATCTTGTGGCTCTGCGAATTGATCTACTCCACTTACTCCAGCTGCTAATGTATTTACTTGATCATCCAGTTCGTCTTGATATACATGCGAAAGAAGATACGGCGTGTCAAGGCGAACTACTACTCCAGGCACATCTAGCTCTCCTTCCGTTGCTGTAAATGGTACTCTTAAAAATTGATATCCCTCTTCCTCATCTATTTTATAATCAAAGCACCCTTTGTCGTAACCCCAATTGCCACCAATACTATAACCAAGCGGTTTTAATGTTTCTTCTAATTTAAAAAGGGCATATGTATGACCTTCTAAATTTGATTGAATTGGAATCAAGCTATTCATCCTTCCTAAACTTTTCCCTTAGCATACCCGATTCTTCTTTGTTCTTGCATGATATATCAATGATTCGACAAGCCCCATCCCAATTTTTCCAATAAAAAAAACTGTGGGGATTATCCCAACAGCTTTTTTCGCTTTTTTATCCAGCTACAATGGCTAGAGTGGTCGGCGGCTTCGCTTTCCCTATTTCAAACGCTCTTCTAATTCTGCTTTTAGTTCTTCGAATCCTGGTTTTCCAAGAAGAGCAAACATGTTTTTCTTGTATGCTTCTACACCTGGTTGATCAAATGGATTTACGCCTAATAAGTAGCCGCTCATCGCACACGCTTTTTCAAAGAAGTATACAAGGTAACCGAATGTGTACTCATTTAATTCTGGAATGTTTACGATTAAGTTTGGTACACCGCCATCGCTATGTGCAAGTAATGTACCTTCGTATGCTTTTGTGTTTACGAAGTCTACTGTTTCACCAGCAAGGTAGTTTAAACCATCTAAATCGTTCTCGTCTAATTCGATTTTTAGTTCATGTGTAGCTTTCCCTACTTTCAGAACTGTTTCAAATAGATCGCGACGTCCTTCTTGAATGTATTGACCTAATGAATGTAAGTCAGTTGAGAAGTTTGCTGAAGATGGGAAAATACCTTTTTGATCTTTCCCTTCACTTTCACCAAATAACTGTTTCCACCACTCAGCAAAGTATTGAAGCGCCGGCTCGTAGTTAACAAGCATTTCAATTGTTTTACCTTTGTTATATAAAGCATTACGCACAACTGCATATTGGTAAGCAGGATTTTCTTCCAGCTCAGATTTCGCAAAGTCATCGTGCCCAGCAGCTGCACCTTGCATCATCTCTTCAATATTTAAACCACTCACTGCAATTGGTAATAAACCAACTGGTGTTAATACAGAGAAACGACCGCCAACATCATCTGGAATTACAAATGTTTCGTATCCTTCTTCATCAGCTAATGTTTTTAAAGCACCACGCGCTTTATCAGTTGTTGCATAAATACGTTTACGTGCTTCTTCTTTTCCATATTTCTCTTCTAATAATTTACGGAAAATGCGGAATGCAATTGCAGGTTCTGTTGTTGTACCTGATTTAGAAATAACGTTAATGGAGAAATCTTTACCTTCTAATACATCCATTAAATCTTTCATGTAAGTGGAGCTAATGTTTTGCCCAACAAATAGCACTTGTGGAGTTTTGCGTTGTTCTTTAGAAAGTGTATTGTAGAAAGAATGATTTAACATTTCAATTGCTGCGCGTGCTCCCAGGTAAGAACCACCAATACCTACAACAAGTAAAATGTCAGAGTCACTTTTAATTTTCTCAGCACATTTTTGAATGCGAGCAAATTCTTCTTTGTCGTATTGAAGTGGAAGCTCTACCCACCCAAGGAAATCGTTCCCAGCCCCAGTTTGTTCATGGATTGCATGATGCGATACTTTTACTGCATCACGTAAATAAGTTAGTTCACGTTCACTGATGAACGATAACGCTTTAGAATAATCGAACGTTACATGTGTGCTCATCTTTTTCCCTCCAATTATGTATATGTACTTCTGTATTCACTTTAGCGAAACTGAAGTTGTAAATCAAGCAATTGAAGAATTGTAAACGTAACCAATATTTATTTTTAAAAAAAAGTTCATTTTTCGCATAAAAATTCGTATTTCTTAGTATGGATGTATACACATCCTATAATGAAAATTTTTTATGTATAAAAACAACAAAGGAGAGTCATTCTATAAGAGAGTTAAGTTGTATAATGCGTACTCCCATTTTCGGATTTCGCTTTATACCCACCAATTTCATATAGGTGGATTCTTATTACTCGCGAATACTAAAGGCTTGCTTATGCTTCAAATTTAAGGAGGACTATTCAAGATGAGTACTTTACAACGTATTGCATTAGTATTCACTATCATCGGTGCCGTCAACTGGGGACTTATTGGATTCTTTCAATTTGATTTAGTAGCAGCTATCTTCGGTGGGCAAGGTTCCGCACTTGCACGAATCATTTACGGTATTGTTGGTATTTCTGGGCTTATTAACCTTGGTTTATTGTTTAAACCATCCGAAAACCTTGGAACACACCCAGAAACACGCGAAGTTCGATAATAAAACATGGCTCCGCACTTCCCATCCGACATACGAATATGATTGCATGCAATCATATTTGCTAATATATATCATAACAAAATAAAAGAGGATTGCTGATTTAGCGATCCTCTTTTATTTTGTTAACTGTGATTCTTCAATCCACTCTGTTAACTTTTCGCGAAGCGTATTGAACCCTTTATCAGATGGTTTGGGTACGATAATTCTTCCTTGCTTTCGCTTTGCTGCTTTTAACGATAAACTCATTTTTTTGTGTTCTTCATCAATTGAAAGTACTTTTACTTCTACCATATCTCCGACCTTTAAAAAGTCATGAATATCCTTTACATATCCATTTGTAATTTCAGATATATGTACAAGTCCTTGCGTTTCGGCGTCCAATGCTACAAACGCACCGTAATCTTGAATTCCAGTCACTTTCCCTTTCACAACCACTCCTGTTGTGTATTGTTCTGACATATGAAACACTCCTATACGCTTACCATTTTCCCTGCTATTTGCAGGTAGCAAGACATCCACCGAGAAAACCAAAAAGATTAGCAGATGCAACTATTCATAAATATCCGATTAGTGAAAGCTCATTCTCAGTAAAAAGATAAATCTCCCTCGCTGAGAAAAGTTTCACTTTATATTAGTAAATTATACCACTAGCTCTCGTTTCATTCAAAATTCATGAAAAACTTTCCTCAAGTAAGTATAATTTTCAAATATTGGGATAGAATACTAACACATGGCTTTCTAGTATTCCCCCCCTTTTATGGACAAAACATATTCTGTTTTGTCCTTTTTTTATTTTCTACAAACCTCTATGTCCTTTTACTTTTTTCCAATCTATATGTGTAACATAGTGAACAATAATTTTACTCTCTCTAACTTCTCCACCATTTCTTTTACTCCTTCTATTTCTACATTTAACATTTCCGCTAAAGTTTCTACGGATAAACGACTGTTTTTCAAGACAAGCTAATAATTCTAATTTTTTCAGTCATCATATTCCTTCCTCCTTCCTTTTATATTTGAAAAGAAGATTTTTTTAGAGAATTATGTAAAAATAGAGTGAAACTTTAATCAGTAGAAATTTTCTTCATCTATCGCTGATTATTAACCATCACCAATTGTGCTTTAACGGATAGCCTGTCTTCACCTTTCTTCCTCACTTCTCTCTAACTATTTAGGTGTGGATTTTACGGCTCGTTAAAGCGGGGAAAAAGAAAAAGGGGCTGAAACCGTGAAACCAAAAGTATATATTGCTGAACGCGTTCCAAAGTCTGTAGAAACATATATCTCTGAGCATTGTGAATATGAAAAATGGGATAGTAATGAGAAGATACCTCGTGAAGTTCTATTAGAAAAAGTAAAAGATAAGCATGGTTTACTTAACTTTGGTGCAAAAATTGATGAGGAATTATTTCAAGCAGCTCCCCAACTAAAAGTTGTGAGCAATATTTCTGTTGGCTATGATAATTTCGATTTAGAAGCGATGCGGGGCAAAAATGTGATTGGTACGAATACCCCATATGTATTAGATGATACAGTAGCCGATCTTGTTTTCGCTCTTATGTTATCAGCGGGACGCCGCGTATGCGAGCTTGATTCTTATGTGAAAGATGGTAATTGGAATTCCGAAATTACAAAGGAGCATTTCGGAATGGATGTACATCATAGTACAATTGGAATTATTGGCATGGGCCGAATTGGAGAGGCTGTTGCTAAACGTGCCAAATTCGGGTTTGATATGAATGTTCTTTACTATAATCGTCGCCGTAAAGAAGACGCTGAACAAAAATTCGAAGCGACGTACTGTGATTTAAACACATTACTAGCGCAATCAGATTTCATTGTTCTTCTAACCCCTTTAACAGAGGAAACATACCATCTTATCGGCGAGAAGGAATTTTCATTAATGAAAGAAACAGCTATTTTCATTAATGCTTCCCGCGGGAAAACAGTCGATGAAAATGCATTAATTGATGCACTGAAACAAAAGAAAATCTTTGCAGCTGGCATTGATACATTCACACAAGAACCAGTGGAAAAAGATAATCCGTTATTATCGTTAACAAACGTCGTTACGCTGCCGCACATCGGATCTGCGACATTAAAAACGAGACACAAAATGGCAATGACAGCTGCCGAAAATCTAGTTGCTGGGTTACAAGGAAAGACACCTCCAAATATTGTACGTGGATAAAAAAGGCAAGATGGCCCTCCATCTTGCCTTTTTTTACTAACATAAACTTTTTTCTACTAGGAAATAATATGAAAAAAATCAATGGAGTGAAAAAAAATGAACCATGAGACAAAACATCCTTACTTCACTTTTTCCACTCGCGGCACTACCGTTCATTACGAGTTATATGAATACCAAAGTAAAGAGGATAGGCCAACTTTCGTACTCGTTCACGGTTTTTTATCGTCCTCATTTAGTTACCGACGACTCATCCCACTGCTTACAAAAGAAGGAACTGTTGTCGCTCTCGATTTACCACCATTTGGAAAAAGTGATAAGTCAAATCACTTTACATATTCCTATCATAATCTAGCAACTATAATTATCGATTTAGTGGAACATTTAGCATTGCAAAATATTGTGCTAGTTGGGCATTCAATGGGCGGACAAATCTCACTCTATGTCAATCGTATACGCCCTGATTTAATTACAAAAACAATCTTACTATGTAGCTCAAGCTACTTAACAAGGGCAAAGTTCCCGCTCATCTATACTTCCTATTTACCGTTCTTCCATTTATACGTAAAAAATTGGATTATACGAAGAGGCATTGTTCATAATTTAATGAATGTCGTTTATGATCACTCTTTAATTGATGATGAAATGATGGAAGGCTACTCAGCTCCCTTTTATGATAACCGTATTTTCCCGGCTTTAACTCGAATGATTCGGGACCGAGAAGGTGATTTATCTTCAGCTGAATTACGTAAAATTGAAACGCCTACCTTGCTTATTTGGGGTGAAAAAGACCGTGTTGTTCCCGTTCATGTTGGGCAACGGTTACACGAAGACTTACCAAACTCTACATTTATTTCATACGAAAATGCTGGACACTTATTGCCAGAAGAGAAGCCACAGCATGTATACGAAGAAATCGTGGCATTTTCAGCACAGTAACATCCATATATCGGCGGCTTCAGCTACTATATCAATCATTTCACGATATACAACATCAAAATTACTACAAAAGCAAAGGCTGTCGGAACACCCGACAGCCTATAATGAACAACTTCCACCTTCTTTTAATATGAGTAATTCCTCTGCTAATTTCTCACATTTCTCAATAGATGGTACTTCTTCAAAAGACATGAAATAAATATGCTGGATTTTTTTCGCAATATACTTCGGATCGTCAAACGCACTTACCACGTACACGACATCACTTGCTTCTGTTTCATAAAATTCCGGTCCCATTTGAAAAGGATCCCAATTCTTCACCATTTCCACCATCTTTTCATATGCGCCCATCTACTTCCCGCCTTTTCCTATTTTTCACTCTTTTCTTTATCGTATCATATCAGCTATGCTAGAAGAAGTGAGGAACTTTCACAAAATCATCGATTCAAGTAAAGGGAGGCAAATAATATGCAGCAATTTCATAAAACTGTAAATCGCCGGGGAACTCATAGCGTAAAGTGGGATACATATAAGAATGAAGAACTGCTACATGCATGGATTGCAGATATGGATTTTCCTATTCCAAAGCCAATTCAATCTGCAATGAAAAAACGCCTTGAACATCCTATTTTCGGTTATACAATGCCACCAGAAGAAATCACAGATACGATTTGTCAGTGGACAAAAAGTCAATACAATTGGGATATAAAAAAAGAATGGATTGTATTTAGTTCAGGAATCGTCCCTGCTCTCAGCACTAGTGTACAAGCTTTCACAACTGAAAATGATGCCGTACTGGTGCAACCACCGATTTATCCTCCATTCTTTGATATGGTCACAAAAAATAACCGTCTTGTATGCGAAAATCCATTACTCTTGCAGGACGGCGTATACACAATGGATTTTGAACATTTGGAATCACAATTCAAACAGGGTGTGAAACTTATGCTCCTTTGTAGTCCACACAACCCTGTCGGTCGCGTTTGGACAAAGGAAGAACTTACAAAACTTGGAGCATTATGTGAACAATATAATGTAATCGTTGTCACGGATGAAATCCATGCAGACATTATTTTCTCAAATCATACCCATACACCATTTGCTTCCTTATCTGAATCATTAGCGGCACGCACAATCACTTGCATGGCACCAAGCAAAACGTTCAACATTGCAGGACTGCAGGCATCTATTATTATTATTCCTAATAAAAAACTTCGCGATGCCTTTACATCTGTACAACACCGTCAAGGTTTTCATGGGTTAAATACATTGGCTTATGTAGCAATGCAAAGTGCCTATACAGAATGTAACGAATGGTTAGCAGACATCCGTTTATATATAGAAGAAAATGCCCGGTTCGCTCGTGAATTTATCAAGCAGCATATTCCTATACTTTCTGTCATTCAATCAGAAGGTACTTTTTTACTATGGGTTGACTGTTCTCGCCTTGATTTGTCTGAAAAAGAAAGAACAAAACAACTTGAAGAAAAAGGGAAGATCATCGTTGAACCAGGTGAAAAATACGGAACCGGCGGAGAGCAATATATTCGTATTAACATCGGTTGTCCAAGAAGACAACTTGAAGAGATACTGCACAGACTCCAGTATACATTTTCATAGTTAACTGAAAGAAGCTATCCTTTCAAAAGGTAGCTTCTACTTTTTCTTAGCGGCTGATGCTTTTTCTACAATAACCCCACAAGCAATTCGGTTCCCTGAATTTCCAGCAGGTTGCGTCATACCATCATCAGCGTTTTCAGTAATAATAATCGTTGCCCCATCTTTTCGATGAAGTGTCGTTTTCCCTTCTTCAAGCGATATATTAGGTGCTTCAATATCCGCCTTAATCGCACCTTTATCATCAGCAATTACATTCGGCAAATCGCCATTCTCTGCTCCCTTTGGATTCATAAGTCCATGTTTCTTTTTCTTATCTAGATTAAAATGATCACCCGCTGATATAAAAAGAGGTGCTTTACATTCCCCAATGTCATGAATATGTAATCCATGTGCTCCTGGCGTAAATCCCTCTGCCTTAATGGATATTTTCACGCCATTTGTTTTTTGAACCACCTTTGCGGTTCCAACTTTATCACCAGAAGCATTATATAACTTTACATCTATTTCTTTCGGTTTCCCTTTATCACAACCTGCCATAAGAAACAGCAAACAAAACCCAAATAAAAGCTGCTTTTTCATCACAATTCCCTCCAAAATACATTCTGCCCTTAGATTGTCCGAGCATAGAGGGAAACATACAAAAGCGAATTAGTGTTTCTTTTCCGCTAACAACTTTTGTTCTACTTTCTGCAAACGTTCTGCCTCTCTCTTCGATACACGAATAAACATACGCCAAGTTGCAATTGCACCGACTATAAATAAAACACAAACAATCCCTGGAATAATATATTCTGTTTTATCTTCTGGAAAATATAAAGGCATCATAAAGATCACACTCCTTTGTTTTTTCTACACTCTTACTCTATTCAGTAAATCCCTGAGCAAAAATACATCTATATCTGTGAATTCATCGAAGCAAACGATGTACACTTTCATCCTTTTGATTCATCAGAATTTTCTGTTACATCTTTTCAAATTATAACATCTCTCTAATCACACGCGCACCTAACTTCTCAAAATCATTCTCTGGCAGATGATTTCTTTGACTCCATCCCACTCTTTCCTTACTATAAAATTGAGGTGAAAAATATGAGCGAAACATTCCAAATTGGTGATATCGTTACTGGCATCTATAAAACAGGAAAATATATCGGTGAAATTACAAACAGCCGTCCTGGAAGCTACGTTGTGAGAGTATTAGCTGTTTTAAAACATCCTACGCAAGGTGATTTACATAATGTAAAGCAAGCTGATGTACCATTTTTCCATGAAAGACGTGCTTTAGCTTTTCGCGAACAAACAAATATTCCGCAACCAATGGTAAAAAAATATGAAGGGAATATCCCGGATTATAAAGAATCTCTGAAAATAGCATTAGACTCACAAGTGAATGCATTTCAAGAAGACGACTCTCCTTTTGCAAAGCGTAGTTTGCAGGTACTAAAGCAATTAAAACAAGATTACAAGCTATAAAAAACAAAGCGACCAAATTACACAGTTTGTAATTTGGTCGCTATTGTGTACTCACTTTCTTTAACACCTTTGAAAAATCAATAAGCTCACCTAAAGTCGGCGGAGATGGTTTTACTAAATATTCTTTGTCCTTTTCAACCAGCTTAAAAATATTATAGGTCGTCATCGCATCATCAATTGCACAGTGATGCTTCCCTGTTCCTACTTTCCCATACGCTTCAATCGCTTTCCATAGTCCAGTTTGATTCCGCTCTCCAAAGAAACGTTTATACTCGAGCGATAAGTCTCTGCACTGCCCTGAAAAAGGAAACTCAACACCTACAGCCTCACAATTATGCTTCAGTACTTTCATATCCATATTGCCCCACGTTACAATTGTTGTTTGACAGCGTTTTTCATATTGCACAAGCTTCTCGACAAGTTCCAAAAAGGAAATCCCTCTGTCTACTGCTTCTTGATTAATTCCTAAAAATTTTTTACACCGATCTGTTAAACTTGGAAAAGCTTCTGGTCTTACATAAGATGAATACGTATTTTCCACTATACAATCAACAACCGATACGAGTCCTACCTCAATAATCTCTGGAAAAAAACCCTTTGGTTTTTTCCTATTTTGTGGCATTGTGAACTCAAAATCTAAAAACAAAAATTGTTGTTCACCCATACAATCCCTTCCTTATCATTCTATCTACTTTATCCTCCTACACGAACAGGCTCGAATGCTATTACATAAGATACATTCAGATTTGGATGTATCTTATGTATATGTCAAATAACCGCAAATATTTTCAAAAACAAGAAAAATTAACCGAAACAGAAAATAGGACAAAGCAAACCCTTCCATTTACATCCGACATTTTTCTACTTTATAATGGCTTTAAGTGTGTTTGTTCCATACATTTATGACACACTAAGAAAAGTTACCCGAAAGGAGATGGAATTTTTGCACGAAACAACGCAAGAAATTGCAAACTGGCAATATTACTTTGCAATCGCAGTCTTTCTAATTACATATGCCATTATTATTTCAGAAAAACTTAACCGTGCTGTTATCGCACTTCTCGGTGCTGCACTTATGGTGATCTTTGGAGTCGTTGACCTGCACACTGCTTTTACAAAACATATTGAGTGGGGAACTATCACACTACTGATCGGCATGATGATTTTAGTAAACATTACGAGTAAATCAGGTGTATTCCAATATGTCGCAATTAAAGCCGCTAAACAAGCACAAGGAAATCCAATTAAAATCTTAATTTCTCTTTCTTTGCTTACCGCGCTTGGCTCCGCATTTCTAGATAACGTAACAACTGTACTTCTTGTTGTTCCAGTTACTTTATCTATTACGCGTATTTTACAAGTAAATCCTGTCCCATATTTACTTTCCGAAATTATTTTTTCAAATATTGGAGGGACCGCGACATTAATTGGTGATCCACCAAACATTATGATTGGTTCTGCCAATAAACATCTAGATTTTAATGCTTTCTTATTTAACTTAGCTCCAATCGTAATTATCATTATTGCTGTTACCGCTACAATGATTTACTTTATGTATCGCAAGCAGCTAATTGCTGATCCTGTACAAATAAAAAAATTAATGAGTTTAGATGAAAAGAAATACATTAAAGATGCTGTGTTAATGAAAAAATCTTTGACAGTACTTGGTCTTACAATTCTAGGGTTCATGACTCATTCTATTTTCCACATTGATGCAGCAGTAATTGCATTAACGGGTGCTACTGTACTTATGCTAATCGGTGTAAAAGAGCATGAAATTGAAGACATATTCGCTCACGTAGAGTGGGTTACAATTTTCTTCTTTGCTGGTCTATTCGTACTCGTTGGTGGACTTATTGATATTGGACTCATCAAAACATTAGCACAAAAAGTAATTGGTTTAACAGGTGGCGATATCTCCTACGCATCTATCCTTATTTTATGGGTATCCGGTATTGCATCCGCAACAATTGATAACATTCCGTTCGTTGCAACAATGATTCCACTCATTAACGATATGGCAGTCGGTCTTGGCCTATCACCTTCCGATGTGCAAATCGATGTACTATGGTGGTCATTGGCACTCGGAGCTTGTCTAGGCGGAAACGGTACATTAATCGGTGCTTCTGCTAACGTAATCGTAGCAGGAATCGCAAGCCGTGAAGGACACCGATTTAGCTACATGGAGTTCCTAAAATTCGGTTTTCCAATTATGATCGTGTCACTTATCATTTCTCACATCTACATTTATCTGCGTTACTTAATGTAGTCATAAAAAGCGACAGTGGCTCGTTCAGAATGTGAGGGGGATGGAGCTTCTGACATAGAGGCGCTCTTTGCCTCGGTGGAAGAAACGAAGCCACCGAACATTCTTGCCACTGGAGCTGGCTTCATTAAAAAGCGACAGTAGCTCGTTTAAAGATAAAAGGCTATCGCACGCAGCGATAGCCTTTCATTTTTATAATATACCAATTCTTTCTTCCCATATATCGATCTTCCAACAATACTCAACACGATTATCCCCAGTAAACCCTAATATTTCGTCGGCTCATTTCGAATCAAAAACAAGTGAATCGGAAGAAAAATAGAACATGTTATTACATGAATAATTGTAAATAAAACTGCGTTCGTTCCATATCGCTCTAAAATGGCATATATCAAATAAATCGACAGAACAAGCGATACCCCTGTTGCTAGCACATTTAAAATCGGAACAAAGTTCAAAATAAAACACAAAACATATATTCCGAATATTTTCCATCCTGCCTCTTCTTTCAAAAAGCTAGGTAATTTCTCCTTTGCCAAGTCTCCCCAAACTTTACTATTTAAAAATGGAATAAAAGCAAGAACCCCATCCTCAGCGCCATCATTTCTTGCCATTGTATAAAGTGAAAATGCCGTTAATACATATGCAATGATACCCCAAATTACAATAATCAAAATGAAAGTAAAACTAAGAGCAAAAAAACCTGCTAATATACTTTGATCCTCCACTGCTCTCCCTCCTTTCCATTCTTACCATATTTCTTATATCACTTTCGTATCACTTCTTTATATAATATGAAAGAGAAACCTGAAAGGAGAACAGTTTTATGCGCCCATTTGTAGAAGCATTACAGCAACAATTTATTGCACATCAAAATCCGGAAAAAGCAGAACCAATGGCTCGTTATATGAAAAACCACTTCTCGTTTTTCGGTATTCAAACACCGGAAAGAAGAAAGCTATTACGTGAAGTTATACAAGTACATAAGCTCCCAAACAACGAGGAATTTCAACTCGTCATCCGTGAACTTTGGACTTTGCCCGAACGCGAATTTCAAGCTGCCGCACTCGATCTATTACAAAAATACAAAAGGCATCTCGATGAAACTCATATTCCATTCTTAGAGGAGCTTATTACAACGAAGTCATGGTGGGATTCCGTTGATGGCATTGTCCCAACATTCCTAGGAAGCATTTTCTTGAAACATCCAGAAGTCATTCCTACCTATATTCCAAGATGGATTGCTTCAGAAAATATATGGTTACAACGCTCTGCAATCTTATTTCAGCTGAAATATAAAGAGCAAATGGATGAAAAACTTCTCTTCTCAATCATTGGACAACTCAAATCTTCAAAAGAATTTTTTATCCAAAAGGCAATTGGCTGGGTACTTCGTGAATATGCGAAAACAAGCCCAAATGCTGTATGGGAATACGTTCAAAACAATGAACTTGCTCCTTTAAGCAAACGTGAAGCAATTAAACATATTCGCTCTACTATGAGCATCGTTTCCGAATAAAGAATAATAAAACAGGCGAAACTCTATCATATATATCGATTTAAGTCCCTGCCATGAAAACAAAAGAAGTGATGCTCTCATTTCCTCCCTTTGTTTTCACTTGGCATGAGGCGAAAAAAGCACTTTCCGCCTCTATCCATCGACGGATACTCTCGTCCATCTAAAAAGAAAGGCTTCTTCCTCTATTGTGATTTAAAAAGGAACATGATAGAATATGGTCATTATTATTAAATATAGTAGCGATGACGGACTTATAAGTACTTGCACAAAAAGCGATTCAGGGATAGTGAAAGCCTGAAAAAGCGAGGAAACGGCAGTCTTGAGCAATACGTGATAAAGTGGTTGTGCGTTTATACGCACATCAACTAGGGTGGAACCGCGGGTATATACAAGCTCGTCCCTAGGCAAAAATGCCTAGAGACGAGCTTTTTTGTATTTAAAAGCGCAAGCGGCTTGCTCACGAAATTGCTATCCAACAAGTACACCCTGTCATCGCCAATACGTTAACTTTTAAAAGGAGGATTTTATTATGTATTCAATGGAACAAGTTGTAAACTTAGCGAAACATCGCGGTTTTGTTTTCCCTGGTTCTGAAATTTATGGTGGCCTTGCAAATACTTGGGATTACGGTCCACTTGGTATCGAATTAAAAAATAATGTGAAAAAAGCTTGGTGGAAAAAGTTCATTCAAGAATCTCCATACAACGTTGGCTTAGATGCAGCAATTTTAATGAACCCAAAAACTTGGATAGCTTCTGGTCATGTTGGTAACTTTAACGATCCAATGATCGACTGTAAAAAATGTAAAGCGCGTCACCGTGCTGATAAATTAATTGAAGATGCTCTAGATGCAAAAGGTATCGAAATGATCGTTGATGGTCTTACTTTCGATCAAATGACTGACTTAATGAAAGAACATGAAGTAAAATGCCCAGATTGCGGCAATCAAGACTTCACAGAAATCCGTCAGTTTAACTTAATGTTTAAAACATTCCAAGGCGTTACTGAATCTAGTACAAACGAAATCTTCCTTCGTCCTGAAACAGCACAAGGTATTTTCGTAAACTTCAAAAACGTACAACGCTCTATGCGTAAAAAACTTCCATTTGGTATTGGTCAAATCGGTAAAAGTTTCCGTAACGAAATCACGCCTGGTAACTTCACATTCCGTACGCGTGAATTCGAACAAATGGAACTTGAATTCTTCTGTAAACCAGGTGAAGAACTAGAATGGTTCACATTCTGGCGTAACACTTGTAAAAACTGGTTACTATCACTTGGTATGAACGAAGAAAGCATGCGTCTTCGTGACCACGGTGAAGAAGAATTATCTCACTACAGTAATGCAACAACTGATATTGAATTCAAATTCCCATTCGGTTGGGGCGAACTTTGGGGCGTTGCATCTCGTACAGACTTCGACTTAAAGCGTCACATGGAACACTCTAACGAAGACTTTAACTATATCGATCCACAAACGAATGAACGTTACGTACCATACTGCATCGAGCCATCTCTTGGCGCAGACCGCGTAACATTAGCATTCTTATGTGATGCATACGAAGAAGAGCAACTAGAAAACGACTCTCGTACAGTTCTTCGTTTCCACCCTGCTTTAGCACCATACAAAGCAGCGATCTTACCGCTATCTAAAAAGCTATCTGAAGGCGCTGGAGAAGTGTTCGCAGAACTAGCAAAAGACTTCGTGGTAGACTTTGATGAAACTGGTTCTATCGGTAAACGTTACCGTCGCCAAGACGAAATCGGTACACCATTCTGTATCACATATGACTTCGACTCTGTTGAAGACAAAGCTGTTACAGTACGTGACCGTGACACAATGGAGCAAGTTCGTATGCCAATTAGCGAATTGAAAAGCTTCTTAGAGAAGAAAATTCAGTTTTAATACTGACACTGTTAAATAAGAAACTGGATTGGATTTTTCCTATTCAGTTTCTTATTTTTTAAAGTGTTTACTATGCCATATAGCAATAAAATAACACTTCTATCAATGGTAGGAGTGTTGCTGTATGTTAATACAGGATAAATAAAGGGGCTTTTACAGAAGGTCTTTCCTACAACTTAGACGCATAGAAAAAGGGGTCTTTTTATGTCTAATTTATTATCGTTTTTTAAAAGATTTGCCTTAACAAAATTAGATTTTATTATTTTTACGGTTTTTTCATTTTGGAAACTCGTTCTCTTTTTTACCTCTCTATCCAATGAACCACAAGATATTGTCGTACGCTTAACGTTTTTCGAAATATTACTTGTACTGCCAATCATACATCTTTTCTCCAATAAATGGAGGATATTTAGCTTGTTTTTAATAGATATTGCGCTTAGCGTCCTATTACTTGCAAATGTGATCTATTATCGATACTTCCAAGATTTACTTTCCATCAGCCTTATTAAGCAATTTGGACAAGTATCTAGTTTAACAGATAGTATTTGGACATTATTTGAATGGAAAGATATTATCTATTTCGCTGACATACCTGTATTAATTGTTGTCTATATCATTATGAACAAATATAACTGGTTCTCCCGTTCGAAACAATTTGTCCGTCACCTTGTTGTGTTTTTAATGATTGTACTTCTCTTTTGCATTCCACTCCGCGAAAAGTATAAATATGTTGTGACGGCTGGAATTGCAGATGCACGTTTTTCAAATATGTGGGTGGCAGACCATCTAGGAATTATAAACTATCATATATTTGATATTTATAAGTACGTTAATAACATGGTCTTAAAAGAGGATATTTCGGACAAAAAAATAAATGAGTTAAAACAATGGTTCCATACTGAGAATGGGCAGGTTATACAGGGAGAGCATTTCGGAAAAGCAAAAGGACAAAACGTCATTCTATTTCAAGCTGAATCTCTCCAAAACTTCGTTGTCGATTTAAGTATTGCAGGGCAGGAGATTACTCCAAACTTAAATCGTTTGAAAAAAGAAAGCATATACTATCCAAATTTCTTTGATCAAACAGATCAGGGAAGAACCTCTGATGGGGAATTTACAACTTTAGTCTCTATGCATCCATCTCGCTTTAATGGAAGTATTTATTTTAACTTCGCAGATAATACATTTGAAGGTTTACCTTTTATTTTAAGTGAGCATGGATATTCAACACTTTCAGCGCACGGTTATGACGGTAATTTTTGGAACAGATCGTTCATGCATCGTAGCTTAGGGTTCGAACAATCTATGTTTTCTAAAGACTTTAAGCCTGCTGAGAATATTGGATGGGGAATATCAGATGTAGATTTCCTAAACCAGATGAAAGATGCGTTACCAACATTAGAACAACCATTTTTAAGCATGTTAATTACGCTATCAAATCATCATCCATATGACTTACCGCCGCACCATCGTGAATTAGAACTTGGAGATTTAGAAGGTTCCTTAATGGGGAATTATCTTCACTCTGTTCATTATTTAGATAAAGCACTTGGGGTTTTTATTGAAGGACTAAAAGCGAAAGGAATCTATGATTCTTCTATATTCGTAATTTATGGTGATCATGACGCTGGATTGCCACTAGAAGAATTAAATAAAATTGGATTAAACCAACAATTTGATCGTCAATTTGATAAAGTACCTTTCCTCATCCATAGTAGCGCACTAACAGAACAACAAGGTCTAGTTGATGAACAAGCCAGTGGTCACTTAGATATTTCACCAACATTATTATACTTATTGGGTATATCACAAAATGATCGCTATTTTTTAGGCAAGCCTTTATTTGACCAAAATACTGACAATCACTACGTTCCATTTCGAGATGGTTCCTTTGCCAAAGGAGATTATATTTTCTTAAATACAACTGGCTCCTTTACTCCAAAGAATGTTTGGAACTTTAAAAATGGAGAACAAGAAAATGGGTTGTCCAAGGAAAATTTTGATCAGGCTAATTTTAGGCTACACGTGTCTGACTTATTCCTAGAAGGAGACTTAATTCCCAAAATCAGAAAATAAAAAGGAACCATCCCATAGTGATGTATGAAGCAGGAAGGACATCCTTCTTACTTCATACACCACCCTAAAGAAGTTCCCCTCATTTTAATTTAGAAGCGTTCTCTTTTAATAGGGGACGCTTCTAATTGTATGACGATCAATTCGTCTATTCGCTATCTTTTTTCTTTAATAGCAACTGTACATCTTGAAATACAAAGCAGGTCATCATTTTCATCAATAATTCGTACATCCCAAACCATTGTTGTTTCTCCTTTATGGATCGGCGTACCGATTGCTGTTACGATTCCATCGCGTTTCGAGCGAATATGATTCGCATTAATTTCAAGTCCAAAACAAATACACTTTTCTTGATCAATTAAATTATACGCTCCTACGCTCGCTACAGTTTCTGCTAATGCAACTGATGCACCACCGTGCAAAAATCCCAACGGTTGATGTGTGCGTCCATCTACTGGCATAGTTGCTACCACTTTCTCTTCTGTCATTTCTAACAGCTCAATCCCAAGTGCATCCATTAATGTTTTCGGCATACTATTTCTCCCTTTTCCTTGTTTAAAAATGTATAATTTCCTCTATTTATTTTCAAACTATCCATAGTATTTATCTAAGGAGGTTCCATCTACATGAAAAACAAATTCTGTATTCTATTACTCTTAGTCTCCTTGCTCATTATTGTACCAAATTGTACGAAAGCAGCCCACCCTTCTAACTTGACAATCGATATAAAGACTGTCACGCAAAAAGGTAAGAAGCCTTATTTAGAGTATCAAATTAGCAGACCTTATTTTAGTAACTTTTACGATGAAAAATTTCAGAACAAATTGAATACATACTACAAAACAACAACAGATCGCTTTAAAACAACATTAGCAAAAGAAGCAAAAAAATATTATAAAGAGGCTCAGGAATCCAATGCACCTTTTCATCCATATGTTGTAAATGTCGATTATAAAGTGACATTGCAAAATTCTCCTTTATTAAGCTTATACATAAACTATTACCAATATACAGGCG
The DNA here is from genome assembly GCF_002560575.1 of Bacillus sp. AFS023182. NCBI lineage: Bacteria > Bacillati > Bacillota > Bacilli > Caryophanales > Bacillaceae > Bacillus > Bacillus sp. AFS023182. Next base: position 152,573 of record NZ_NTRO01000013.1, on the reverse strand, counting down.
GTGCACATGGTTTATATACGTGGAAAGCAAATACGTTTGATTTAAAAGAAAAGAAGATACTCAGTCTAGCTGATTTATTTCAAAAAGACAGTAACTATAAAGATATTATTCGTACAGAAATCATTAGACAAATTAAACAAAATGAAAGTATTTATTTTCCAGATGCTGCTGACAAAGTGATGAGTACAAAGAAATTCAACTACTTTTTAGAACCAGATAACCTTGTCATTTATTTCTCTTTATATGAAATCGCACCTTATTCAAGTGGAATCCCGCAATTTCGTATTCCATACACATTACTAAGGGATTCATTGAATCCTACTTATCAAAACATTTTGATTGACAATAGATAAACGAATTAGCTACGATAATGTTAACTGAACATCAACAGGAGGTTAACATTATGAAGCAATTACGCGTTTCGGATTTATCACTAGCAGCTATGTTTGTTGCGCTTATGGCAATTGGTGCGAATATCGTATCATGGGCACCCTTTTTACAAGTGGCTGGTGTTCCCCTTTCGATGCAACCATTCTTCGCAATTTTAGCGGGTCTTCTTCTCGGAAGCAGACTTGGGGCCTTATCTATGACTGTTTATATGCTTATTGGGGTTGCAGGAGCACCAATTTTCGCTAAATTCCAAGCTGGATTTGGCGCACTGTTAGATCCTACCGGTGGTTTTATTATCGCATTCATTATTGTTGCTTATGTAACAGGAAAACTAGTAGAACAAAGAGAAAAACCACAACTTGGGACATTTGCAATCGCATCTGCCACTGGAATTATCTTAACTTATATCATTGGTACAACTTATATGTATGCGGCTGTAAACTTCTGGATGGGCGGAAATATGAGTTACAAAGCGGCTTGGACGATTATGATGTGGTTTGCTGTTAAAGATATCATCTTTACAATTATCGGTGCTATCATTGCACCTCGTATATACTATGCGGTTCATAACTCTGTATATCAACGCAATTCTAGTTTCTCTCCAAAATAGAATACGTTGATCCTTAAACCATTTGAAGTAAATCATAAATTTAGAAAATAAGACACAAAAAGGATATCATCAAAATCGATGATATCCTTTTCTTTTAGAAACATCCTTGATTGCACTGATATAAATTTGATTTTTACATATAAATAAATTATGCTTGAAAAGAATTAAAATTGCATAAGGAATTGATTATAAATGGTAGGAACAGCCTCGCAAGACAAGGCAAAAAGATTTCTCATCGTAACATTATTTTTCACACTTGGGACAGCTTTAGGCAAACTACTTGGATTTGCAAAAGAAGTTACACTTGGAGCTTATTTCGGTACAAACTATGCTGTAGATGCATATGTGGTTGCTTTAAATATACCAACAATTGTATTCACTGGTATCACAGGCGCTTTTGCCTTCTCATTCATTCCTATTTTCATGGAACTAAAAGGCAAAGATCCTCTTAAAGCATATCGATTTATGAATAACTTTTTAAATATTATTTTACTCATTTTCTTTATTCCGCTTTTGCTCATTGAACTGCAACCACATTTTTTTATTAAAATGTTTGCACATGGTTTACCCGAGCAAACAGCAGTATTGTCAGCCTATTTGCTGCAAATTATTTTTCCAACTGTATTTTGTACATTTTTTATTGATATCTTCAATGCTTATTTAAACAGTTTACATAAATTTCGAATTACAAGTATACAATGGATTGTGTTAAATGGGATTACACTACTTATCTTTGTTTTGCTCGTACAATGGATTGGAATTTATGCACTTGCATTAGGTGTTATACTTGGAAATATTGTACAAACTATACTTGTCTACGTTGCTTCTAGACGCGAAGGATACCATTATAAATTTTTAATTGATTGGAAAGATCCTTCTTTAAAAAGGATGATGGCCTTAAGTATCCCTGCATTTATTACAAGTGTGTCTATTCAAATTAATTTACTCGTAGATCGAACGTTAGTTTCCGGACTGGAAGAAGGGTCTATTGCAGCTCTTAATTATTCTCAAAAGTTATATTTTATTCCACTTGGATTAATTGCTGCTCCTGTCTTAACTGTCATGTACCCAAAATTCGTTGAATATGTAAACCAGGAGAATTGGAAACCATTCATTCAGCTCATTGAAACGAATATTAAAGTACTGTTATTTTTATTTATCCCAGTCTGTGTTTATTTTACATTCTTTACTGAAGAAATTGTAAAAGTGATTTATAACTATGGTGCATTCGGAAAGGATTCTATTGAGCTAACAGCAACCGCACTACAATTTTATGCAGTCGCTGCTCTTATGCAACCTTTAAAAGATTTACTTGATCGCTTATTGTTTTCACTAAAACTGAATCGTTATATTATGTACGTATCTATCGTTTCTATGGTTGTAAATGTTATATTATGTATCGTACTCGTTCATTATATTGGTTTAGCAGGTGCTGCACTTTCAACCTCTATTGCATCAGTAAGTACAGTATTTCTGTTATTATGGATGTTGCAAAAGTATATGAAAGAGAAAGAACAGATAAATTTGCACTACACTCGCTTTTTATTGAAATGTACCGTTGCATCTTTTGTAAGTTTGTATGCTTCCAAACTACTGCTTCATTTCTCACATGATACAAAATTACTTATCTTATTAGCAATAACAGTCGGTGCTATCATTTACTTACTTATTACTTACATGTTAAGAGTAAAGGAGCTACAACAATTGCTATCGCTATTTTTAGGTAAAAGGAAGGATATAAATGAATAAAATTATGTACCTTTTGAATTATGTCGGGGATGGTGGGTCGGAAAAATATGTCCTCGATTTAATTCAATCTATTGATCCAAAACGTTGTGTTCTTGTATATTCTACTCCTGGCCCTTTCTTACATAAGTTTGAGAAATTAAACATACCCATATATCGTATAGAAATGCACCATCCTTTTGATATACAAGCTGCAAGAAAACTTAAAAAAATAATCGCAAAAGAACAAGTAGATATAGTTCACGCACAATTTTTACGTGAGAACTATATTGCAATTTTAGCAAAACTATTAGGAGCATCCATACGTGTCATCTGGACATATCATGTGGATGTTCCAATGGCACGTCCTTTAAGATGGTGCAATGCTTTTTTTACTCGTTACAATGACACGATTATTTGTATTTCACAGTTTATGAAACAACAGCTTCTTGAAAAAGGGGTTCAAAAGGATAAATTAAAAATGATTTACAATGGTTTAGAAGACCCTTATTCAAATGCATTACCCGCTCTTCATAAACCGATGAAAATCGCTGTAATTGGAAGGTTAAGCGAGGAAAAGGGGCAACCTTTTTTTATAAGAAGCTTACACAAGTTAAAAACACAATATCCGTCTTTACAATGGCAATGTAATATTATTGGAGACGGGCCACTAAAAAGTCAATTAGAAAACTTAATCACGACGTTACAATTAGATGATTCCGTTTCTTTATTAGGTTTTCAAGATAACATTATAAAAGAATACGAAGCACATGATATAATCGTGATTCCGTCAAAAAATGAAGGATTATCCTACGTTGCAATTGAGGCAATTGCCATGAAAAAACCCGTGATTGCGACAAATATTGGTGGGTTACCTGAAGTTATTGTTCCAAATCAATCGGGTATCTCTATACCATATGGAGATGAAGAACAATTAGCAACTGCACTAGCAAGATTATTACAAGATGAAAAGCTATACCATTCCTTGGCAGAATGCGGACGCGAATATTATTTACAAAACTTCACTTTCTCTAAAATGCTAACAGAAGTAAACAATATTTATCGCATACCATCATCATGTTAAAGGAGACTATATATGATACACCTTACTCGATTTCATTATATACTGCTCAGCATTTTCTTTGTTACATTAGGGTTGTTATTCCCATCACCTTATACCGGGCTATTCATTTCAGCTTTATTAGCAGTCTCTGCTTTCCGAGATGAAAAGCTCGGTATTGCTTATTTACTATTATTCATTCCGATGCGTCCTTTTCTTACAGCCTATAACGCTGGATTCAAATTGATCGGTTCTCTCATTATTCTCTCTTTGTTATGTAAATTGTTTTTACAATACCGACATAATATTTCAAAGCTATTTTCATTTCATTACTTTGAAATTGCATATTTTGTATTTTGTTTATTCGGATCTATTTTAGGAATAGTAAATGGCGTTTCCCTTACAGCGATTGTAATGCAGCTACATACCCTGTTACTATTTTACTTTGTATTCTATATTGTATCGCGGCTTTCTTTCCATCATGATGATTTGTTATTTTTTGCAAAAATAACTTTCATCGCTTCCATTATCATTTCAATACAAGGTTTAATTGAAAAACTCTCTCTACGAAGTATGTTGCTTCCAGAGGCATGGAAAGAACTCGTATTAGCCCCTACAAATAAAATACGTATATACGGGATGGCCGGCGGTCCAAATGAATTAGCACTTTATTTAATATTAGCATTTCTCATATCACTCTATTTATTGCGAGATGCTTCAACCAAAATGAAATATATCGTCTATATAGGACTCACGCTTATCGCAACGACGTTATTATTAACATATTCACGTGGCGCTTTTTTAACAGTGATGATATTTGTAGTTCTTTATATCATCGTTTATAGACGTATACCGTATTGGAAATCACTACTTTCCGTACTGCTAATATCATCCTTGTGTGCTGCAGGTATCTCTTCTGTGACGAATTATTTAGAAGGAGATGCTCTCGGAGCTAAACGTTTTTCAGAAGCTTTATCCGAAGAAACTGTTGAACTAAGTAAGCAAGATGGACGAATCTATTATGTGAAAAAAGCAGTAGAAATTTTCAAGGACAAACCGATTACAGGATATGGTTTCGGTACATTTGGTGATGCAGCTACTCAAACACATTCTTCACCAATTTATAAGCAGTACAATATTACATGGAATTTTTATTCGGATAACCAGTACATTCAGATCCTTGCTGAAACGGGCCTCATTGGAGTCATCCTATGCGCTATATTTGCATTTGGTTTTTTAAGGCTGTTTTGGGAATATAGAAAAGAAGCACCATTTGGTCCCCTCCTCTTATATTTATGCGTCGGCGCTATCGTCGGAAGTGCTTTTTATAATATCTTAGAGAATGGAATCTTTATGATATATTTCTTTCTCACAGCTGGATGTATATTGAAAAAGAAAGAGGACTACTGNNCAGTAGTCCTCTTTCTTTTTATATTATAATTTTTTCTGTTTTCTTGATAACACGAAACCAAGTAACAATGTAACAATTAAACTAATAGAAGAAACGATTGCTCCTATTACAAACCCTGGAGAAGTATATTTTAATTCAACTGTATGTGTTCCTTTTTCTAAATCTAATCCAAGGAACGCATCATTTAATTTCAGTAACTTCGTCTCTTTTCCATCTACAGTCGCCTTCCAGCCCTTATCGTATGGAATCGATAAGAATAAATAATCATCTTCTTTCACATCAATTTTTCCAGATACAGTACGACTTGTGTAGTTTGTTACGTCAAATGGCTGCTGTTTTAATTCATTCACTCGCTGATCCAATGCATCTACATCAAGCCCATAGAATAATTGTTGTTCTAGCTCAATAGACTGATGGTTTACTTTTACTTCAACTTCTACTTTTTCATTTTCAAAATATCCCAAATCAAGGATACCGTTATTCCAATAATAACGCGGATACTCTGTAAATTTCTTACCAAGAGATTTTCCATTTACATATACTTTTGTAACATCAGTTGGCTCTACACGTAATTTCGTATACAACTGTTGTTTACCTTTGACATCAAATACATATTTAATGCTAGCTGTTTTACCATCTTGTTGTTTTATCAATTCAATTGGCTTTTGTTTCGTCTGAGCTATTTTTTTCTTTTCAGCAGCTAATTCTTGCTTCGTTTTTTCCTTTTCTACAACCTCCAAGTTATTATATTCTACAGAACTTGGTTCAAGTGGTTTATAGTAGCTAATATCTTGCCCATTTAATTTGCCAATAAATTTATTTTGTTCTTCAAAGGAATTTACATAGTTAATTTTTTGAACCTTTAACTTATCTTTTCCTTTTATATCAAATTCCTCTTTATTTACCATGTACCCAAATGGAAGAGCATTTTTATTCTCATATACATAGTTCTTACCTACACGATCAATTTCGGACCATCCATACTTGTTAAGTGGTTCATCTGAAATCATATATTTCATTCCGAGCAATGCATCTGTAGAAATAATGCCTTTACCATTTTGTAAAATTAGAGCCTCTAAATAACCATAACCTAACTCCTGCATATATAAGTTTAAATGGCCGTTTGCTACGGAGTTAAAATGCGTCACACCTTTATACCCAAAACGCAATGCGTCATTCCATGTAACGCCTCGCGTCGTTTCCATGCGATAAAGTCCTTTATCCTTTTCAGCGACTTTTTGAATTGTTTCTTCATATCTTGGATATGGTGAAGCATACTCTTGACGATTAATATAACCGTACTCATACCCCATTAACTTAACCATATAGACTGTATTAAGTGCAACATCAAGTGATACCACGGCTACTAAAGCAAATGAGATTATTGCTTTATTTTTTTTCAAGCGTACTTTTGCAATTAACAATAATGCATATACAACAATAAAGAACACATTTGTAATAATTTTATTCGATTGTATATAGCTTGGAGCTAAATTCCCAAGTAATAACAGCATAACTAGGTTAAAAAGAACAACCTTTTTTAAAGCCGGTATTAACTCCTCTTCAAACACCATAAATGTTCGAACTGCAACCAAAATGAGCATGAAAGAGAAAGTGAATGAATAACGATATGGGAAGTTCGTTGGTGGTTCAAAACCGTGCCAAGCTATATTTAAAAATGGAATTTCAAACGATAGAACTAAAAATAGTAAAACTGCTCCATATACGATCTTTTCTTTTAAAGCAATTTTCTTTGTTATAAAGAATAATGGAAGCAATAATAGTGTTAAAACACCAGCGTAAACATTTGGCATACCATTTACTGTTGTATCGACTACTCCGTTAAAGAATCGTGTATAGAATTCTACAAGATCAAAATTAAATGCTGTAGAAAATGGTAGCTTTGCACGTTCCACAAAGTTACTCTTTAAGTCCATATATGTTGGTAAGGTAATAAAGGCAGACATCCCTGCTGCTAAACCTGTTCCCATACAGAACCAAACAAATCTTTGTATGAATAACTTTATATTTCGAACATCGTACAGCACACAAAAACGTGCTACAAAATAGATAAACGTAAATATCCCTACCATAACAGAGATATAAAAGTTTGTAATAAATGTAAGTGCTAAGCTAAACGTAAATAATCCATATTTCTTCTGTGTTAAAAGTTTTTCAACCCCTAACAAAATGAGAGGTAGTAAATAAATCCCGTCTAACCACATTACACAGAATGAATACACAGTTACAAATGACATTAATGCGTAAAAAGTTGAAAATAGTGTAATTGTGATTTCTCGGCGCTTCATCATATGACTTAAATAATACGTCATTGTTACACCAGCTAGTCCAACTTTTAATAACGTCATTAACATAATCGCTTCCGGAATATGTGCACGATCAAAAAAGAGAATTAAAATGGAAAATGGACTTGCTAAATAATAGGCAAATACACCAATAAAATTAAGGCCCATTCCACCTTCCCAACTATAAAATATGCTTTTTCCATCTTTGAAAACATCATATAAGTACGTGTAAAATTGTACATATTGTGTATGTAAATCAGTTACAAGGATTGATTTTGATCCAAATGGCGCCACACCAAGTAACATGAAAACTACACCATAAATAGAAAAAGGAAGTAAGAAAGCAAATGTATATAAAACCTTCTTTTTCTTAAACAAATCTAACAGTGCTTGCATTATACTCCTCCATAACATTCTTTGTTAATAATTTATTACAAAAATATATGTATAAAAAACAATAGCCGGCATAAAGCCAAGCCATTTGTTTTTTAAGCATTTTGACCATTTTCTACATCGGTCTTCTTTCTAAAAATAACATACTTACTTGCAAAATAATTAAAGACAACAACAATAATATTTGCAATAACTTTTGTAATTAAATCATTTATACCTAACCATTCAATAAATGCTATCATCGCAAAGAGATCTATAAAATACGATAGGATACGAAATCCCATAAAATAAAAGAACTCCTTCAACGCATGAGTCAAATTAGCTTGTTGACTATTGAAGACATATTTTTTGTTTGTAATATACGCAAACAATACAGCTACAATCCACGCAATCGTTGTTGCTATTTTATAGTCCATTCCAACTAAAGTTGCACAAATGAAATAAGTTACAATATTAATCAGTGTTGTTAAACCACCAAAAAATAAATAATTAAATATTTCCTTCGTTTTATTATTCACACTTATAATCCCCTAGTGATTGGATTTTACTTTACGATCTTCTACACTATATAATTTTGCCATCTTTTTATCGCCATCTATATTTGTTACTTTGTCATCGTTATATTCATCTACAAAATATAGTGGACGCTGTTTTGTTTCGTTAAAAATACGTCCTAAGTATTCACCAATAATACCAATGGAAATTAATTGTACGCCGCCGATGAATAGAATCGCCGTCATCATGGATGGATATCCACTTACCGACTCACCGTACATAAGCGTCTTAATAATGATCCAAAGCATGTAGACAAATGCTCCGAATGAAACAGTAAATCCCATGAATGATGCAAGACGGAGTGGAGCTGTTGTAAAGGATGTAATCCCTTCAATCGCAAGATCCATTAGTTTAAAATAATTCCACTTTGTTTCGCCTGCAGCACGTGGATCACGGTCAAATAAAATTTCTTTCTTATTATAACCAATCCAGCTAAACATTCCTTTTGTATAACGCTGTGTTTCGCGGATTTTCTTTAATGCTTCTACACAACGGCGATCTAATAAACGGAAATCTCCTGTATTTTCCTGAATAGGGATTCTTGTCGTTTTCTTTAATAAGCCATAAAATTTACCCGCTGTCCATTTTTTCGCCCATGACTCACCTGCACGAGAGCGTCGTTTAGCGTATATATCATCATAGCCTTCTTCCCAGTATTTAATCATTTCAGGAATAAGCTCAGGTGGATCCTGTAAATCTGCATCAATAATAATTACAGCATCACCCATTGCATGATCAAGACCTGCAATCATCGCTGTTTCTTTCCCAAAGTTTCGTGATAAATCCACATATGAAATGCGCTCATCGTGTTCTCTAAATTCTTTAATAATATCTAATGTACGATCTTTACTTCCATCATTCACAAATAAAATTTCAAATTTATAATTTGGAATTCCTTGAAATACACCTGTTAACCGACTATATAATTGATCTAATACTTCTTCTTCATTATATGCCGGCACTAAAATTGTAATGGTCTTCAAAGAAGGTACTCCTTTCTTTTTCAAGCTTTCTCATAAAGAATAATTTATAAGCACAGATTAGACATAGTAAACTGGAAGTTTGTCTTAGAATACCTCATTCTCCAATCCACTATGTCTAACCGTACATATTTATAAATGAACTAATTTTTTACAGCGTTTGTTTGTTCAGTTACAAGCTCTTGCATAATTTTTAGTAAATCCTCTTTTAGCTCATCATGCTGTAGGGCCATTTCAATTGTTGTTTGAATAAACCCAAGTTTTTCACCAACATCATAACGTTTGCCTTCAAAATCATATGCGAATACACGTTGAATCTCATTTAAACTTTGAATTGCATCTGTTAATTGAATTTCGCCACCAGCACCTACGTGTTGCTCTTCCAAGAAACGGAAGATTTCTGGTGTCAATATATAACGTCCCATAATTGCTAAGTTTGAAGGTGCTGTACCTTGAGCTGGTTTTTCAACGAATTGCTTTACTTGGTAGCGGCGTCCCTCTTTTTCTAATGGGTCGATAATACCGTAGCGATGCGTTTCATCTTCTGGAACAGTTTGTACGCCAATTACAGAAGAAAGTGTTTTTTCATACTCATCGATTAATTGCTTTAAGCAAGGCTTTTCTGCTTGTACAATATCATCTCCAAGTAATACAGCAAATGGTTCATCACCAATAAATTTACGAGCACACCATACTGCATGTCCTAAACCTTTTGGTTCCTTTTGGCGAATATAGTGAATGTCTACCATTTTAGAGGAAGCTTGTACTTTCTCAAGCAACTCGTATTTTTTCTTTTCTAATAAGTTTTGTTCTAATTCAAACGCATTATCAAAGTGATCTTCAATTGCACGTTTTCCTTTTCCTGTAACGATAATGATATCTTCAATACCAGCTGCTACAGCTTCTTCAACGATATATTGAATTGTTGGTTTATCAACAATTGGTAACATTTCCTTTGGCATTGCTTTTGTTGCTGGTAAAAAACGTGTTCCGAGACCAGCGGCTGGAATAATCGCTTTTCTAACTTTTTTCATGCTTATAACCTCTTTCTTTCGTTCTTGGTTTATATTCGCATTCATCCAAGTAGTATTTATTCTTCTTACTTTTCCCTGCCACATCATATTTATTGGATATATTTTGTTCTTATCCAAATACGCGCAAATTTCCACATTATATATCTAGTAATCTATGTGTCATATTACAAGCTTTACATGTTACTTTCTTCACTAACTGTAAAAAACACTCCGTACAAATTCTACATGATTGCCTCTTTATTCGTCAAGGTCACTTCATGCCCTCTATTTTACATTTGACACTTTATACATGTAATTGATAGTCAAACATTGTGTAACCAATTATGATTAACCATTAATAAAAAAAAGCCATTGATATATACATACTAACGGCTTTTTTCATTCGTTTATTATTCAATCGTTACTTTTTGTTTTTGTTCTTTATCGTTCATTGATTCAAGCTTTTTTTTCATGTTTTCATTTTCATACTGATAAATCGCAACAGTTTGTGTCAATTCTTTAACTCGAATAGAAGACCTTGATACAACTACAGTTAAGAAGAATAACACACATGTAACAAATATAAATCCTAAAAAGAAAAGCGCATTAATCGGCGTAGCAACCCCTAAAGCATGTGAAACAGCATCAATCGATTTAGGGAAAATCCCGATAATTAAAATACCAATTAATACACCATACCATGTTAGTACATATTTCAATTCTAATTTCTCTTTACGAACCAAGTTCGTAAAGATCATTAGTCCTACTATAACACCTAAAATAATTAAAATTTGAAGGCGAATTGTCACGAAACATTCTCCTTTCTCTTTGGTTTCAATCTATCAATTGTAATCGCAAGCGTTACTTTAATCATATAGTAGATTGCTTTGTAATTTACAATTGAAGATGTCCCTCCAATTCGTTCTCGCATAAGCACAGGAACTTCTTCTACTTGATAATTGTTTCTTAATACAGACACGATACTCTCTGGTTCTGGATAATCTTTCGGATAATATTCACAAAACTCATTAATGATCTTTTGATTCACCATTCTAAATCCAGAAGTCGCATCTGTAATTTGTTTTCCGGATACAATTTTAATTAGCTTTTCAAAGAAACGAATTCCTAATCTTCTTGTGAAAGAAGATTGAAAACCCTCTTTATTAATAAATCGTGAACCGATAACCATATCAACCTGCTTCTCCTCCATCGCCTGAAGAAGATCCCCTAAATATGCTGCATCATGTTGACCATCACCATCAAATTGTACAGCGATATCATATCCATAACGCTGGGCATATTTATATCCAGTCTGCATACCTCCACCAATTCCTAAGTTAATTGGCAAACTTACATAGTTAAAATTATTATCTTTACAGATTTGCTCAGTATCATCTTTTGAACAATCGTTAATGATAACATAATCAAAGTCTGGAGCATTCTTTTTTATATCCTCTACAACGTGTATTAAGTTTGTCGATTCATTGTAGGCAGGAATAATAATAAGCTTTTTTTTAAACAACGGGAATTCCTCTCCTTGCTTTTCAAATTAAAACAACTTTACAAGCCAAAATACAAACGCATATGTTAAAAATAATATTGCCGCTTTACTTGCAAATATAGCGACATCTGGTTTTTCAATCTTAAACTTAAAATGCTGTTGAACCAACAACAAAATAAACGGAATAATAGGAATAAAGTAACGACCTTGTATTCCCAAAATATACGGGCTTCCTACAGTTGTCCATGTCATATACAAGCTTAACATAACTAGCAATATTACACTAGCAATGCAAAATCTTAAACTCCATTTTTTCATCCAATCTAAAGTAGGAACTCCTTCTTTTTGATCAATGATTGCAATTATAACAAACACAATCGGATATAAATATAGAATCCCTTTTAAAGGTGTAGATAAGAAACCAAAGACATTATACATTTCAATCCACTCATCTAATCCATGATCAAACGAACGAATAAATACTTTTAATGCTTCAAGCGGGTGATGCAACATGTAGCTAATTTGCCTTGTCGCAGATACATCTCCACTATTTAATCCGTCACCAACATATTTCATTACAAATATGTTCCAACCCGCAACAAGTATTGCCGCTCCCCCTATTACACCAATATTAAATAACCAATATTTCTTTTTCGTTCCATGTTTGGCTACGCCACCAAATAACATAAGCAGTAGCAGTGGCCAATACGTAAACTTACAAAGTGTCATTATGATTCCTGATACCGCCATTGAGATAAATTCTGCCTTTGTAAGACCTTCATTATGAAACCATAGGCGCATTAGTAATGCGATGAATATAAAGCTAGATCCCATTAATACCGCATCAGCAGACAAACTTGCCGCATGGAACATGATAATTGGTGCTAACATAAAGAACATAAATGTACGTCTCATTACAGGCATTTTATACAATGCATATGCAGACATTGCAATGAATGCAAATAGATTTACTAAACGCCCTAATATATTTGCTGTCCAAATATTTGTATCAGCTAACATAGCTAGTTTAATCCCTATCGCTTGTGGGATATAAGGGATAAAAGTATATACCGCAGTTGTAGCTTGTGGCTCAAATACTTGCTGTTCTTTTGCATCTGGTCTGATACTAAATTGTTTAACATAATCAATTGCATCTGGATTGATTTTTTCATCCCTTTTAACAGGATGAAGATAAGTATCTAATATTTTTTGGGAAACAAAGTACCCTACATTCCCTTCATGTTTTGGTGTAATTAAATTCCCTTGGGCAACGTCCTGACTCTTTAAGAAATGAACCCATTCATCAGAGGTTTGATGAATAGGTGTATAAACAGCAAAAAAGCTCCCAAAAATCATTGCAATTAAAGTATACTCAACGACAATACGTTTTCCTACCCATACAAATAACGTCGCAATTAGTACCGATAGAGTTAAAAGTACACCCCATTTCCAATAAGGCACAGAAGATAACTTATAGTCAACAACTAATACTTTATTGTCTTTTGTTTCACCATTCACATTTAACATTTTACCTTCTATAGGAAAAGCTGTAGTAATATATATTCCTTTATTTTCATCAAATTTAATTTTTTCTAACACTATCCTTAAATCTGTTGCTTCTTTTTGAATTCTTTCAGGAAGAGGAATATAAAGTTCTCCATCTTCTTTAAACATATCTGATGTAACATTAATTTCTTCCGTCTCATTTTTAGTAATCAACTTCAATTCCCCAGTAAAATGGGCTTGTTTCACATCAGAATTCAAATGTAATGAAATTGCCTTCATATCTTTATGACTATTAGATAACTGTTGTGTAATCGTATCTCCCTGTTGCAGTTGAAATCCTTCTTTTGTATTTTTGAAATTGCCACCTTCTGATCTTAAAAGGCTAGATCGAGAACTGGCATACAATAACATTATTGTAAATATGACTAAAAAACTAATTAACCATTTGGTTCTTTTTTTCATCACCATCTTTAAATCTCCTTATGTTTATTGAATGCAAAAAATTGCAATACCCGCGATAATAATAATATTCCCTACTACTTTTCTTTTCGTAATTTTTTCACCAAGAAAATACCAACCGAATATTAAAATAATAACGTAACTAAGCGATTCTATAACAGGCGCTTGCTTTAATGTGACACCTTTCATTGCAATAACATTTAAACCAGCATTAATTACAAATAAAGAGTATCCAACTATTACATATCGGTTCACATATTCTTTCCACTTTGTATCATAAGTGACTAACGTTGCTTTTTTTAGTAAAATTTGGGAGTAGTTTGCTAAAATAACACCAAAAATATAAAGCAAAACAAATTTATTCATCTTTTACCACCACAACAATCCCTATAATAATAACGATCGCACCGAGAACGTTATTCCATCTTATCGTATCCCCAAAGAATACTACGGACCATAAAAGCCCCCATAAAATAATAACACCCCGATGTGAATACGCTTTAGATATTTCAAACGGTTTAATGACTTGTTGCCATATAATTGCATATCCAAACAAAAGGATAACAAGAACCATATAGGCCATAAGAAAAGAAATTGAACCGACTGAAAATTGCGCTGCCCATTTCATATACACCATTATGATAGAGTATAAAAAAAAGGCAACATGTAAAAATACATAATGCTTAATAGATGCTTTCATACACTCAACTCTCTTTTTTAAAAATGATAGTTATATCATCACTTATTTTACTAACTTTCATCCCCAAACTTTATTCATACAAAATAAAATTTTAACATAAATACTTAAAAATTTCATTCTGAACTTATATCGGCGCATTCCTTGCTTGTGTCTAAAATGTGACAATTTCAATTGTATACCCATGAATCATTCATATGAAAATTTCCTATTTCTATCTACTCAATAACAAAAAAGCATGAACATCTCCATGTCCATGCTTCTTTTATTATTGAACGCGATTCATAATATCGCTTTTAATATTCTCAAGCTTTTCTTCACTATGTTGCAAGGAATCGCCTTGCACTCCAAAGTAAAATTTAATTTTCGGCTCTGTTCCAGACGGACGTAAGCAGAACCAAGAACCATCCTCAAGGTAATACTTTAATACGTTTGATTTTGGTAAATGAATCTCTTCAGTAGCTTCTTCCACAACTTTTGTTCTAACACTCGCTTTATAATCTTCAGCAATTGTAACCTTTAAACCTGCTACTTCTGTTGGTCGATTCTCACGGAAAGATGTCATCATATTTTGAATTTGCTCCGCACCATCTTTTCCTTTCAATGTTAGAGAAACAAGTCCTTCACGGAAATATCCATACTTCTCAAATACTTCAAGCAATCCATCATATAATGTTTTACCTTGTGATTTATAATATGCTGCTACTTCACATGCAAACAATACCGATTGAACAGCATCTTTATCACGGCAGAACGGGCGAATTAAATATCCATAACTTTCTTCGTAACCGAATTGGAATGCATATTCTCCGCTTTCTTCGTATTGCTTAATCTTTTCACCAATAAATTTAAATCCAGTTAATGTATCAATTGTGTCAAGCCCGTAAGCTTTTGCAATTGTACGTCCTAATTCTGAAGTAACGATTGTTTTTAAGACAACACCATTCTCTGGTAATATACCTTTTTCTTTCTTTTGAGATAATAAGTATTCCAGCATTAACGCACCTGTTTGATTTCCTGTTAATACTTGATATTCACCAGCATGATTTCGAATTGCAACACCAAGACGATCTGCATCTGGATCTGTTGCAATTAAAACATCAGCCTGCGTTTCTTCACCGTAACGAATTGCTAATTCAAATGCAGCATGCTCTTCTGGGTTTGGTGATTTTACAGTAGAAAAGTTAGGATCCGGCTGTTCTTGTTCTTTTACAACCGTTACATTTTTAAATCCTACTGCTTCTAAACCACGACGAGTAGGAATATTAGAAGTACCATGTAATGGTGTAAAGACAACCTTCAATTCTTCTCCATGTTTTTCCACTAATTCTTTATTAATAATCACTGTTTTTAATTGTTCTAAATATGCATCATCTACATCTTGTCCGATAATTTCTAATAGACCGTTTTGCTTTAATTGCTCAATATCCGCAATCTCTACTACTAGCTCATCACTTACCGCATTTACGTACGAAATTAATTCATCCGCTTCTTTTGGAGGTAATTGTCCTCCATCTTCTCCATATACTTTATATCCATTGTATTCTGGTGGATTATGGCTTGCAGTAAGAACGATTCCACTATATGTATGTAAATAACGCACTGCAAATGAAAGTTCCGGTGTTGGGCGTAAACTTTCAAATACATATGTTTTAATGCCATGAGCACCCAGTGTCGCTGCCACTTCCATTGCAAACTCTGGTGATTTATGACGTGAATCATACGCAACGACAACACCGCGCGCTTTTGCTCCATCACCTTGTTTTTCAATAAATTGTGCTAATCCTTCTGTTGCTTTACGTACTGTATATACATTTAAACGGTTTGTTCCCACACCAAGCTCACCGCGCATACCACCTGTACCAAACTCTAAATTTTTATAGAAACTGTCCTCGATTTTCTTCGGATCTTCCTTCATTTCTTCTAATTGTTGCTTTAACTCTGCATCTAAATTCGCAAAACTACTCCAGCGTTCATATTCTTTTGTCCAATCCATTTTCCTCTCTCCTTTCAGTCAAACATAATCTCATTATATGGCGAAAATAACGCTTTCCTCAATACTATTTTATATCCCTAGAAAATCTTACCTTATATACAAAACTATGTAATCTATGTAAACATTCTTTTCCTTTACGCATACTTTCTGCATGGAACGAAAAACTATACGTAATAAATATATTCTTAAATAGGGTGAATACAATGCAAGAATGGGCACTGACAAAAACAATGAAACAGCATATTCAAGAAACTATTAAAGATATTTCTTTTGCACTTCAAGATATGCAAACTGCACTGGACAATAATAATGAATGTATTTTATGTAAAGTTGAAGATATACAAAAATTATTACTACATATCCAATCAAAAACGGCATCCTACTATGTCAAAACGTATCTATCTCCCTATACAGACTGTTACATTCATCTACTAACAGCAATCAGGCACTTATCTGAAAAACGGCATGGTGCTCTCATTATTGTGGAAAGAGATCAACCGGTAGAATCATTTATCCAATCCGGGATAGAACTACAAGCACACTTAACCGTTCCATTGTTAGAATCTATTTTTTATCCTGGAAACTCTCTTCATGATGGTGCTGTTCTTGTGAAAAATAACCATATTATATCCGCAGCCAATATACTTCCACTATCACATCAAACACTTGCATCGCATCAAAAATTAGGGACACGTCATCGCGCAGCAATTGGGCTTTCCGAAGTAAGTGATGCCCTTATTCTTGTTGTATCTGAAGAAACCGGAAAAACATCTTTTGCCTTAGCTGGAATGTTATATGCATTTTCACTATAAAATCTTATATTTCTTTTACATATAACAGGAATTTTCATTCTGCTAATTGAAGTATATACATTATGAGGATAGAAAGGCGATGTAGGAATCATGAAAAACACATTCTATCTATTTTTCACAATATTTTTTACATGCTTTATACTTGTAGGTTGTATCGATGCGAATAGCTCGAGCAACTCTTCCAATCAACCTCAAGAAACCGAAAAAAGTATTAAAAAGGCCGTTTGGAATCAATTATCCAATCAAGAAAAGCAATATATTATTGGTGATTGGGAAAATGCTACAATGACAAAAACAACATTTCACAAGCATAATAGCCATCAATCAAATGAGGAATATGAAGGAAAGACTGTTTATCTCGTTCATTTCCCATCTGATACATCTGCACCCAAAAACGTTGAAGTATATGTTGATATCGATACAAATGAAATTGTAGGATATAATAAATAACTTAAACAATATTGACCTCTANNTAGAGGTCAATATTGTTTAATACATAAAAAGAACTTTCAAACTTTTAATTATGTACCCGCTTCTAAACATAAGATACGTGATTTTACAATAGAAATGTCTGATAAGATAGAAATACCAAGTCAATTGAGGAGTTACATATATGCACAACAGTCTATTACAAAAAAGACGTTTATACTCTGAACAGCCACACAAAAAAATTTGGTGGTTAAAACCCATTCTAGCTCATTATCTTCTTTTAATTTTGGCCATTTTATTACCCTATTATAATAACTTCCATGAAGGAATGACGTTAGAACACTTCAAGCATGCTCTTATTAATTGGGATAGTCTTTGGTACATTGAAATCGCTGAAAATGGATATGAATCAAGAAAAGCTACTGCGTTTTTTCCATTTGTACCAATACTAATCAAAGTCTTTGGCAACCCCTATACTGTCATTGCAGTGACGCAGGTCGCATTTTTTATTTGCTTATATTTGCTGAAGGAATTTTTCAAGCGCTGTAACATGAATGATTCCCAAATAAAAGCAGGCATTTGGCTTTTCGCAGTTAATCCTTGTGCAATTTATTATGCCACTGTTTATACAGAAGTCTGGATCGTTCTTTTCTCCCTTGCTTCTCTTCACATGGCTATAAAAGAAAAATGGCTTTACGCTTATATATTTGCCGCCATTTTAACATCCACCCGAGCACCAGCTTTATTATTCGGCATTTTTCCATTTACCCTTTTTATTATGTCCATATGGAATAAAAATTGGAAATTGGTAAGAAATTCTCTATTATGGGGACTAAGTTGTACAGTTGGCTTAACAGGATATATGATTTACCTATATCGTGTATTCGGAGATCCGTTGGTTTTCTCAACGACACAAGCCGAAAACTGGGGTCATTACGCCGTTTTACCATGGATTCAAATCATTGAAGGCTTTTATGCAGCATTTACTGTAGACATAAGAGAAATAAGACAAGGGCTATGGATATCAGCAGTATTATTCGCCTTTTTTGGAATTGGATATATTTGGCGTTTGAAATCTCATTTAAAATGGGAAAGTATTAGCGCAATGCTCTTTGTATGTATCACGATTATTTTTATATTCAGTTTTGGTACACGCGGTCTGCCGATGCATAGCACGCTCAGATATTTAAGTGTTTTATTCCCAATTTATGCTATCATCCCACTTGTTGTACCTAAATCAATTCAACGGATAATTATTATTTTCTTTGCGATTGTATCGTTTATGAGCGCATGGAATTTCACTCATCATATATGGAACCTGTAAGATAAAAAAAGCCGTCTCCAAAAGGTCTGTACGTAACGCCCTTTTGGGACAGCTTTTTTCCAACTCTCTTATTCTTCTCCAAAACGCTCAACAAGCGTCGCAAGCGTACGAACCATTGCTCCTGTTGCTCCTGCTGGTCCTAAATCATGTGCGCTCGTTGTATCAGATGTTCCAGCGATATCTAAATGTACCCATGGTGTTTCTTCTGCAAACTCACCAAGGAATGTTCCTGCCATTACCGCATGACCTTCACGACCTGGTGAGTTATTTAAATCTGCAAATTTACTGTTACGGACGCGTTCTTTATCACGCTCGAAAATCGGTAATTGCCAAATTGGCTCATCCGTTTCCATTGATGCTTCTAACACTTGTTCAAACAACGTTTCATCATTTGTCATCGCACCCGTTGTATGGTTTCCAAGTGCAACGATGACACCACCTGTTAATGTCGCAACATCAACAAGATAGTTTGCACCAAGTTTCTTCGCATACGTAATCCCGTCTGCTAATGCTAGACGACCTTCTGCATCTGTATTTAATACTTCAATTGTTTTCCCACTCATAGATGTAATCACATCATCTGGTTTGAATGCAGTACCACTAACAACGTTATCAGTTGATGGAATAACAGCGACTATGTTTTGCTCAGGACGAAGTTCACCGATAATTTCCATCGCTCCAAGAACAGCTGCAGCACCGCCCATATCACCTTTCATACCAACCATACCTTCGCGTGGTTTTAAAGAATAACCACCTGTATCATATGTAATCCCTTTTCCAACGAGCCCGATCACATCTGTCCACTCTTCTTTTCCTTTATAAATAAGAGCGATCATTTTTGGCGGCTCAGTAGAACCTTGATTCACGGCAAGTAATGCACCCATACCAAGCTCTTCCATTTCTTCTTTCTCAAGTACTTTATAATCCATGTCATATGTCTCAGCTAATTCAACAGCATACTCTGCAAGTTTTGTTGCTGTTAATACGTTAGGCGGCATATTTACAAGTGTACGAGCTGAGTTTGTCGCACGTCCGTGCACATATCCTACTGTTAATGCAGCTTCGATTTCTTTTGCGTCTTCTACTGTAATAACCGCAAAGTTTTCTAACTCTACACTTTCTTTTTTATCTGTTTTATAGGTTTGTAAATCATATGTACCTAGGCAATACACTTCCGCTGCAATATGTGCAACATCGATTGCACCTAACTTATCTGTTACGAAAGAATCAAGTAAAATCGCTGCATCTTTTACCTTTGCAGCTTTTAATGTTTTAAATGCTTTACTAAGTGAAGCACGTAACGTTTCTGTTGTGTATGCTTCTTTTTTGCCAAGACCGACAAAATAGTAGCGTTTTGCATTTGTTTTTCCTAGGCTATGTACTTTAGAAATAACTTTTTTCTTTGAACTAAGCTCTTTCTCTTCTAATAAAAGTTGTAATTGTCCTTCAAATGCTTTATCCAGTTCTTGTACAAAACTACTCGTTACCTCTTCTTCAAATAAAGCAACAATTACCGCTTCGTGATTCACTAATTCTTTTTGTACTTGAAACATGCTCAGACCCCCTAAATTTCTCTCTTTTCATTATAACTTTATTTTCGATAAAATGCGACAATTCCAACTCTTTCCGTATTCAAATTCCATCCTGCAACTACTACGAAAGATTTCCCCCTTCATTTACACCTCTAACACTATCTTAATGAAGAAATACAAATAATCCTTCCAAAACTTTCAACTACAGTCTCCAAAATAAAATAACGTTATATATAGTACTCAACACACTTAACAAAAAATATGGAATTATGATTCTCCTAAAATCACAAACTGATTACACAATGAAGTTTATGATTAGATGGAAAGCAAAAAAGAGTGCATACCTCTTGTAGACAGGCACTGCACTCCTTTTTATAAAAATTTCGTATCATCCAATTTAGTCAAACTAATTACATTAAACTGGATATTTCAACACTGCAAATTGATATAAATAAATGATTTTATCTATATTATTTAAAGCAATTATCAGTACAAATATACTTAGCGTTATAATTTTCAAACGATTTACTTTCTTAAATCCGTATGCTAGAAGTAACGGTAATATAAAAATAATATGTGACCCATAAATAAATGCTTCTGGTAATCCAAATCCAAAAATCCCATGTAGCAAAACATTAAATCCTAAGCACCCTACCAAAAATAGAACAAAACGATCTTTTAATATATTTTTTGCCATAACCCATAAAATCGTTCCATATACAGTTATAATTACAATCCATCCTCTTAATGGATGAGATGGTAACAAATTGAATCATGGAAAATCTTGGTGTGTCCGTAAAAGAACCTCAGAAATATTACCCAAAATTAAAGGTGATCCTAGAAGTGAATGAATAAACATCCCTATTTTAGAACTTAAATACTCTTTTGAAAATTCTTGTTAAAGAGTAAAACGGGTACTACCTCCTATCGCTTCTTGCAAAGTCACTTGATTCACTAGCATAACCCCTATAAATGCCGCGACTACAAGAATGATAGGAATGAATGTCCAAATAAGTTTCCTCTTCGTTCCTTTATATACCAAAATACTCGCAATAAACCACATCGCTGAATTTGTTATTGTAACTCCAGCTGTAATAAAAGCAAAAAATATATTTGAAATATGAAAATTTTTAGTTGCTATTTTTTCTCTCATAATTAATGGATAGTACACAAAACAAATCGCAACTAAATTTACACTTTTCTATTTCTAAAAAATACTTTATTACCTTTTGAAAAAAATTAGAAAATTTTTACACAAATTGTCCAACCTAAAAAATCATATCATAAATCTTTTCATGAAAAAAGAGGCTACAAAAAAATATACTTAGCCAATCTAGTAAACATATATAACAAATCAGTTTCATTCCAAACACAGTTGACAATACATTCCAAATAATAACCAATATATTTTCAAATAAAAAACAAAGGTAGTCTAGTGTTATTACCACTAGACTACCTTTGTTTTAAATATTGACCACGGAACACTTGCATCGTTTCGTCTTGATTTAACATCGTTAACTCTTCTTCTGTAAACTTACCTTTTCCCATTTTCACTACATATACATTTACTTTTTTCTTACCCCATTGACTATACACATCTTGAACCGTATCATAGTACAAATCGAGTCTATTTCCTTTTATAGCGCCACCTTTATCTGCTACCACGCCATATCCATAGCCTGGTACAAAAAGGATGGTCCCAATTGGAAATACACGTAAATCAGCTGCAATTGTAGAATATATGTCCCTTTTAGCCTTTACACCTGAATATGTAATGCCATACTCTGGATGACCAGGGTTTTTACCGGTTGATTCTACACCTGACGTATAACCAGTTGCTGTCATTTCCATTACACGATATTTAGACCAGTCTTTCCCCTGTTCTAAAGCATTTATCACTTCTTTACTCGGAACAACTTGGTGCCCTCTTTCTGCTGCATGTACTTCTTTTACATTGCTTTCTTGATATGTTTTTACAAGCTCCAGTACAGACACTCCAGTGAACGCTTGCCATGTCACACATAATGCGACTACAAGTAAACAAGTCATCATAATGCGAATACCATATCGTTTTAACATTTTTATATTCCACACTCCTTCATCGTTCATCATTCCCTATACGATTAAGAAATATGCAGAAAAAAAATCTCCAGTAAACTGGAGATTAGAACATTTGATAACCACTTTTCCGAAGTTTCTTTATCACAACTCCTGATAAAATCGCCCCTATTAACCCTGTGGATAGAATAAAAAGATCGGCTTGTCCAAGATGCGAGACACTTGTTCCAAATGAGGAAAATGTTTCTTTCGGCTTTGAAAAGTAGTCCCAGACACTTGCTTTATTAATAATCAGCATACAAACAATTGGATAAATGATAACCATTACCCAAGTAGCACGTAAAATCATATTGAGTAAAAATCCAATTCCAAAGAAAAGTATAAAAAATAACATCATTGAAATAAGTAATACTGGAATACTCACTTTTTCCCACTCCTTCTATTTCTTATCTCCTGCCGTAAATACATGATAGGCTGTATATCCAAATTGATCTCCTGGATTTAATGTTGTATCCATCTTCAGAAGTGATTCTGTATGACCTTCCAGTAAATATCGAATTAATATAGAAGCATCTTGATTATATGCAATATCTTTTGGATGTAAAAATGCTACTTCAGACAATTCCTTTTCTTGTACAGTGATTTCTTCTCCTTCTGGTTCGAGTAAAAAAATAATCATATTATCGCTAATCTCATCACGAATAACTCCAGAACGAATTCCAATAACCCCTTTTATATGCGCCCGAATTCCTGTCTCTTCTAAAATTTCACGTTTAACAGCTTCATCAATCGTTTCTCCCTCATTTACAAAACCAGCCGGCAATGACCATTTTCCTTTTAGCCCCCCGTATTTTTTCTTAACGAAGAGCCAGCGACCATCTTTTGTAGTCACTAATCCACTTACAGCTAGCCAAACATTCCCACGCTTTCCCATGATGTAAAACCCCTTTCAGTCAAACGAACAGAATATTCATTCTTTTCTATGTATTATACTATATTTTTCAGTGAGAATAATATAATCTTCCCTTGTTCCTCAGTTACTACATTTCTTTCTACCCTTCTTAATTTCCATATATTTGATATAATGTGAATATAGGGTATTCTTTCCTCTGTAGAAAGACCTCGAATCCCTTCAAAATTCTGCTTTGAATATTACATCACACCTATTCATTGCGAAAGGAGTAAAAAGTAAAATGAGAAATCTATCACAAAAGTCCAGGATTGTATTTGTAACATTAGTTTCCGCATTACTCTTCTGCTCTTTCTTAATTGCCACTTCACTTTCACCACTTGCTGATTTGGGACCTAATGCAAATAAATTTAACTCTCTAGGCATGTGGAAATCAATCGGCATGATTTTACTATTTTATATTGTACCTCTACTTCTTTATATAGGAGGAATACAGGCAATGCGATTCATCATGGCTTTTCTTTGCGGTATGGGGCTATTCATACATCTCGTGATACTTACAGTCGTATTTATTACAATGCGCGTAAGTGACTATAACGCCTCTTCTTTCTTAGGAGTCATCATGCTTTGCGTAGCAGTATCCATCACAAATGTAATTTGGTTTTTTGTTGCTTTTCGTTCAAAAAGAACTTCTACTTATACACTGAATGCACGATAGAAGTTTAAGAAAAGCTTACATAACACAAAGAGCAGAAGCGACTCATAGCCGCTTCTGCTCTTTTCTACTATATATTAAAAGAACTTTAGTTTACCTTTTTTCAGAACTAATAAAGGTCCACCAAGTAAGAATAAGTAACGGTTATCGATTACTTTCTTCATGAAGGAAGCTTTCCATCCCGTTAACTTTTTCCCCATCACAACGCCCATTGCATCGTCATGTCCTAATGAACATACAGATCCTTTGTTATCGAAAACGAATTTCTTCATTTCGCCTTTATCACGAACTAGCACAGCTAAGTTGTGTGCAATGTTGTAACCTTGTTGAATTGCAATTTGTGCTGTCGGTGGATATGGACGGTTAATCTCTTCATTGATGATTAACGCTGCGTCACCAACCATGAATACATCTTCATGACCTGGAGCATGCATATACTCATCAACTTTTACACGTCCACGCATTGCTTCAAAGCCAGACTCTTCCACAATACCGTTACCGCGAACACCGGCAGCCCAAACAACAGTTTCAGATTTAAGTAACTCAGCATCATCACCGTTTGCAACTAGAATACCTTCTTCAGTTGCTTCTTTAATTGCTGTACCGATTCGGAATTCTACACCTTTTTTCTCTAATTGTTTTACCGCATACTCAACTAATTCTGGATCGAAACCAGGAAGCGCTGTTGGAGCAGCTTCTACACAGATAATACGTGCTTTTTCACGTGGAACATCATATTCTTTGCAAAGTTCAGGAATACGATTTGCAAGCTCACCTACATACTCGATACCTGTAAATCCTGCACCACCAACCACAATTGTTACTAGCTCATCACGTTTTTCTGTCGCATATTGAGAGAACTTGTATTCCATATGCTCACGAATTTGACGAGTCGCATTAATGTTAGTAATAGAGAATGCATGCTCTTTCAAACCTTTAATACCGAATGTTTCAGATTCAAAACCAAGGCCGATTACTAAGTAATCATATGTTAACTCACCATTTTTTAAGATAATGCGCTTTTCAGCAGCCTTAATTTCTACAACTGTATCTTGCACAAAGTTTACTTTGTTTGTATCAATAACGTCTTCAATATCGAGACGGATTTTATCATGGTGTAATGTACCAGCTGCACTTTCATGTAACCAAGTTGCTTGGTAGTGATAGCTGTTGTTGTTTACTAACGTAATTTCAGCTTCACTTACAGATAATGTTTTTTGCAGACGAACAGTCGTAATCATCCCGCCATAACCTGCACCTAAAACTACGATTTTTGGAGTTTTCACCGAATCACAACCCTTTTCTTTATATAATAAGTAATCAAAATCAAAAATAAAATCAAAGTGCTAAACACTCAATTTGTCAAGAATGTGGAATTCCTCACATTCTCAAGCATAACAAAACGTATTCAAAAAATCGTACGAAATTTGTCATAAAAAATTAACATAATACTTTCCTATATTAGTCGGTTTTATTTCATAATTCAAGCGCCTAGAGAATTATCAATATTTTAAAATAACATAGCGTTTTCAAGGGTTTTTTAACCTTTTTTTCATCTATTTTCCTACTCGGTATATTTTATACATTTTCATCCTATCTATGCAGAAGCTTACATATAATTCAGTCATTTCTTGCAGTATTCTAAACTGAAATATGTTATCATTTTTATTGTAAATTGCAATATTGTTTGCAGGATTTCCGTATACATATGAACAATATATGGAATCAATATCTAAATTCCATCTATAGGGGGAATAAATAGTGACAGAAAATCAAAAAGTTTACGACATAACGATTATCGGTGGAGGTCCAACAGGATTATTCACAGCGTTTTATGGCGGCATGAGACAGGCAAGTGTAAAAATTATTGAAAGCTTACCGCAACTTGGAGGACAATTATCCGCACTATACCCTGAAAAATATATTTATGACGTAGCCGGATTCCCAAAAGTACGTGCGCAAGAACTTGTTGATAATTTAAAAGAACAAATGAAAAAGTTTGAGCCGACTATTTGCTTAGAAGAAGCAGTTGATACACTTGAAAAACAAGCCGATGGCGTATTTAAGCTTGTAACAAATAAAGCAACACACTATTCTAAATCTGTCATTATTACAGCTGGTAACGGAGCTTTCCAACCACGCCGTTTAGAATTAGAAGGAGTAGAAAAATTCGAGAAAAAAAACCTTCACTACTTCGTTGATGATATGAAAAAATTCACTGGGAAACGCGTCGTTGTATTTGGCGGCGGCGACTCTGCTGTAGACTGGACAATGATGTTAGAACCAATCGCTGAACAAGTAACAATCGTTCATCGTCGTGATAAATTCCGTGCTCATGAGCACAGCGTAGAAAGCTTAATGAACTCTCGAGCAGACGTAAAAACACCTTACGTTCCAATTGAACTAATTGGTGAAGACAAAATTGAACAAGTTGTTCTGCAACATGTGAAAACAGAAGAAAAGGTTGTTATTGACGTTGATGATGTCATCGTAAACTATGGTTTCGTTTCTTCTCTTGGTCCAATTAAAAACTGGGGCTTAGACATTCAAAAGAACAGCATCGTTGTAAACTCTAAAATGGAAACAAACATCTCTGGTATTTACGCAGCTGGTGACATCTGTACATATGAAGGAAAAGTAAAACTAATTGCATGTGGCTTTGGTGAAGCACCAACAGCGGTAAACAATGCCAAAGCTTACTTCGATCCAAATGCAAAACTGCAACCAATGCATAGTTCTAGTATGTTTTAATATATAAAGTGAAGCGGACTCCTTTCATACAGAAGGAGTCTTTTTGAATAAATTAACTCCTAGCCAACCTTCACAAGTAACACTAGCAGTGTATTCAAATTATGAGTCCGATGAAACCGGAGCATATAGATACACAATTGGCATGCCAGTTTCTTCATTGGAAAATATCCCGAAAAATATGACACCTCTTGCAATCCCTGCTTGTACATATGCGTTATTTACAACTCGAAAAGGTCCAATATCAAAAGTTATCGCAGAAGCATGGCAAGATATTTGGAACTGGTCAAAAGAAAACAACCGCGCTTTCACGATAGACTTTGAACGATACGGTGAACATCTATTGATCCAAATGATGCCCAAATTGATATTTATATTGCACTAGCTAAATTCATCGATTTACACTCTTTCCACAAAAAATGCAGCGAATAATCGCTACGTTTTTTGCATGATTACACTACACTTTTATTATATCGGCGCCCTTATATACCCTATCTCATCAAATCTTACAAAACTGTCATGTTTTTGTAAGATAAAACGATAGTGCCTCACTCCATTTGCCTGCATACTAAACGTATAATAACAAACACTAGCTTATGAGGTGACCTACATGAACGGAAACAAATTATTATCCGCCTTTTCCTACTGGAGTATTTTCTTTGCACCGCTTCTTTTCCCAATCATCGTTTGGATTTTCGGTGACAGCGAGACGAAAGCTCATGCAAAAAAAGCTTTATGGACACATATTATTCCAAGTATTGCAGCCTTTATATCGATGATTGTATTAGGAATTATGGGACTCGGTTCCAATGAGCCCGATGTAACACTTGGTATCGGTGCTATTATCACTGTATGTATTTGCGGTATCATTAGCCTGTACTTCTTTATCTGGAATATCATAAAAGGAATCCAAGTTATGAAATCCTAACAAGAAAAACCATCAACTACTCCAAGGGAAGAGAACGTCTGATGGTTTTTTTATTTTCTACCGGAATCACATTCGCTTCTTCTTATCTTGCCTTAAAAAATCCACTGGGCAAATGTGCAATTATTGTCTACAATGAAAAAGTGCAGTATAGAAATATTAAAAACTGTATAAAACGATTGTTAATAGGATTTTATATCCATTCAAAATGGTTACATAGAAAGGAAGCAATATGGAGGAACTACAACAAAACAAACCTGCTCCAGCAGAAAGTGGAACACCTTTATTAAAAAATACAAACTTCCTATTCCTCTGGGCAGCTACTCTATTTTCAAGTTTTGCCTTAGCCTTTTTTACATTTTCTCAAACGTGGTACATAGCAAAAACATTAAATCTTGAGGCCTCACTAGGCGTTGTCTTTGTTGCGCTTAGCGTACCAAGGCTCGTCTTTATGATTGTTGGGGGAGCTGTCGCAGATAAATTCCCGAAAAAAAATATTATGTTTTACTCAAATATCGTTCGTGCACTTCTTGTCGCAACGATTTTAACTTGGTTTATCGTTGGTCATGTGACCTTATATACATTTGCTTTGTTTGCTTTGTTGTTCGGATTAGCTGATGCCTTCTTTTGGTCAGCAGACGGTTCCATTCTCCCTGAACTTGTAGAAAAACATCGCTTAACACAGGCGAATTCACTTACACAAATGACGAACCAAGCATCAGTAATTTTAGGACCTGTACTTGGTGGGATTCTCATTAAGTTTAGTAATTATGAGACCATCTTTTCCATTACCATTCTGCTCCTCATTATTGCTGCTATACTCGTCCAAAAAATACAATTTACAGTACAAGAAAAAACAGATAAAGATAAAGGTATGTTTACATCTATTAAAGAAGGAATTTTATACGTAAAGGAATCGCCTTTTCTTTCAACATTTCTCATCTGTAGTGCCTTTTTAAATCTATTTTTAATCGGTCCAATGCAAGTTGGTTTCCCGCTATTTGTCAAAAACGTTCTTCATGGTGACTCGCTTCAATTTAGTTATTTAGAAGCTGCTGTTGGAGCAGGCATGGCAATCGGTGCCGTCATTGTTGGTCTTAAGAACATTAATCGTAGACGCGGCTTATTTTGTATCATTATGATGCTGTTATCTGGCGTTTTCTTCCTATCTATTAACTTCAGTACAGCACTTTGGCAAGCACTACTCGCAGGCGCCTTCTACGGTATTACAATTGCCATGGCCATCGTTCCATTAATGGCGATGATTCAATCTACCGTCAAAGAAGAAATGATGGGCCGTGTCATGAGCTTAATGATGCTTTCATCCATGGGCTTCATCCCGCTTTCCTATGCATTCACATCACTCGCACTTGCTGCTGGTATTCCGATTGTGACGATTATGAAAAGCGGCGCTATCGCAGTTATTATCTTCGTATTATTTGTTGCGATTCGCGTTCCTGTTGTACGAAAATTTGATTGATTAAGAGGAGTCATGTATTACACGCATGACTCTTTTTTGAATGGATCAAATAACGTCACCTTCGTGTTCCTTCTTATAGCCGCCCCCCATTCTAACTCAATATCTAAAAATAGATCTCGCATCGTACTATACAAAAGAGCCTTAACATCTTTCCGAATTTCCCCTAACTTATACGCTCTGACAACACTTTTCACACGCCAGATAAGCTTTTCCTGAATATCTTCATCAACAAGCAGCTGTTCCAAAAATACACCTTGCTCTAATAATCCGCTCTTTTTATAAGCCAGTTCTACTTTACTCCAAAGCACATTAATTGTTTGTGGATTCCGTGACATTGGTACAATCGCATGTACAAACTTAGCCGGAATATCATGACGACAATATGTCTCATCAAGCTCATACGTTGTTTTTTTCTTTTGTACTTCTTTAGAAGAGTTTTTAAAAAGAATCGTTTCCCTTTCTTCTCGCACCTCTTCCTTCTTACACCCATCTACATTTTCCACATTTTCACATGCGGTCATTTTCATACGGCCATCCATGCGGTCAATGGCAGCTTTACGAAACACATACAAATTTGCACTATATCCCCCGCGCTTATGTCTCTCTTTCGTAGGGATCCTTTCAATAATCCCGAGTTCTTCTAATTTCGCAACAGAGCGACGCACCGTACGAATACTTTTTCCTATTTTAGTCGCAATTGTTTCCATTAACGGACAAGCGACTCCTACTGTTTTTTGTTTTTCATTAATTGCATATCTCCCTAACAAACGAATTACTAAAAAATCTGTTTTATTTATATCAGCTTGATAACGTACGAAAATTTGCTGCTGATATACATTGAATTCTTCTTTACTTTGAAATTCGCTATATGTTTTCATTAAGTTATAGAAAGTTCCCATTTTCATCACCCCATATATACATAGGTCCCATGAAGCAAAATGGGCGTTTTCAAAAAATTTTCTTAATGAACTGAGGTAGAAACCATGATTGTAATTAGTGCCTGTTTAGCTGGTATTGCTTGTCGTTACGACGGAAATGACAATCTAATCTCAAAAATAGAAGAGCTATTGCAGAAAGAAGAAACCGTTCTTGTCTGTCCAGAAGTATTAGGTGGATTACCAACGCCACGCCCCTCAGCAGAAATTATTGGTGGCAATGGTGATGATGTACTAGACGGCAAAGCAAAGGTGATAGATAAAGAGGGGAACGATGTAACAGAAGCCTTTGTCCAAGGCGCTTATAAAGCATTAAAAGAAATAAAAGATCTACATCCCGAATACATCATTTTAAAAGAACGTAGTCCGTCTTGCGGAAGCTCCACCATTTATACGGGCGAATTTAATGGAAACAAACAAGAGGGTTACGGTGTAACAACTGCATTGCTTCGAAGACATGGCTTTACAGTCATTTCAGAAGAAGATTTTGAAAATAAGTAAAGGAGCTGGCCCATACCCCAACTCCTTCTTCATTATTTCACACCTAATTTTTCTTTCACTTTTGCAGGCAGCTCGTCTTTTTTCACTTCTTCCCAAGCTGTCACACCTTTTTTATCGGAGTAGTATACATGTAGAAACGCTTCTTTGCGAAGATTTTTTTGCGCATTAAATTCCATTGTTTTTTCTTTACCCTCTTCATCAAATCCCGCTAATTTATATTGGTAATTTGTATATGGTGTACCATTATCAGATTTTCCCTTGTATTCTTTTCCATCAGCCGTAATTTGAACATAATACGTATCTTTTCCCATACGGTTTAAATCACAACCAACTAACAAGCTAGCAAATACAACTAAAATACTAAAAAGTGCAATATATCTTTTCACGTCTTTCACCTCATGTGTTTTTTATTATACTGCTATCATAATCCCTTTTCATTTAAGGAGAAATTCAAAAACGTGACATGAGCATTACACTTTTGTAAGATTACACACTAAAAAAACAAAAAAGAAGATAACCAACTACTGTACCTAGTCGATTATCTTCTTTTTTGTATATCAACGACGTTTTCGTATCTTAATTAGGAAGCCGATTTATTAATTGTATAACGTTGTTCAATACGTTGTTCAATTTTTTCCATCTCTTGTTTATCATTTAATATCTTTTGTTTATTTTCTTTTACCAATTCTTTAAACGATTTATGAAGTAATTTACAACGTTTGTTCGCCATAATCATTTCTCCTTATTGTCTGTGTAATCACAGATATAAAATAAAATTTTTCGATTACCATAAATTTTTTGTCTTTATTTGTCGAAAAATTATTCTTAATTCAAGAGTACTATAACTTCCGAGTTTTTAAACCTATTTGTTTGA
Organism: Bacillus sp. AFS023182; assembly: GCF_002560575.1. Classification (NCBI taxonomy): domain Bacteria; kingdom Bacillati; phylum Bacillota; class Bacilli; order Caryophanales; family Bacillaceae; genus Bacillus; species Bacillus sp. AFS023182. Next base: position 120,728 of record NZ_NTRO01000013.1, on the reverse strand, counting down.
ACATTATGTGAATTTAATGAAAACAATTATTTCACAACTAGTTTGTAAAATAATAAAAAATAACCTTCTCACTCATTTGTGAGAAGGTTATGATTAACACTCTTCTGGCTTACCAGCATTCGAAGCTGTACGGAAAGATGATCCACATCCACACGATGCGATTGCGTTCGGGTTATCGATTGTAAATCCACCGCCAAGCATCGATTGCTTATAGTCAATTTTTACTCCTTTAACAATCGGAGCACTTTCTTTATCAATAACAAATTCAACACCATAAAACTCAAGAACTGTGTCATCTTCATTTGGTTCTCTTTCAAATCCTAAGCCGTAAGAAAGACCACTACATCCACCGCCATGTACAGCAAGGCGAACGTATTTCTCTCCTTCTTCAGCATCTTTTAACATATCTTTAATTTGAAATGCCGCTTGTTCTGTTACATCAATCATGAAATCCACCTTCCTTTCATCTCTCGTTCTATTATACATCTTTACGCTCCTATCTTGTACTCATACACTCCGCGGCAAATTACTTCCGCTGGACCTTTCATCAAAACGTTCCCTTCTTCTGTCCAGGCAATCATTAAATCTCCGCCCGCTAAATGAACCGTAATTTCTTCACCACGCTTCATTTTTTCATTCAATACTGCTGCCACAACTGCTGCACATGCCCCTGTGCCACACGCCTGCGTCACACCTGATCCACGTTCCCAAACGCGGAAATTCATTTCATTTTCATTTACAACTTCAATGAATTCAACATTCACTCGTTCCGGGAACATCTCATGCGTCTCAAGTACTGGACCTAATGTTGTAAGTGGTGCTTCTTCCACATCATCAACGAAAATAACCGCATGCGGATTCCCCATCGAAACAGCAGTAAACGCATAGCGATGATTATTGTATAGGAAATCTTCACGAATAAAAGGCGTTTCTCCCTCTCCAAGCATCGGTAACTCTGCACGAGTTAAACGAGGTGCTCCCATATCAATTTTAGCTAAGGTAACGATACCGTCTTCTACTGTCACTTCAGCCGTTACGATTCCGGCCAATGTTTCTATTGTAAAAATATTCTCCTCTACTAGTTTATGCTCATACGCATATTTCGCTACGCAGCGCAGTCCATTCCCGCAGCTTTTTCCTTCTGAGCCATCATTATTAAACATGCGCATTTTCACTTGTGCTACTTCTGATGGACAAATTAAAATCATTCCATCCGCACCAATTCCAGTGTTGATATTTGATACTTTTTCCGCTACAAGAGATAGTGCCTCTTCTGGAATTTGTTCTTCAAACATATTTACATATATATAACTATTCCCAAGACCATGCATTTTTGTAAAAGAAAATTGGTTCATCCTCATTCACTCCAAAAAAAATTTGTTGTTCTAAGTATAAAATGCATGCTTTTGGAACACAATAAGAACGTCCCCCGTTTCTCATATTTGACAACATTTTGATGGCCTTTATATAAGAGCCGTTCTTACACACATTGTGTAAGAAAAAAGCCCTTCTCGGAAAGGGCCTTTTTTTATTCATACAAACGTCCTTGCAATTGCAGCACTTAATATCCAGCTCAGCTGCAATGACCTCTTCTGTCCATGGTACACCAATGACAAAAGCAAGCAATGAAAACATGTAATCTAATATAAATTGCAGTGACACATCTGGAAAACCGAAAAGACCAGCGAGTACCTAAATAATATTTATTCTGTCACCTCTAAAGCTCAAATTCTTTGTTAGCATTTCCTCTAAAAGAATTTTCACTCTGATGAAACAAATAAAATAGACGTTGCTCAAGTGCAACGCCTTAAAACATTGGGTTTTCATCTAAATAATCATATACATTTTTCACAAGCTCTTCTACCGTTGTCCCTTGTACAACTTCACCATTCACCAGTGCAAAAGGACCTTCAAAACAAATACCACAATACCCCAGACAACCATATTCCATGACATCTAAATTCGGATCTTTTTCTAATTTTTCTAACGCTGCTTGTGATCCACTCGCAAGGTTACCTACACAAAACTCGATTAATGGCTTAATCAAAACTATCCCCCCTGTACCTCAAAAAAATAAATCTATACTAAGAAAACTAAGCTGTTTCTTGTTGTTTCCATTACACCTACTACAATATTTCGTTGCTTCACTACTTCATTTCAAATCGAAAGATCTTCTCTATATCAATTCACTTGGATTTCCCAACATATAAATCACTGCTATGAAATCAGAAAAAGATCTCCACTCATTTCCCTCTTCTGGTTTCACCCGAAGGAAATGGCAGCTTCTATCGTTTTTTCTAACCTATCTGTTGTTTTTCCAACATACAAATCAAAACAGTTTGTCCACTTTTCTTCTTATTGTACAACAGAGTACACATTCATGCATTGTTATTTGTTCACAAATTCGATATAATTTGAGTGAGTAAAGTCAAAATATTTTTTCAATATATAATTGTATGATTAGGGGATATTTCAACAGAAAAGGGGTAATCCATCATGAAACACCTCGTATTACTGGGCGGTGGCTACGGTGGCATGAGAATTCTGCAACGGCTTCTTCCAAGCAATCAACTTCCAGATGATGTCCAAGTGACATTAATCGACAAAGTACCATACCACTGTTTTAAAACAGAATATTACGCATTAGTAGCGGGTACAATTTCAGAAACGCATATTCGCATTCCATTTCCTGAACACCCGCGTCTCAACATTCAATACGGCACTGTAACGAATGTTGACCTTGAAAACAAAGCCGTTCATCTTGATGGAGGCGAAGTTGTCGAATATGATGACTTAATTATTGGTCTTGGCTGCGAAGACAAATATCATAACGTACCAGGTGCGAAAGAATATACACATAGCCTTCAATCAATTGAACAAACTCGTAAAACGTACGAACAATTAAATGGTTTGGAACCGAATGCAACTGTCGCTGTTGTCGGTGCTGGTTTAAGCGGCGTTGAAGTTGCAAGTGAACTTCGGGAAAGTCGTTCTGATTTAAAGATCTACTTATTTGATAGAAAGGATCGCATTTTATTCCCATTCCCAGAAAAATTAAGTAGATACGTAGAAGAGTGGTTCGTAAAGCATAATGTTACGATTATACGAAACTCTGACATTACGAAAGTAGAACCAAATGTTGTGTACAACCATGATGAACCGCTTAAATGCGATGCAATCGTATGGACAGCAGGTATTCAAGCAAACGAAGTTGTTCGAAACCTTCCAGTCGAGCAAGATAGTAGCGGACGGGTTGTATTAACAAAATATCATAATATTCCGAACAATGAGCATGTTTATGTTGTAGGAGATTGCGCTTCTCTTCCACATGCACCATCTGCACAACTTGCTGAAGGCCAAGGTGAACAAATTGTCCAAATATTATTAAAACGTTGGAACAATGAGCCACTTCCTGATGAACTACCTGTTATTAAATTAAAAGGCGTTCTCGGCTCTCTCGGTAAGAAACATGGATTTGGATTATTGGCAAATCAACCATTAATGGGCAGAGTGCCTAGACTTTTAAAGTCCGGTATTCTATGGATGTACAAACATCATAATGGCTAAACAGAAAAACAAGAGCGGGTCGCTCTTGTTTTTTCTATTTTTCTCCTTTTTTGATACGATATGAATATATAAAAACAAATTGAATTTATATAGAATCAGAAAGGAGAAAATTATGTTTTTATTAAAAGACGTAACATATAAAGACATCTTACATATTCCTTACTTAGAGATCCACAAAGAAAAAACCACCTGCATCATCGTTGAAAGTGGCAGCGGAAAAAGTACGTTACTTCGCCTGCTCAATGATCTACAATCACCAACAACTGGCGAAATTAAATATAACGATACCCCCATTTCGTCTTATCCGCCTATTCAATTACGTCGTGAAGTCGTTATGCTAGGACAAACTCCTCCAATATTTGACGGAACAGTAAAAGATAATTTGTTAATAGGGCTTCGCTTTTCGGAGAAATCTTTACCACCTGATGAAGCACTACAAGAAGCTCTCGCAATTGTAAGCTTAGAAAAAGAGTTAACAGATATCGCTTCCTCATTATCCGGTGGTGAAAAACAAAGACTCTCCTTAGCTCGTGTTTTACTTATGGATCCGCCCGTTTATTTATTAGATGAGCCAACATCTGCATTAGATGTTGATACAGAAAAACGCGTCATGAAAAATTTCACTACAATTGCGAAACAAAAAAAGAAAACTGTTATCTTTATTACCCACTCACAACTACTTCCAGAAGAAATAGCAGACGACATTATTGAAATTAATAAAACAAAAGGTGCTATTAGAAGGGAAGTGCACGCATTTGAAGGGCGTTATTGAATTACAACTTTGGCAACTTGCTGCAGCATATATTTTCATTATCATTTTAATCGGCCTTGTAAAATTAAAAGGAATACCACGTGAAAAACAAATTACGATCGCTACATTCCGTATGACCATTCAACTTGTGCTTGTTGCATACGTACTTACATACATATTTGAAAATAGTAATCCATTTTATACAATTGCTATTATTACTTCTATTACTACATTTGCTATTTTTAACATTTATAAGCGAGTTAATATCCCTATGTCAAAAGAGTTAAAACGTGTGGCCGCACTCTCAATGATTGCAGGATCAATCGGGCCACTTTTATTATTTATCTTTGTCATTATTGGACACGACCCTTGGTATGCTCCGCAATATATCGTTCCAATCGCTGGAATGCTCATTGGTAATGCCATGACCGGTGTGTCACTCGGTGCAAATACATTCTTAAAAACTATGAAATCACAACGTGAGCAAATTGAAGGTGCACTGATGCTGGGAGCAACCCCAAAACAAGCAGCTACCCCACTTATAAGCGATGCTTTCGACTCAGCTATTTTGCCAACGATTAATTCTATGGTCGGAATGGGAATCATTAGTCTCCCAGGTATGATGACAGGACAAATTTTATCAGGAATTTCACCGTTTACCGCCATTCAATATCAAATTGTGATTATACTTGGTATTTCCGGAAGTACAGCTTTTTCTGTCATTATCTTTTTACAACTTGGGTATAAAACATTTTTTAATAGGCGGTGTCAGTTAAAAAAGATGGAATCTTAGAGGCGAATTTCATGAAGAAACATAAGAACTGTCAAAGCTGTGGCATGCCATTTTCAAAAGATGAAAATGGTGGCGGTACAGAAAAAAATGGAGAAAAAAGTACAACGTATTGCAGTCATTGCTATGAAAATGAAAAATTCGCCCTTCCGCATATTACAGTAGGCGAGATGAAACAGCTTGTTGAAAATAAATTAGAGCGATGGAAAAATAGTTAATATAAAAGAGTTNNAACTCTTTTATATTAACTATCTCCTTATTGATTACAGTATTTATTTTCATATTTGCATTCTTCATACTTCTATTTAAGATCCCTGATTAACATTCTAAGTATTTTAAACCAATTTATGGATATTATAAGTAATGAATCTTTAAATTTGTATCGTTCTATAATGGAGGTATATATAATGTATTACGTTAAATTAATTCAAGGACAATCATTCTACGCGTTTGATCATCGCTTCTTATTAGATCAAGAAGAGCAAGTTACACAAAGAATTTTTAAATACTTGTGCAAAAATGAGTTTTTTGAAGTACGTAAAGACGAGGATACTTCCACAGCATAATAATGAGTAGCTAAGTAGTGTATAACTTCATCTACAAACCGACCTCTATAGTAACTACTACAGAGGTCTTACTATTTTATATCCGCACCATCTTAATTTTTGAAATAAACTACCCTTCCCACTTCTTCCGACATTCCTCTATCCCACTAAGCAAATACTTCTTCGTCATATCTGCCCGCTTCCAAATGGAAATCGTTCGTTTCTTTCCCTTATTATGACGTATCCGCTCTACCTCTTGTAGCAAAGGCATCCATTTATCAGTGGACGATTTCATCATATATTGTAATCCTTCATCTTTTGAAACAATTGTTTTATGCTCTAACGTATACAAAATACGGCCCATCGTTACAACGGCTGATTCTACCCATTCTTCAATTAAAAACAAATATGTACGTGATGCCTTTTCACCCCAGTATTGCTCTACGTTATATTTCATTGTTTCTACAACCCTATTCCATGAGACCTCAAACGGAAGTTCACTTGCTTCTTCTCCAGTCACAGTAATTCCATGGTTCTTTAACGTCCACCACGTCACAGCATTCACATCCCAGTGACCTACGTTAACTTTCCCATCAGCACAATAGACATACTGCTCTATCTCTTGATTATTCTTTCCTAAATCAGCAAGCGGGATATACATACCGTCCATCCGTCCTCCGAGCTTATTTTTACTCAATTTTTTATGTAAATCACTTATTTGCAACTTCTCAAATTCACTGACTGTCTCCCTCGTTACCGTTACAAAATCAACATCACTCGTCCCCAAATGAAATGCACCTAGAGCGATTGAACCGTATACGTACACCCCAATTAATTTTTCATTTAAGAAAATATCTTGTAATCCCATCACATATTGCTCCATTAGACTCGTTACTTCCTCTGGCAACTCCTGTTTCACTACACCCTTCACATGCATCCTCCTTAATAAAATTACCTTTAATAACTATTTTTTCCATATAGATATATAAGAAAAGCCTTTGCAACCACAAAGGCTTTTATATTATAAATATTTCTCAATTTCTTCGTATACGTCCTTCAAACGAGGATTTCCTTCTCCAACGATTTCACCGTTTACAAGAACAACCGGATAAAATAAATCCTCTTCAATTACCCGCTCTACAAAAGCTTGCTTCTCAGCATCATCTTGCTCTTCTTGAATATCAACGTATTCAAACTTAAATTTATCATCTTGTCCTTCATATTTACGACCAATTGCCGCTTGTAGCCATTCAAATGTTTCAGTCGAAGATGGCATTCCAACGCAGCTCGCACAAATTACTTTTGCCCCATATACTTGAACATTTACCATTCTTTCTCCCCCACTTCTCTGTTCTAACAGTACGCCGAGATGACTTACCTTATAAACACATCTCTTTACAAGCTCATTTCTCATCCCCTATACTGAAAAAACACGTTGTAAACATGATACAATATTTTGACATTAAAACAAGAACAGAAAAAATAGATTTTCCCCTGTATCTTGATTATAATAAAATGGATGAAAGGAGTCGATAAAAATGGAAAACCCAAATATGCAAGAACAAGTATTAGAAGTATTAGATAAATTACGCCCGTTCTTACTTCGTGATGGCGGTGACGTTGAATTAGTAGATATTGAAGAAGGTATTGTAAAACTACGCCTTATGGGTGCATGCGGTAGCTGCCCAAGTTCTACAATCACATTAAAAGCTGGTATCGAACGCGCACTACTTGAAGAAGTACCAGGCGTTATCGAAGTAGAACAAGTATTTTAATCTAAAAGCGGATGCGGCTTGCTTAGAATGTGAGGGGGATGGAGCTTCTGACATAGAGGCGTTTTTGGCCTCGTCGGAAGAAGCGAAGCCACCGAACATTCTAGCCGCTGGAGCGGGATAATCTAAAAGCGGATGCGGCTTGCTTAGAATCGCTGAAACTAAATATCCATAAAAAAGAGACCACCATTGGTCTCTTTTTTATAAATTCCTATTAGGACAACCAATCCAACTTTCGAATCCCGAGCTTCTCAACAGGCAAACGGAGGAATTCATAAAAATGCTTCATAAATTGCTCTGAACGGTTCACATCGTGTAAAATGTCTTCTAAGCGATCTCGGTACATATTTTTTTGTTCTTCATTTCCCGTCAGATAGTACTGTTCCACCGTTTCAAAGTAATGAAGTGGAAAGAGAAGGCGCGCAAATAGTAGGCGCCAGCCAAAAGAAGAGAGGGCATAGTTTTTCTCATAATCCGATACAAACTGGAAAATTGTTTGTTCCCAATCTTTCTTCTTTTCCGTGAATACGTATCGAATCCATTCCGCTAAATCCCTGCTTGGATGATCATATACCCAATCGATGGGGATTTTTAATTTATTGGTTTGCTGCCATAATAAAGGGGTAAAGCGTTCTTGGCAGATCGTTGCTGCGTCGGCAAGCTGAGGTGTATCATCTATTTCTGTATCTACAACATATTGAATTGCATTTTCAGCAACGCCCAAATAATATGGGAAAGACTCGATAAATAGTTGATCAAATACATCTGACGGCGGATTCATAAGTTGTGATTGCCAAAATCGCTCTAATTGATCGAGCCTTTTTTCCCATAATGACTTCCATTCACCAATGCGACTTAATTGTTCTATTTCTTCTGGAAAAAAGGCGCCTCGTTTATGAAATAAAGAAAGCTCGTTACCTAACGAAGTAGCATGTCGATCAAGCAAACGCATACCTTTTAATAAACAGTAATTTTTTTCTTCTATCTCACTTACATAGTAACCGTGCACCGTTGGAACGAAGGTTGCAACAGTAATATCCCCTTGCTGGTTCATATAATCGCTTAATTTTTTCATTTCAACAAGTACATCTTCCTCCATATCCCCAATTGGAAGAAGTACATAAATTTTATTACGAATCCAAAAGCTTTTATAGGGGCCAAGAGGGATTAATTCTTTGACATGCATTTGATAATGCTCATAAATATGCTGAATCATCATAGTCGCCACCTATGGTTTTTCTATATATATATGAGCTTGTGCTCGCCTTTCATTCCTATGCACATGATAAAGCAGTAAAACGTATACAAATAATAAAAAGAAAAAAAGGTGATAACATGAAAGAATCGAATCAACTACAAGAAAGAGCATTACAACTACTACAGGAACGTGGTGTAACAATCGATGATATTGCGGAGCTTGTTCATTTTCTTCAAAAGAAATACCATCCAAATTTAGAAATGTCAGAATGTCGTTACAATGTAGAACGTGTATTATCCAAGCGTGAAGTACAAAATGCGCTCATTACAGGAATCGAGTTAGACGTTCTTGCCGAAAAAGGAATGTTGAGCGAACCATTACAAGACATTGTAAAGCGTGATGAAGGTTTATACGGAGTGGATGAAGTAATCGCCCTTTCCATTGTAAACGTGTACGGCTCTATCGGTTTCACAAACTTTGGATATATCGATAAATTAAAACCAGGTATTTTAGAATACTTAAATGATAAATCATCTGGAAAAGTTCATACATTCCTTGATGATATTGTAGGTGCTATCGCTGCAGCCGCGTCTAGTCGTTTGGCGCATCGTGCCGAGCATGCAGAATAAGGTAAAACCCTAAAAATAAGAACCCACCCCTTTACACAAAGAGGTGGGTTCTTTCATTTACATAAATTGCAATCCTATATACAATTTATGTAAAATATTTCCGAACGTTCACACAGGGGTGTTCTGATGTTTAAAAAGCAAATCTTTTCTTGGCTTTTTCTACTTTTCGCACTGGTTGCCTCCGTCACATTCTTTCTATGTCTCACATGAACACAGCACCTTACACCTTCACTAGAAGGCACTATTATGACAAATAGTATCTTATCTATCATTTTAGCACTCATTAGATAAAAAGGGTTGGTTCGTACAATAAGTGGAACATGCTCTATAGCCCTGCTCTCTTACATTATTTTTTTCGGTTATGTTATACGCTTAATTTGGACAGGGTCATAACACATTTGTTAACAACGGCATTCATCTAAATCATACTCCATGAGCAGGAACTCTCTCCCCCTGCTCATAAACAAAACATTCTTTTGAAACCCAACGTTCTCATACAATGTAATCGCCCTCTTATTAAAAGCAGCAACGCTTAAACGAATTCTTTTGGGCTGGAACGCTTTTAAAGCAAATTGGAAACCAACTTTCAAGAAAGATTTTCCCATTCCCTGTCCCGTTAGATGTGGCTTCATGCCAAGCCCAATGTCTACAGTATCCTCACCTATATATAACTTCGCATCCCTTCCCCCTGGTACTTGCGCATTTTCTCCAAAACAAAAGTAACCTATCAATTCCCCATATTCATTACAGCAGCCATAATATGTTCCATCTAATAGTTCTTCTATTGTCTCTTCACTTCCTGAAAAATTATATAACGAATACGGTTCTTCATACTGCCATGTATTGATTTCTTTTGCTTCTTCTCCTGTTAGTTTGTGGATATTCATCTTCTTTCTTCATTCCTTTCTAAAAAACTCCTTACTAACAAAGTTCTACATAAATCCTGAAATTCACCTTCCATTTTCGAAAAGTTTGTAAATTTTCAAAATACAAAATTGGAAATCTTTTGTTAGCGTGTTACGATTAAAGTAATTATTCTAAATGAGGTGGAATCGAAATGCCCCTACAGTTATGTAAAGGACAGAAGGTAGATTTAACAAAAACAAATCCTACATTAACTCATATAAAAATAGGTCTCGGCTGGGATCTTCCTACAAATTCACATGCATTCGATTTAGATGCTGCTGCTTTTTTATTGGATTCAAACGGTAGACTAACAACTTCAGAGCATATCGTATTTTACAAACAGCAATCTTCTCTGCAAGGCACGATTACACTTTCAAAAGATAATCGTACAGGTAAGGGTTCTGGAGATGATGAAGAAATCTCCATTTCGCTTTCAAAGATTCCATTACATATCGAACGAATTATGTTCACTATTACCATTCACGATGCATTGGCACGCATGCAAACCTTTGGCCAAGTAAAGCAATCCTACGTCCGTATTATCAATACAACGAATAATGAAGAAATGTTTCGTTATAACCTTACAGAACAATTTTCATCTGAAACTGCATTAATCGCCTGTGAAGTTTACCGTTATAAGGGCGAGTGGAAGTTTGGAGCTATCGGTAGAGGAATACAAGGAGGGCTCACAGAACTTTCTCATCAATTCGGATTATCTCATATAACACCTAACCTTTTTGAAAAAACAAATAAACAGATTAAACCTTCTTCTAGTCAAAAACATATTAACCTTTCCAAAATTGAACTAAAAAAATCTGGAGATACGATCAACTTACAAAAAACGGACAAACCTCTTGGCGAAATTGCAGTGAATTTAAATTGGAGTAAGCAAAGTGCTCCAAAACAAAAAGGATTTTTCTCATCTTTAGCGGCAAATCTCTCACCTCAAGTAGATTTAGATTTAGGCTGTTTGTTTGAATTTAAAGATGGTTGGAAAGGCGTTGTACAACCGCTTGGAAATACGTTTGGTTCATTTCATAGTGAGCCTTACATTCATTTAGATCAAGATGATCGCACGGGGGCTTCAAATACAGGAGAAAATTTACGCATTAACGGAAACATGATTCATGAAATAAAAAGAATATTAATTTTCTCTTATATTTACGAAGGCGCAGCCAATTGGTCACAAGTTGACGGTGTTGTTACATTAAAACAAGAAAATGGACCAGACATTGTTGTGAAAATGGATGAACACCGTAATGGCCTGAGTACATGTGCAATTGCAATGCTTGAAAATGTAAATGATGAGACATTCAAAGTACAAAAATTAGTGAAATATTTTAAAGGACACCGAGACATGGATCAACATTATAAATGGAACATGAACTGGGTCGCAGGCTCTAAATAAGGTGGTGACAATATGCAGCATTTTTCCTATCTATCCCTTGAAGAAAAGCAGAACCTTTTCTACCAAGAACCCATTACATTTTCAAAGGATTCCGCGAAAGATCAACTAGCTTACGCATTAGGTGCTACTCTATATACACCTGGAACAAAGAGAACCATTGCAGATGACATCGTTAGAAAAAGGCTCGAAGGTACGACATCGATTGTACTTTGTTTAGAAGATTCTATTAGTGATTGGGATGTGAAACTTGCCGAGCAAAATGTTGTCATACAGATGCAACTACTAGCTCATATGATGGATACTGGCAAGCTCCATCCATCAGACATACCACTACTCTTTATTCGGATTCGTGAACCAAAGCAAATGGATTCGCTCGTTCATGAACTAGGAAGCGCCGTCCATTGTATAAGCGGTTTTGTGTTTCCTAAGTTCACTCCGGCGAACGGAATGTCTTACATTCGTGAGCTACAGGATATAAACGAAACCTATTCACTTTCACTTTATGGGATGCCTATTTTAGAGTCTCCTGAAATTATTTATAAAGAAACTCGTATTGATACATTACTAGCAGTTAAGGAAATCTTAGATTCTTACCGTGATTTTATTTTGAATGTCCGAATTGGGGCGACCGATTTCTCAGGGCTATTCGGCATTCGTCGTAACAAAGATACGACAATCTATGACATTTCGATTATTCGCGATTGTATTTCTGATATTATTAATATTTTTTCTAGAAAAGCAGATGAATATGTTATATCTGGACCGGTGTGGGAGTATTTCGGAAACAATCCGCGCGTACTCAAACCACAGCTCCGTCAAACACCATTTCGTGAATCATTTGGAAACGCCGGGCTTACAATGCGTGAGAACATGCTTCATCGGTACGAGGACGGATTAATTCATGAAGTCTTGCTCGATCAGGCAAATGGATTAATTGGAAAAACGGTCATTCATCCTTCTCACATTAAACTCATTCAAGCTATGCATGTTGTAACGTTAGAGGATTATTTAGATGCAAAAGCTATTTTCGAAGCGGCCCAGACGTATAACGGCGTGATGAAAAGCAGCTTTTCTAACAAAATGAATGAAGTGAAGCCCCATTATAATTGGGCACGTAAAACACTTCTGAAATCTAATATTTATGGGGTGCTACATGAACAACAAACTTTCATCGATCTCCTTACCGAAGAACCAAAGCAAAACATACACGTACCACATTTTAAATAAAATAAAGGTTCATATAGATGTGCTACATAATCCATATTTATTATCGCCAGATCAACTATTCCAAATGGCTGCAAGAATCAATAAAAAACGTGGTTTTTTATTCGTAAGCACCATTTTAGGAAAACATCTTCCCGTTCCACCTGCAATCTCTTTAGCTGGAGGCTGTGCTCTTGCTGCAAGATATATGGAGGTACTGCATCATACAAATCATCCATATCAAAAAGAAATTCTCAATCTGATTTCTTCTAAAGATCGTACGAATCATGAACTGGAAGCAATTCTGCAGTACCAATTCCCTTTAGATAAAGAAGTCTTATTTATCGGATTTGCAGAAACAGCTACCGCATTAGGTCATTCGATGTTTCAATGTTTTCAAAATGCGAAATATGTTCATACAACAAGGGAAACAATCTCACAAATCAATTCTGTCATTACATTTGAAGAAGAACATTCTCATGCGACATCTCATCGTTGTTATGTGGACAAAAGCTATTTTCAAAATGAACAGCCTATCGTCCTGGTAGATGATGAAATAACAACAGGAAAAACCGCCCTTAATATCATCAGATCCATTCAAGAAAAGTTTCCAAGAAAAGAATATATTGTCGCTTCTTTATTAGATTGGCGCTCAGATGCACATCGAAAGCAATTTACAGAGCTCGAGCAAGAACTTGATATTACGATTCATGTAATCTCTCTATTAAGCGGCTCAATTGACGTAATCGGTAGTCCGATCGCTAGTTCTTCTTCGCATGGTGAAATGATTGATAAATCAATAGAGTCCAAGATAAAAAAACATATACTTCCATGCCCTACTTTACCGTATACATCTGTACATCATGATATCAGCTACATAAACTACACCGGGCGCTTTGGCATTTCATCCGATGATCAAAATTATATCCACTCTTTTGCTAGAAAGATTGGATATGATTTAAAGAAAAAACGAAAAGGTAAACAGACACTCTGCTTAGGAACCGGTGAATTTATGTACCTTCCAATGCGGATTGCCGCTGAAATGGGGACAAATATTTCGTATCAATCAACAACGCGTAGTCCGATTCACCCGTACGCAGATGATCTACAATATGCTATTCATAATCGTTTTTCCTATGAAAGCCCCGAAAACAAAGCAGTTACAAATTATTTTTATAACATCCAGCCCGGAGATTACGATGAAGTTTTTCTTTTTATAGAGCGTAATTTGCAAGGAGATGCTTTTCATCCTCTTCTTACACAATTACAAACGGTTATTCCGGTCATTCATATCGTTTCATTTAAGAGCTTAACAGAAAGCGAGGGTGAAGAAATATGACTGAGATTAAAACAATACAGCTTATCGGCAGCTATGCGAAAGAAGATGCTATTTTTCTATTAAAAGATATTAGTGATGCCATAGAAGAAAGAACAACAGAAGACAGAGAACAAGCAATTCAATCGGGCACACATTACTCTGAAATGCTTCCGATTGAATATAATCCATCTAAGCCTTATATGGATTTATTTTTTGCTTCACTCGAGCAATACAAACGGAAGCTAGCCATTGCTATCGGCGTTGTAGCTGAGCAAATTATAAAGACGAAAGGAAAGAATCTTGTACTCGTATCACTAGCAAGAGCCGGTACACCAATTGGCGTTTTAATAAAACGGTATATTCGTTATCAATATCATCTCGAATTGCCACATTATTGCGTTTCTATTATTCGGGGACGCGGCATTGATGAGAATGCACTTCACTATATTTTACAGCAGCATCCAAATCAAACGATTCAGTTCATTGATGGCTGGACTGGAAAAGGTGCCATAAAAAAAGAACTGCGCCAAGCAGTACATACATTTAACGAAAAGAACCATGAATATATTTCGGACTGCATGGCTGTACTTGCTGATCCAGGCCATTGTACTTCTATATATGGAACACGAGAAGATTTCCTCATTCCAAGCGCTTGCTTAAATGCGACCGTATCAGGATTAATTAGTCGCACAGTTTTAAATGAAACATATATTGGCCCAAATGATTTTCACGGTGCCAAGTATTATAAAGAACTAGAAACAGAAGATTTATCTAACTTCTTTATTGACGAAATCACAGCGTTATTCCCTTCTATTAGCGCTGATGTAACAAAGCAACTAGAGCACGTTATTACTACCTATACAGAGCCATCTTGGCAAGGTATGCAAGATATTGCCTCTATTCAAAAGTATTTTGGAATAGAGGATATAAATTTAGTGAAGCCAGGAGTTGGAGAAACAACGCGTGTTTTACTAAGACGGATGCCATGGAAAATTTTAATCCAGGGCGAAAACAATCCAGACTTAAAGCACATTTTACTTCTAGCACAAGAAAAAAATGTTCCAGTAGAGCTCTATAAAGATATGACTTATTCGTGCTGTGGGCTCATCACACCTCTTGGGAGGAAAATTTCATGATTTTTGCAAGTGACCTTGATCAAACGCTCATTTATTCTCGGAAATCATTTCGTGCTTCTATAGACGATGAACACATTCAACTGATTGAAACGTTAGACAACAAAGAAATTTCTTTTATGACACATACAGCTATCTCGTTATTAAAAGAACTGCAATTACAAGCTCAATTCATCCCTGTTACAACTCGAACCATTGAACAGTTTCAGCGCATTACACTATTTCAAACAGAAGTCGTTCCGGAATATGCGATTACAAGCAATGGCGGTAATATCCTTCATAACGGTAAGTTAGATGCCACTTGGAAAAACATACAAACGGAGCGCTTAACAACATGTATGGAAAAAGAAGACGTTCTAACAGAATTTCAAAATATTTCTCATGAAGAATGGGTTCTTTCACAAAAAACAGCTGATGATTTATTTCACTACTGCATCATTAAGCGTGACAATATTCCATACGACGAATTACAGTCATTCACAACTTGGCTCGATCAACAAGGATGGACTCATTCATTACAAGGCAGAAAATTATATTTTGTGCCAAAGCCTGTGAACAAATGGGATGCTGTCCAATATGTACAAGAAAAACTTCAGGCAAAAACCGTAATTACTGCTGGTGATTCCTTACTTGATCTATGCATGTTAGAAAGGGCAAATCATGCCATTGCTCCTCTTCACGGTGAACTTGAAACAAAACAAGGAAGTTTATTACCTCACATTGTAAGAACAAATGAAATTGGTATATATGCAGCAGAGGAAATTGTGGATAAAGCACTCCAAATGATCCATAATTCTCTTCCTACTGCGTAATCTATACATGCTTCAAGAACTGGCATCTTTGCTACATAATAAAAAAAGGGGCGATTATACTTGAGTACAATTACATTACGGAAAGAAGCAGTACGCGTTGTATTAGAGAAAAAGAGATTAACAGGCGTTGTCGCAAAAGTTGCGCTCGTATTAGACATTTCTGGGTCTATGCGAACACTTTATAAAAATGGCACTGTACAAGAAGTTGTCGAACGCGTTCTTGCGGTTGCAAGTCAATTTGATGATGATGGCTCACTAGATATTTGGGTATATGATAACGAATTTTCAAGATTACCATCCATTACTGAAAAAGACTTTGCTGGTTATGTTGAAAAACATATTTTAAATAACCCTTCCATTCATAAATTTGGCCGAAATGAAGAGCCACAAGTGATGGAAGATATCATAAAAAAATATACGATTGAAGAGAAAAGCGAAGAGCCTGCCTTTGTTATATTTATTAACGATGGTGGCTGTAAAAAAGGAATTCAAAAACCGGTTGTATTCTCTTCTAACCAACCGATTTTTTGGCAGTTTGTTGGGATTGGAAATGGAAAATTCGACGTTCTTAGAAAGCTAGACGAAATGGAAGGGCGTTTCATTGATAACGCAAACTTCTTCCACATTCGCGATATCGAAAAAACAACAGATGAAACATTGTATAATAACCTGTTGAATGAACTTCCGATGTGGATAAAAGAAGCGAAGGAGAAACGAATTTTATTATAAACATACTAAGAAAGACCGCTGTGAAGGCGGTATGTTTGATTCGATGAAGAAAACAACAGATGCTGGTATTTTTGAATTTACAGGAATTGAAACATTAGAGCACACATTCTATACGCGTGTTCCTTCTGTGGATGAAGACGTGCGAGAAGAATATCTTGAAGAAGTGAAAGCAGTCGTGAATCGCGTATTTTAATAAGACACTCCACCTTATACGAAGGTGGAGTGTTTTTATTTTATGGTGAGCTTAGGAAGATATCTTTGTAAAATGTTTTCTAACTCTCTCATATCCTCTTGCCTAATGAGTAAGTTTACATTGTCATGCCATTTTTCTTGCCCGCGATATAAGAAGATATTTTCTTGCGGATTTTCCCATGTGGATGTTTTATATCCTTTTAATTCTGCATAGGAATAGTAATTCATCCCATCAATCACACCTTTTTCATATACCTTGACGTCTTTAATTAGCTGTATCACAAAAAGGATCATAAAACAAACAGCTACAGTATAAGCTCCTATTTTGAGTAAAAACAGTTCGAAACTACCAATTTCTCCATCTATATAACGAACGTATGTAAGTATAAGTTGTACAAAGAAATAAGCTGGACCAAACAACACGAACCATCGGCTTTTTTTACGTGGGTAAGTAGCAATAATCTCTCCAATATCCTCTTGTACACTTTTTATTTTATGTATTTTCCATATAGCAAAGCCTAAAATACACAACGTTACAAGAAAGATAATAATCGAAATGATATACATTTCTCCCCCTCCAATCTCTATTCTACCAGTAATATTCTCTCCGTATATCCTTATAACATAATTTTACCTTTTATATCCATATACAAAATATGTAATTATGCATATAAAAAATCAGGCAACCTAAACGATTGCCTGCCCACTCTTACATCTTCTCAATCCACTCCGTCAAGTTATGCACAACCGCTGTTGGCTGCACTTCATATTCTGTTAACTTCTCCTCAGTTGTGACTCCAGTGTGGACAAGAAGTGTATGCATACCAGCATTTATCCCCGCTAAAATATCAGTATCATAGTTATCCCCAACCATTAGCGCTTCTTCTTTCGCCATACCAAGTACTTTTAGTGCTTGTTCCATAATAATAGATTCTGGTTTTCCGATGAAAATTGGCTCTACACCTGTGGATACTGTAACAACAGATGTTAATGAACCGTTTCCTGGTAGTAAACCCTGCTCAGTTGGAATAGCAATGTCTCCATTTGTTGAAATAAATGTCGCACCATTACGTACTGCTAGACATGCTTTCGCTAACTTTTCATATGTAATTTCGCGATCTAATCCAACAACAACAAAATCAGGATTTTCATCCACAAGCTTGAATCCTTTTTCCACAAGTGCATCATACAATCCTTCTTCTCCAATCATATACACAGACGCATCTTGTTTACGTTCATAAATAAAGTTCGCTGTTGCCATGCTCGTTGTAAATACTTGCTCTGGCTTAGCTGGAATATCGAAACGAACAAGCTTTTCTGCTACTTGTTCTGGTTTACGTGTTGAATTATTTGTTACAAACAAATATGGGAGACCACGCTCCTGTAATGCTTTTACAAAGTCACTAGCTTCTTCAATTTGTTCTTCACCGCGATACATTGTACCATCTAAGTCGATTAAATAGCCTTTATACATCCATCTGTCTCTCCTTTTTGTCTAGCGTTCATACCTTCTTATATTAACCCCTTTTTCCAAAGAAAAAAACGCTTCGTCTAAAAGCGTCCCATAACGTTCATTTTTTCTCTTGTATGTGATACGAACAGTGACAGTCACCATCACACATATTTGATAATACCTTCACATTTCCATCAGAAAACAGTCGCTTATACATATTTTCTTCCTCCACACAAAGCTGTGGATATTTTTCAGCAACAGCCTTTAATGGACAATTTTGTTTTTGTAATATGTATGAGTTTTCTCCCTCCTGCTTCACTTGTACCATATATCCATGCTTCTCTTGAATAACGGCAACTTCCCGAAGCTTCTGCCATACATTTTCTTGACGACTGATTCGCCTTTGTAATTGCTCTTCAATCCGATCCGTCCTGGTCTTTAAAATAGCATCTACAAGGGTTTCACCACCAATTTTCTCTAAATCCTCTAACACACCTAAAGCAAATTGCTTATAATCCTTCGGAAAGGAATCTTCTCCTTTTTGACTTAGGGCGTATACATATGTTGGTCTGCCCACATGTTGACGTACCATTTTCGACTGAATGATTTCTTCTTGCTCCAGCTTACTTAAATGACGACGTACTGCCATCTCTGTAATCTCCAAAGTTTCAGATAATGCTCCAACCGTTTGTTCTCCATTTATTTTTAAAAGCTGTACAATTTCTTCCTTCGTTGTACGTGCTTCCCCCATTTCTCATCCTTCTCCCTTTTTAGCCGTTTCTATCGATAAAAAAGATCCCCAAAAAGGCTAATGGGGATCTTATCCATACACTTATTCTGCTATGAATGCAGATACAGGTCCTAGTTCCTTTTCTAAGTAACGGCGAATATTCGCAGGGTATTTCTGTACCACAGCGATTTGTTTTTGAATCGTCGTATATAATTCTTCATGATTCATTTGAATATAATCTTGCATAAGCATTTTCCGAAGAAGAATCACTTCTTTTATTCCTGCTCCTTCTTCTCCACTTATGACTTTTTCATCCATTAAAATATCAATAATATCTTCATAACTTCCTGGATCACGCATAATAAATCCATCAATCATTGCATTTCCAACATCTAATATGCAATCAATGATAAGATGCGACATACGCTCTAATGCGTAATATTCAAAATCATTTTCATATTTCTTCTTCTCTTGAAATGTATCTACTACTTGTTCTAAACATGTTAATATTTGCTCTATTTTTTTTCTGTCTACAAAGTACATGAATGTCACCTACCTGGAAATTAAAGCATTTACATTTTAATTGTAACCGTTTCTTCTAAAAAAATCGACAATTTTTCGAATTCACCTTTCACGCGTTATTTGTTATAGTTATAACTGTATGATTTTTGAAATTGGAGGAATGCCACCTTGGAACGTGAACTCGCATTAGAAATTGTCCGTGTAACAGAAGCAGCAGCCTTAGCATCCGCACAATGGATGGGCCGCGGAAAGAAAAACGAAGCAGATGATGCAGCAACTACTGCTATGCGTAATATGTTTGATTCAGTAAACATGGCAGGTACTGTTGTAATTGGCGAAGGAGAGCTTGATGAAGCACCAATGTTATATATTGGTGAAAAACTGGGAACAGGTAACGGCCCAGAAGTAGATATCGCCGTTGATCCATTAGAAGGTACAAACATTGTTGCAAAAGGTCTTGCAAACGCAATGGCAGTTATTGCAGTCGCAGATAAAGGAAACCTTCTTCATGCTCCGGATATGTACATGGAAAAAATCGCGGTTGGTCCAAAAGCAGCTGGTAAAATCAGCTTAGATGATCCAATTGAAAAAACAATTGAAATTGTAGCAGAAGCAAATAATAAAAAAATCCGTGACCTAACGGTTATCGTCCAAGAACGTGACCGTCATCAAGAAATTATTGACCGTGTTCGTACAAAAGGTGCACGTGTAAAATTATTCGGTGATGGCGATGTTGGCGCGTCAATCGCAACAGCTCTTCCAGGAACAGGTATCGATTTATTCGTTGGTGTTGGCGGCGCTCCAGAAGGCGTTATCTCTGCAGCAGCATTAAAGTGCCTTGGAGGCGAAATGCAAGCACGCTTAGTACCAATGAACGAAGAAGAAGAAGCACGTTGCCGTAAAATGGGATTAGAAGACCCTCGTCAACTTCTTATGTTAGACGACCTAGTATCTGGTGATGATGCAATCTTCTCAGCAACTGGTGTATCTGCTGGCGAGTTATTAGATGGTGTAAAATTCCTTGGCGGAGACTTAGCAGAAACATATTCTATCGTTATGCGCTATAAAACAAGAACAGTACGCTTTATTAAGACGCATCACCATTTAGATCATAAACCTCACTTAAACTTAGATATTTAAAAAAGGAGCTTTTGTAGTATGGAAGAACGTTTCTTTCTTTACGACGATACAGTCGATACAAAAACGCGTTTCGTTAGCTTTATGGGAGAAAATGAGCGCCACGATTTAGCGCTTTTATACTCCGATCGTCATTACGGTAAAACAATCGTCCTTGATATGCAACGCAATAAATTTGCAATTATCGGCACTGACGATTTAAACGAACCAGGCTACTTAGAGCACGCTTTTTCTGTATCTGAAGAAATTGCAGAAGAACTGCGCTCATTCTTATTCGAACTTATATAGTATTATGCACCAGCTATTATAGTAGCTGGTGTTTTTTTACATAATTTATTTTGAATTTTCAATCTTTCGTGTTATACTTATGAGCAAATCTATTTGGAAGAAAGGACGTCTACTACGTATGCCAACATTTACTTTGTAATGGAGCAGCAATTGAATAGCATTACTCTCAAAAAAGCTACATGCTTTTTCAAGGGAGTAGTCTGTTCATTTCCCATTGCAAAGGAACGTAACGCATCTGTAGTATGATGTTTTACGGAGGTTCCTATAAGGGGAACCTCCTTTTATTTTTGTCTATTTCTTCTTTATTCATACTGCAAGACATCCAAATAGCTGTATTACGTTCCTTTACCCAATATATACGAGGTGAAGGAAAATGCAGAAAGTACAACTTTCTTGGAATTTATATGAGAATGAATTTGAAACGACAGTCGAAAAGCATTGTAAAAATTGCGGGCATACCACCCTTTTTACTGATACGAACATTCGTAGACATAACGCAAACGGAAAGAACATTTACCGCTTTGCGATTTATAAATGCCAAAAAGGGCATACGTGGAATAAGAAACTCCACATTTATAAGTCGTTTTCTGAACATGTCGAAACAATCGATGTGTTTCAACAGAAACAAGCTGAAACAACGACTACCATCTCGATTATGCAATATAAAGAAAATGGCACGACAGAAATAGCCATTGTATTAGAAACAGTCGTGGGCTCCCATCGTATTGATAAAGCACTAGCTGCATACATTTCAGATTTGAGCCGTACGGCAATTGTAGACAAAATCAAAAATGGATACATCCAGTTGAATGGTCAGAAGATGAAATCAAATACAACACTTTCTGAAGGTGACCTCATTTCAATTTGCTTGTAAAAAAGAATTCCTCTTACGCCTACCGTAAGAGGAATTCTTTTTACTTCTTCACTTTTCGTAACACAAAGTATGCACAACCAAAATTACAGTATTCGTATAAGTACTCCGATAATGTACTAATTTTCGTATCATATGTCGCACGTTGGTTACTATCATCAAAAAATCCGCGCAATCTGAGTTGATCGTAACCCCAGTCACCAACGATATAATCATATTTATTTAAAATTTCTGCATAGCGCTCTTTAAATGCTTCTTCACGAAAACCGTTACGATAGTCTGTAATTACTTCGTACTGAACATTATTTATGTTCATCGTAGCATAACTCTCCTGCTTTTGCTCCATCATAAACTTCCTTTCTAAGCATTCTTCTTTTTATCGTATCACAAAGCATAGCAACCAACAATTTCAAATACAAAAAATTGAAAAGTAGTAAATGCTATGGAGAAGGAGGTGATATCTCGTGAAAAAACAAATTGTACTCTCCCTTCTCACTCTTTCCTTATTTGCAGGCTGCCAAACAGCAAATAAAGCTGAAATGGAACGTGAGGAAGGCAGCCGTGTTCTTGTTTCCAATAAAGATGACATGTATCATACAGAAAATACAAATACGAGGCTTACAAGAGTCGGATACTCTTCTAAGCAAAAGGATGAAGTATCTAACAAACAAGTAGGGGCGATTAACCGTGAGAAAGTAGCAGAAATGATTACAAATATGACTGTAAATCTGCCTGACGTAACAAATGCTGCTACACTTGTCACTGATGATGAAGTATTTGTTGTATATCGTGCCAATACAAGTAATCCCGCACTTGTAACAGATCAAGTGTATAAAACCGCTTTGTCCATCGTTCCTCGCTATTATAAAGGATATGTATCAACAGACCAAAAGTTGATTTCGCAAATTCAAGGACTTCAGTCTGGTACGTTAAATGATAAGGAATATGAACAAAGTCTTGATATGTTAAAGCGTGAAATGAGTAAAAATCCGCATATAAATAACACTCAAAATCCCACGCTAAATGACATGATTAAGAAATAAAAAAGATGGCGGCTGCCTACTTGAGACAGCCCCATCTTTTTTATTTCTTACGATTATCTGCATATACCGCCATAGCATCACACATAAACTGTGCCAATCCTTCTCCAAACTTATCAATATTTTTTGTAAAACGTTCATCATCCACATACATTTGTCCTAATCCTTTGAACGCCTCTAATGAATATTGACCAAAGTCTTGCAAGTACTCATACCATACATGAATTGCTTCTTGTGCTTCTTTAGAATCAGGCGCACCATTCCGAAGCTCCGCTAGCTTTCTATAAATGTTATTAAAGTCTTCTTGCTTTTCCTTAGTCATACCAGCAGCTGTCTTATTTGCTTTATCTATAGCCTTGTCTCCCCATCGTGCGCGAGCTTCCTCTTCATATGGATTATGACTAAAATCGAAGCCTTCAAATTTTTCTTTATTCGTCATTTCAATCTCTCCTTTTGTATGCTTAATTGTCTTATCAATTGTCGCAATCACCTTATCCAGCCTAGCACGCTTCTCAAGCAACATTTTCCGATGCATCTGAAGCGCCTCTTCCCTGTCAAATGAAGGACTACTGATAATTTCTTTAATTTTCTTTAAAGGGAAGCCAAGTTCTTTAAAAAATAAAATTTGCTGCAATCTCTCTAGATTTTCATTGGAGTACAGACGATATCCCGACTCTGTCGTCTCGTCTGGGGTTAGAAGCCCAATTTCATCATAATGATGCAGTGTGCGCACACTAATACCAACTAAATCGGCTACTTCTTTTACCCGCATTTTCATTGTTTCGCCCCCCCTCAGTACATACAATAAAGTATTACGCAACGTGAGAGTCAATAGAAAAACTCTTTTTTGATAAAAATAAACGATTTCTTTGATTCGCTGTATAATAGAAGAGTACATACATGAGAAAGTGGTGAAAAATATGATTTCAAATGCTGTAATTGGTAGTATGATTCTTCAACTAGCAATATCGGTTCTCGTTCCAATTATTGTACTGATTTATTTTCGAAAAAAATATCATATAAACTGGAAAGTAGTTGGAGTTGGTATTCTTATTTTTATTGGATTTACCCAAATCCTAGAAACGCCATTCCACCTATTCATGCGCGGAAATCCAGCAACAGCTAAGATTTTAGAAAACCCATTTATCTTTGCGATTTACGGCGGACTTACCGCTGGTATTTTTGAAGAATTAGGACGTTTTGTCGCCTTCTTCTTCCTATTAAAAAAATCCCAAGAATATAAAGATGGTCTTGCGTACGGAATTGGACACGGCGGAATGGAATCCATCTTAATTGGTGGTTTCGCTGGACTCCAAACTCTTACCTTTGCAACATCCATTAACAACGGAAGCTTCGCTCAAATGGTTGAAAAATTACCTGAGCTAAGTCGTGTACAAGATGCTTTAATACAAGCACCTGCTTACTTGTATTTACTCGGCAGCTTAGAAAGAATTATGGCACTTGTCCTGCAAATCGCCTTCACGATGCTTGTCATATACGCAGTAAAACAGAAAAAATATATTTTCCTCGTATATGCTGTGCTATTCCATGCCTTCGTAGACTTCTTTGCAGCTCTTTATCAAAGACAAATAATCAACGTATTTGTTACAGAAGGTATCATCTTTATTTTTACAATTTGCGCTTTCATTCTGATTCGTAAAATGAAGGACAAATTAACAATTGAACCGAAAAAAAGCTAAGTCCATGCGGCTTAGCTTTTTTGTATAGAGGACTTTTTTTCCTATTTGTCGAAGTATGTATGGTCAACTTGAAAAAATGAGGGATAGATTTTGAAAAAACTTATCGTAGTGCGTCACTGCTCAGCAACTGGACAAGAACAAGAGGCTGAATTAACAATTGCAGGAAAAAAACAAGCACACTTCCTTGCTGATTTCCTCATACAAAATAACCTGCAAATAGAGTCCATTGTTTCAAGCCCTTTCACTCGCGCCATTCAATCCATTACGCCATTCGCATCACAGAACAATTTACCAATCAAAGAAGATGAACGATTAACAGAGCGTATACTGAGCAGTGCTCCAATGAAAGATTGGATACACAAACTAGAATATACCTTTACAAATATAGATATTGCCTTTTCAGGCGGAGAGTCAACAAAACAAGCGATGGAACGTGCCATATCGCTTATTAACGATATTTTAAAACAAGAACATTATGTAACGCTGCTTGTTACACACGGAAACTTGTTAACGCTTATTTTAAAACACTTTGATGAACGTTTTGGTTTTAATGAGTGGAAAAACTTAAGCAATCCTGACGTTTACGAAATTACAATCTCTGAACAAACAACAATTCACAGATTGTGGGGGAAGACCGTTGAAAATCGTTACACATGATAACATTGAACAGGAACATATTTGCTGTGCCATGTCAGACAAAAAAGTAAAACGTGGTGTCGAGCTCAAAAAAGCATGGCTAAAAAATCGATTTGAAGAAGGACTTGTGTTCAAAAAACTAGATGTGAAAGGAAAAGTGTTCATTGAATACATTCCAGCTGAGTATGCATGGGTGCCTATCTCTGCACCAAAATACACATGTATCAA
Source organism: Bacillus sp. AFS023182 (assembly GCF_002560575.1). Lineage (NCBI taxonomy): Bacteria > Bacillati > Bacillota > Bacilli > Caryophanales > Bacillaceae > Bacillus > Bacillus sp. AFS023182. The sequence goes on along the minus strand of NZ_NTRO01000013.1, from coordinate 95,170 downwards.
TTGCTTTTGGGTCTCAGGGCGTTTCAAAGGGCAAGGATACGGCGCACAGCTCTTAGAAGAATGTATCCAGGATGCTAAAGCGCAAGGAAAGCATGGAATCGTTGTTATTTCTAGTAAGAAAAATAAACCCTATTTATCAGACGGTAGCTATTTAAAGAAAAAAGGGTTTCAATTATGTGATACAGCACCGCCTTATTTTGAATTACTTGTATACAAATTTGATCCAAGTGCTCCTTCACCCCATTTTACAGCAAGCGCCAAAGATATGAAGATTCCAAATCAAAACGGCTTAGTCGTCTATTATACAAATCAGTGTCCTTATACTGATTATTACATTCATCAAGAATTAACCAATATAACGCAACAATATCACATCCCTTTTGAATGCATTCAGTTGACATCGCGAGAAGATGCGCAGCATGCTCCTTGTGCCTTTACAACATACGGAGCTTTTTATAACGGAAAATTTTTAACACACGAAATTTTAAGTGCGAAAAAATTTGAAAAGTTGATGATGAACATAGAGCAAATCTAGAAAGGGGTATTAACAAAATATGTACGAAGAAGTAATCTCTTTATTACATAAAACAAATGCTTCCTACGAAAAATTTGAACACGAACCAGTTCTCGATTACGAAACAGATCGTGTCATTCGTGAACGGCTTGGCTTACAAGGAACTCCTAGTAAAAGTTTATTTTTAAAATCAAAATCTGGATCCTATTATGTGTTCTTCACATTAGAAGGAACTCGTCTCGAGAGAAACGAAATGAAGGAAATCACAGGAGAGCGCTTATCAATTTGTTCACCTGATGAACTAAGAGAACAAACGGGTTGTATTCCCGGATGCGTCGCTCCTTTCGGCTATTCACAGGATGTAACGATTATTGTGGATCATTCCGTCTATGCCTACGATAAAATTCTAATTACACCGGGTGTCCCAGAATTTACAATTGAATTATCCACAGAAGAATTGAAAAAGATTTTATCCACATGTCAAAATACTGTTTTAGAATATAAGAAAGAGAGCTGATTTCAGCTCTCTTTCTTAGTGAGCACTAGATCCAGACATATTTAGCACAGCTACTCCGCCTATAATAAGCACTAATCCCACTGCCGTTTGCCACGTAAAGACATCTTTCCATACAAGTACACCAATGAGTGCTGTTAAAGCTGTTCCTACCCCTGACCAAATCGCATACGCCGTACTAAGTTGTATATGCTGCAATGCTTTAGACAGGAAGAAAAATGCTGAAGCAAACCCTAACACTACTCCTATGCTTGGCAACACTTTTGTAAAACCATTGGATACCTTTAGCATCGTTGTCCCAAATACTTCACTTACAATCGCAATTGCTAAAAATAGAAAAGCCTTCATACTATTTTCCCCCTAAAAAAAGATCCCTCTTAGCAATCTCACTAAGAAGGATTCTTTCTCATTATTTTGCTTCTGCAGTATTTTCCTTCGCAGAACGTACTTGCTCATCTGCATGGTAAGAAGAACGAACAAGCGGGCCAGCTTCACAGTGGCTAAATCCTTTGCTAAGCGCAATTTCTTTTAGCTCTGCAAATTCTGCTGGTGTGTAATATTTAATAACTGGTAAATGCTTTTTAGATGGTTGTAAGTATTGTCCAAGCGTTAAAATATTCACATTGTTCGCACGTAAGTCGTCCATTGCTTCAATTAAATCTTCTCTTGTTTCACCTAGCCCCACCATAATACTAGATTTAGTTGGAATATCAGGTTGCATTTCTTTTGCACGACGTAAAAACTCTAATGAACGATCATATTTTGCTCTTGCGCGAACTCGGTCAGATAATCGACGTACTGTTTCAATGTTATGGTTCAAAATATCTGGTTTTGCATCCATTAACATTTTTAAGTTTTCTTCTACCCCGCCCATATCAGATGGTAACACTTCAATAGACGTGAATGGATTATTACGACGAACAGCGCGTACTGTTTCAGCAAAAACAGCTGCTCCGCCATCCTTTAAATCGTCACGTGCAACCGCTGTTATAACAACGTGTTTTAAACCCATTTGTACAACAGAATCTGCTACGCGTTCTGGCTCTTGTAAATCAAGCTCTGTTGGTAAGCCTGTTTTAACCGCACAAAAACGACAAGCACGTGTACAAACCGCACCTAAAATCATAAATGTTGCTGTTTTTCTTACAGCCCAACATTCGTGAATATTTGGACATTTCGCCTCTTCACAAACGGTATGAAGCTGCTTAGAACGCATCATTTTCTTTAAGCCTGTATAGTTTTCATTTGTATTTAACTTAATTTTCAACCATTCGGGCTTGCGCTTATATTCTGTTTGTTTTGTCATGTTATCAACTCCGCACAATATGAAATAGTTTACCGTGTTCGCTTCTTTCAATGTAACATATCTATTCTAACGTATGAAAGCGATTTGCTCAAATGAAGATTCCAAGAATTTTTACCAATGATTTACTATAATGAAATATCTCGTATATCCCACACTAAAGAGAGTGATGTTGTGAAAGGAGTTTATTTTCATGCTTCGAAAGATTGCCCTATTTCTTTCTATTTACTTTTTTCTTGGACAAGGTATTGCCTATGGTGAAGTGGATCAAAAACAAATATACGAAAAACGCATGACACTGTATAAAGAAACTGAAAAAGATACCAATATTCCATGGTATTATGTAGCTGCAATTGATCAATATGAACGCAATATTCGAAGCGTAAGGAAAGATATTCCGAAAAAGCCTGATGCGATCATTTCGATTTACTTCAAACCAGAAGTGTGGGCTGGCCCTGCCAATAGTTCAACTAATGATACTCTCCCCCATACAATTTCTCTATTTGGCGGTATTGGTTTAGATGGAGATAAAGATGGACTAGCAGATGCAAATAACGACCGAGATCTTTTACACACAATGGCAACTATTATTAAAAAACAAGGTACATCAGAAGATCGTATGAAAATTATGCTATGGGAATATTATAGACGTGCAAAAACGGTTGAATTAATTACCAAGTATGCTCGTATTTATAAGCACTATGGCCGTATTAACTTAGAAGGAAATGCTTTCCCTCTTCCTGTCAATAGCGATAATAGTTACCGTAGCACATTTGGCGCTGGGCGTAGTTTTGGCGGAAGACGTATTCATGAAGGCACCGATATTTTTGCAGGCTATGGCGTACCAGTAAGATCTACTTGCTACGGCATTATTGAAACAAAGGGTTGGAACCGCCTTGGCGGCTGGCGCATCGGCATTCGCGATTTATATAACAATTATCATTATTACGCACATTTAGGCGGGTTTTCAAAAGAAATACAACTTGGACAAATTGTCGAACCAGGAAAAGTCATTGGCTTTGTCGGTAGCACAGGTTACGGTCCCCCTGGCACAGCTGGGAAGTTCCCTCCACACTTACATTTTGGATTATATAAGGACAACGGATATACAGAGTGGGCTTTTGATCCATATATGCATTTAAGTTTGTGGGAGCGAAAAGAACGTGCGAATTTAAAAAACAACCGTAGCTAATCGCTACGGTTGTTTCCTTATAAATCCACGATATCTTTTCAAACTTATTCATCCGCTTTCTTCCCTTTACTATCTGGCACAAAAACTCCGCCGCTTCCATAATAAGATGGTACCTCACCTTGTACGATCCGCGTCGCAATTGGAATATTTTGTTTCACTGTAATTTCTTTTGTACGAAATGGGATAATTACCTGTAGCGTAACATTCACTTCCATAACAACTTCAATCGCCGTATTGTTAATTCCATGTGGTTTTACATTTTGCTTAATATCCGTACTTACATGACCAATTGTTGTAAAATCAATTGGAATATCTGGCCCTAAATTACCAAGAAGTGCATTATCCGTTATGCGTCCAAGAGGAACAGACATCGACACGCCGCTCTCTTCCGGCAGACCGAGCGCCTTCATATCCCCCTTCTCTACTTGATGCAAATATTTTTCTATGTATGCAGTAGTCGATGTCAAAATCTCATTTACTTGTTTTGTATTTAAATCGATTGTAGATACTTTTCCATTCTTATCATTTTGTACTTTCATTAATGAATCGACATCAAATCCTTCATTAATTCGATCCTTTACCGCTTTTGTCATCACAACCGTTGCCATTTTATGTGTCTGCATTTCCCCATACTTAATCAATGTAGGTTGAATACTTTTATTCACAATCCAGAACCCTTGTAAAGTTAACAATAAAAAAAGGATAAACGAAATGAGTAGTACATGCCGAAAAGGAAGCGGTCCTTTTCGAAACCGCGAAGCTTTTGGACGAAATGTACGCATAACAAAACCCTCCTTCTTATATCATTTCTATGCAAGAAAGAGGGACGATATATGCTTATATCATTTTTAATAACGCATCTTTTCCAATTGTTCCTGCTGGAATGCCTAAAGCTTCAGCTCCGGTCGTTACCGATTCAAGCGGCGCTTCAAGAAGCTGTTCAATCGTTCTCACCCCAACTGCGCGGCCAGCAATAATTCCTCGGTCTCCTAACTTCTCGTTTAGTAGACCAACATCTAAAGCACCACACATAATATATCCTTTATCGCTCATAACAGCCAGCAAATTTGTTTTCGGAAGCTTTACACTAACGGCTATAAACGTATAGTTATCAATGATAATTGGTTCAACATTCACCATAGTTCACACACTCCCCTCTTTCTTATCTTTATGAAAAGAGAAAAATGGGTGTTACAAATTAACTAGCCTATAATTTAATTGAAGAATTATGAGTTATCAACATCTCCATTAACACATCTCTTAATAACTCTGGCATATAATATTGCTTTTCAGAAAGTGTGGATAGTTCTGGGTATAAGTACCCAAATGTAAACATGTCAATCGTTCCGACAGTGTATATACGCTCTAGCTCTAAAGATTCTCCATTGATTAATACATCTTCGAGTAAAATTTTATTTCCAGGAATTTTATCTGGGATAACTTCGAGGCCATCATAAATCATTTTTCCCATCACTTTTCCGCGAAAGCCCAGACCTTTCACTTCAAGCTGTTCCATATTTGGACGACGTGCTTTTAAAATAACTTCTCTTAATACTTTACCAGACACTTGCAATGCACATGGATTAATAGGATGTGGACAAATGCGGTGGATATCCCCTCGCGTTACAATCCCTTCTTTTAACCCTTCTAATAATACACCCGCATTCACCATACCAACTTCAGCATTACACCACTCTTTTAATGCGCTTGCCAGCATACTAGCAAATGGTGTTTCCTTAAACCAATCAATTGGTAATGGCTCCTTCAATTCAATTACAGGCTCTGCCATTATGCTTTTACTTTCTTCTTGTAACATCTCAATTGTGGATAACGGTTTGCTATAAGCACTTAAACGCTCTGTTTTAATCGCTCTACCATCCTTTTTCAACACCTGCCCGGTTTCCTTATCCACAGTAAGCTGCACATGGCCGACGTAACGTCCCCACTTTTCACAACAACAAAGCAAAGTTCCATTCACGAGAACACTACGCTCAAATAGGTGATGTGTATGCGCTCCTAAAATTACATCGATATCATAATTCTTCGCCATATACTCATCGGCACTTTTCCCAAGATGCGAAAGTACAACTGTAATATGCGCTTTATCTTTTACTTCTGCCAAAATGGATTCTAAATGTATCATCGGATCTTCAATATGCCAACCTAGCATTTCATAAAAATCAGGATAAGCTACCGTTAAACCGATAAAAGCTACCATAATTCCTTCTGTAGTTGTATGGAGAGTATACGGTTTCGCCCAATCAGGACGCGTTCCATCTCTTTCAAATAAATTAGCTACAAGCACCTCAAAATTCGCTTCACCATATAAATGTTCAAGATGGTCTTTCGCTAATGTAATTCCTTCATTATTTCCTATCGTTACATAATCATATAACGCCTCGTTTAACAATTTCGTATTGCCTTGTCCATTCGTTGCTTCCGTTATGCGATGAAAACGATCCACATGATCGCCAATATCTAATGTAAAAACAGACTCTCCTGCTTTCTGTCTACGCTTTTTCTCTTCTTGTACAAACCGAGAAATCCGCGGCCAGTTTTCAAAATGACTATGTATATCATTTGTATGATAAAGGTGAATGATTGTTTCTTTATTGATATCCAGAGAAAAAACCTCCTCTCAGTTCCTTACTGCCTTTTACGCTATGCGCTTGCGATAATCCTGTAAATACTTTTCGCCTTTTCTTGCTATTTTACATTGTACTCTCATTAAAGGAAAAAGCAAAAGATTCTCCTCGGTCTCATATACAACATAATTATCATAAAAGGATAATAACTATCCATATTGATTTAACGCTACTAATTGTTGTTTATCGTCAATCGATCGATATATTTGCAATCAAGTAAAAAGCGCCCTGTAAACAGGACGCTTCGGACGTATATGTTATCTTTAATTATGACTAATATTAGCGGTTGGGTATAATGTCGTTCCTCCAATTGAAACTTTTATTTCATTTGTTAATGGAACATTTTGTTCATTAATAATTGTTCTCCACCATTCCCATGCAAGACCTGTACATTCTCTCGCTACGACTTTTACATTTTTTGAATTCGGCGGAAGTGGTATGACTGTAGAGTAATGAGCCGTTTTGTCTCTGCCGTTTCCTTCCCAAGTCTTATGTATTAGTACTTCTTTTCCATTTTGATCATATGAGAATTCATCCCAAGATACGTCAAATTGAGCAACATATGCCCCATAATGATCAAGCGTCATTTTAGCACTGGAATATTCTGTAGTTGTAGTCTCAATATAATCTGTATTGTTATGAACAGCAGCAGTTGCGTTATCTTTTAAGAAAGTGCTTGTATATGAAATTGGGTATGCTGGGTTTTTAGGGCTTAATTCTGCATTATCTTTAATGATATTTCGTATTTCATTAAAATCTTTTGTAACAACTTTGTTATGCTCTTTTGCATCTCCGCCTAATACTACAGCGGTAAAGGTACTGTCTTCAAAAATATCTTTGTACTGTCCACTCGTTTCAACACTGTTATCCTTAAGTAAGGCTTTAAAAGCAGCTTGTACATCTTTGCTCTTAGAAGTTGTTTCTAATTTCACATAAACTGTTCTGCCATAAGCTACATTTGACACCATAACAGGCGGAGCCGTATTACTTACCCCTTTACGAGTTAACTCTGGAAAAGTAACGCTATTATCAAAAAGGTCGGATGGATTGTTAGGTAGTTCTGCACTTACGGTATAGAATATTTGCTTATATGCCGCAACCATCACTTTTTTCTCTCCATTTGCAATCGCATTAAAGTCAATGTTCAGCCCATTATCAAGATATTTAGCGTTAACATTAAGAGCACTTGCTATTTGAGATTTACTATAAACCATAGATTCTGTATACTGCATTCTTGCAGGTAACGTATGTGTTGTTGAATACTTTTCATTCCAAGTAGATACTAAATCATCTACTGCTCCAGACACATTACTATATGTTGGATTTTGGACAGTTATTGTATTTTCTTTTCTCATACCAGGTAAGTCTATACTAATATTCAAAGGTTTTCTCTTAGCCACTAATAAACTAGGTTGATTATCTGCAAAAGCTTTATTTGCAAGTTGTACTGCTCCTGGATAAGTACGATTAGCCACAGAATCAATAATCGAAATATCTACTGGTGAAGTTGTAAGTGATTTTTTCTCACGTTCAACTACTACAAATTTACCATTTGAATTTATACTTTCCTTCGGAACAAAACTCTCTACTTTATCACCATTTACTGCTAAAACCTCTTGATTATTATACTTTAGATTTGCTATGCCAGTATCAATGTCACTAGCTTGTTTTGATGTATTAGCTGAGTTACTTTTAGGTGTTTCAGCGAAGGAAATAAACGAATAATTAATAGTGCAAAAGCCGATTAATAAACTTGCTAGTAATTTTGTTCCTTTAGAATTACTTGGAATTTTCACAATAATCCCTCCTTTTTATTATGAAAATTATATCACGCAATTTTAATATTTGTATATTGATAAATTTTTTATTATTCACTCAAAACGGATAGTTTTTCAGTGTCTTCCATGCACCCGATCCTTTTTACTTCTTAACATAAGCCTATAAAGCAAAACCTTTATCATACAATTTCGATATTTTTATATTGATAAAAATTTTTTATTCACTCAAAGTAGACAGTTTTTCAGCCGCTTTTCACATGTCGAACATCATCGCAAAGTCTTTATCCCGCATTAACAAGCAGTAAAGGCTGAAGAAGAGCGGGGAAGAAAACTGCCCGTAAAAGCCCGATCGGTTCAACTAACCCTCAGTAAGAAAAACATCACTGAGGGAAGTTTCACTTTATATCATGTCAAAGCGCCGATATATTTGCTCCAATAAAAAAGCGCCCTGTAAACAGGGCACTTCTACTTTTAAATTAACCGATAGAACCTTCCATCTCAAACTTGATTAGGCGGTTCATTTCAACTGCGTATTCCATTGGAAGTTCGCGAGTGAATGGCTCGATGAAGCCCATTACGATCATTTCTGTAGCTTCTTGCTCAGAAATACCGCGGCTCATTAGATAGAATAATTGTTCTTCTGATACTTTTGATACTTTCGCTTCATGCTCAAGTGAAACGTAATCATTTTTGATTTCGTTGTAAGGAATTGTATCAGATGTAGATTGGTTATCCATGATTAACGTGTCACACTCGATGTTAGAGCGAGAGTTTTTCGCTTTTGGTCCGAAGTGTACGATACCACGGTACGTTACTTTACCACCATGTTTTGCAATCGATTTAGAAACGATTGTTGAAGATGTATTTGGTGCTAAATGAATCATTTTCGCACCAGCATCTTGATGTTGGCCTTTACCAGCAATCGCGATAGATAATGTTAAACCACGAGCGCCTTCGCCTTTTAAGATAACTGCTGGGTATTTCATCGTTAATTTAGATCCGATGTTACCGTCAATCCATTCCATCGTTGCGTTTTCTTCACAAACCGCACGTTTTGTAACTAGGTTATATACGTTGTTCGCCCAGTTTTGGATTGTAGTGTAACGGCAATATGCATCTTTCTTAATGATGATTTCTACTACCGCACTGTGCAGTGAGTTTGTTGTGTAAACAGGAGCTGTACAACCTTCTACATAATGTACATGTGCGCCTTCATCTACGATGATAAGCGTACGTTCGAATTGTCCCATATTTTCAGAGTTAATACGGAAATACGCTTGAAGTGGTGTTTCAACTTTAATACCTTTTGGAACGTAGATGAATGATCCACCAGACCAAACTGCAGAGTTTAATGCTGCGAATTTGTTGTCAGTTGGTGGGATTACTTTTCCGAAATGCTCACGGAAAATATCTTCGTTCTCTTTTAATGCGCTATCTGTATCTTTGAATACGATTCCTAGAGCTTCTAGATCTTCTTTCATGTTGTGGTATACAACTTCAGATTCGTACTGCGCTGATACACCTGCTAAATATTTTTGCTCAGCTTCTGGAATACCTAATTTATCAAATGTCGCTTTAATTTCATCAGGTACTTCGTCCCAAGACTTCTCAGATTTCTCAGATGGTTTTACATAGTACGTAATTTCATCGAAATCTAAGTCGTTTAAGTCGCCGCCCCATTGTGGCATTGGCATTTCATAGAACTTATCCAGTGATTTTAAACGGAAGTCTAACATCCACTGTGGTTCTTCTTTCATACGTGAAATCTCTTCAACGATTTCTTTTGTTAAACCGCGTCCAGCACGGAAAATCGAAACGTCTTTATCCTTGAAACCATATTTGTAATCGCCGATATCTGGCAGTTGCTTCGCCATGTTGGTATGTCCCTCCTTAGATAACCTCGTGTTTAGGACCCTCTTACATTACTTATCCTCGTTTAAGCCTTTTTCTAAAGCTTTCCAAGCTAATGTTGCACATTTAATACGTGCAGGGAACTTGCATACGCCTTGTAATGCTTCAATATCTCCTAAATCTACGCTGTCATCATACTCTTTTCCTAGCATCATGTCAGAGAAAATTTTAGAAAGCTTTAGTGCTTCTTCAATTTTCTTTCCTTTTACTGCTTGTGTCATCATCGAAGCTGAAGACATGGAGATTGAGCATCCTTCTCCTTCAAACTTCGCTTCTTGTACAATTCCATCTTCTACCTTCATCGTAAGTTGAATACGGTCGCCGCAAGTTGGATTGTTTAAGTTAACGGTAACACTATCTTCTAACACGCCATGGTTACGCGGATTTTTATAATGATCCATAATAACTTGACGATATAACGTATCTAAATTATTAAATGACATTTGTGAAATACTCCTTTGTTTTCGTTAGCGCTTCAACAAATGTATCGATTTCTTCTTTTGTATTATATAAATAGAAGCTTGCACGTGCTGTAGAAGAAGCTTTTAGCCACTTCATTAGCGGCTGTGCACAGTGATGACCTGCGCGAACCGCAATACCTTCTACATCTAATACTGTTGCTACATCATGCGGATGTACCTCATCAATATTAAATGTAACAAGACCAGCGCGATGCTTTGGACCATAAATTGTAACGCCATCTACTTCTGATAGTCTTTCTAAAGCGTACTGCGCTAATTCATGTTCATGCTTTTCAATATTATCAAGACCGATTTCTTCTAGAAAATCAATTGCCGCTCCAAGTCCGATCGCATTACCGATAATCGGTGTACCTGCTTCAAACTTCCACGGAAGCTCTTTCCACGTAGAATCTTGTAAGTCTACGAAATCAATCATTTCGCCGCCAAATTCAACTGGCTCCATATTGTCTAGCAATTCTTTCTTACCATATAATACGCCGATACCTGTAGGCCCGCACATTTTATGAGCGGATAATGCGTAGAAATCACAATTTAAATCTTGTACATCTACTTTCATATGAGGTGTACTTTGCGCACCGTCTACGACCATAATTGCACCGTTTTGATGAGCGATTTCTGCAATTTCCTTTACAGGGTTAATCGTTCCAAGTACGTTAGACACATACATGATAGAAACGATTTTTGTATTCGGTGTAATTGTTTGACGAGCATCTTCAATAGAGATTGTTCCGTCTGGTTGAAGCGGAAGATATTTTAAAGTCGCGCCTGTTTTCTTCGCAACTTGTTGCCACGGAATGATGTTACTATGGTGCTCCATGTAAGAGATGACAATCTCATCGCCTTCTTTTACATTTTCCAGGCCATAGCTCGCTGCTACTGTATTTAATGCAGTTGTTGTTCCGCGCGTGAAAATAATTTCTTCCATTGATTTCGCGTTAATAAACTTGCGAACTTTCTCACGTGCACCTTCATACGCATCGGTAGCTTTTGTACCGAGCGTATGAACACCGCGATGCACGTTAGAATTATATTCTTTATAGTAACGTTCTAACGTTTCAATGACTTGAATTGGTTTTTGAGAAGTTGCTGCACTATCGAAATAAACAAGTTGTTTGCCGTTTACTTTTTGATCAAGAATTGGAAACTGTTTGCGTATTTCATGAATATCCATTAGCGAACTTTCCTTTCAATTACCTCAACAAGCTGTGCTTTTACTCCTTCAATTGGAAGCTCATTTACTACAGGTGCTAAGAATCCATGGATGACTAAACGTTCTGCCTCTTTCTTCGGAATACCACGGCTCATTAAGTAGTATAGTTGTACTGGATCTACGCGGCCTACAGAAGCTGCGTGACCTGCCATTACATCGTCCTCATCAATTAGAAGAATTGGGTTTGCATCACCGCGTGCTTTTTCATTTAACATAAGAACACGAGAAGATTGTTGTGCATTTGATTTAGATGCACCGTGTTCAATCTTACCAATTCCGTTAAAGATAGATGTTGCACTATCTGTTTGTACACCGTGTTTTAAGATGAAACCTTCAGAGTGTTTACCGAAATGAACAACTTTTGTTGTAAAGTTTTGCGTTTGGTTACCACGGCCAATTGTTACTGTTTTTGTATCAGCAAATGATCCGTCGCCCATTAAGTTCGTTACGTTCTCTGAAATTGTATTTCCGTCATTCATAAGACCTAATGCCCACTCAAGACGGCCGTCACGACCAACAACGCCGCGGCGATTTACGTAAGATGTTACATCTTTCGCTAATAGATCAACTGCACCAAATTTCACTTGTGCACCTTGTTCTACAATTACTTCAGCCACGATATTTGCAATACCTGTAATATTTTCGTTTGCTACGTAGTTTTCTACGTATGTTGCAGAACTGTTAGCATCAGCTACAAATAATACGTGGTTATATACGTTTGCTTCTTCGCCGTCTACTAAGAATACAGCTTGAAGTGGTGTTTCAAGAACAACGTTTTTCGGAACATATACAAATGCACCGCCGTTGATTAATGCTGCATGAAGTGCTGTTAAACGATGTTCATCCACTTTCACGCCGCCCTGCATTAAGTACTTTTGTACTAGTTCAGCATGCTCAGTTGCAGCTGTTACGATATCTGTGAAAATAACACCTTTTTCTTTTGCTTCATCAGCTAAAGAAACAAATGCAGTTGTACCAGTGCGTTGTACAAGTACACTATTATTTTCATCGATTAAATTTTTCACTGCTTCTGGAAGTTCTGCTAAAGAACTTACAGGCTCTTGCTTAGGAGTAGCGCCTTTTCCGATAAAGTCCCATTTATCAATTTTTGTTTTATCAGGCGTTGGCATTGGAAGTTCAGTTGCTTGTGCAAGAGCTTGTAAGCGGAACTCAGTCAACCAAGCAGCTTCGTTTACTTCGCTTGCGCGCTGACGGATTGTTTCTTGATCGAAAGGTAATGTACCGATTGTCATGTTTATGCTCCTCTCTTACGCTTCTTGCTCTGCTGTTTCGTCTTCAATACCTAATTCTTTTTTGATCCAGTCGTAACCTTCAGCTTCTAAACGTTGTGCAAGCTCAGGGCCACCAGATTTAACAATGCGACCGTTCATCATAACGTGAACGAAGTCTGGAGTGATATAGTTTAATAAACGTTGGTAATGCGTAATCATTAGGCAACCGAACTCTTCGCCGCGCATTTCGTTAATACCTTTAGATACAACTTTTAATGCATCGATATCAAGACCAGAGTCGATCTCATCTAAGATTGCGATTTTTGGCTCAATCATCATTAATTGAAGAATTTCATTACGTTTTTTCTCACCGCCAGAGAAACCTTCGTTTAAGTAGCGTTGTGCCATTTCTGGATCCATTTCTAGGAATTCCATATTTTTATCTAATGTACGGATAAATTTCATAAGAGAAATTTCATCGCCCTCTTCGCGTCGTGCGTTAATTGCAGAACGTAAGAAGTCAGCGTTTGTTACTCCGCTAATTTCACTTGGATATTGCATTGCTAGGAATAGACCCGCTTGTGCGCGCTCATCTACTTCCATTTCTAATACATCTTCACCGTCGATTACGATGCTACCTTCTGTTACTTCATATTTTGGGTGACCCATAATTGCAGAAGATAAAGTTGATTTACCCGTTCCGTTAGGTCCCATAATTGCGTGGATTTCTCCACCTTTTACTTCAAGGTTTACACCTTTTAAAATTTCTTTACCATCGATTGATACATGTAAGTCTTTAACCGTTAATGTAGAACCAGCCATCTCAATACCTCCATTAATCCTATATATACATTTTAAAAATTCCTAAAACGTTCACATTCTCATTTTATTCTCATTCTAATTTTATATCAAATAAAATGATATCGCAAACACTGAAAAAAAGTAACAATTTTTTCACAAATGTACATAAGTATTTCCCTCACATCCTACTATGATACACCTTTCTTCTTATTTATATAAAGAAAAAAGGACTGGAAATTTCCTAGCCCTTTCCTACGCCTATTCACTTACTGGAAGTACTGCTCCCTTGTACTCTTTCTTAATAAAATCTTGAATTTCTTTCGAGTGTAACACTTCTACAAGCTCTTTAATTTCTTTTCTATTTTCGTCACCTTTACGAACGGCAATAATATTTGCATAAGGAGACTCTGATCCTTCAATAGCAATTGCATCTTTTGTTGGGTTTAATTTTGCATCAATTGCATAGTTTGAGTTAATAAATAACGCATCACCTTCATTATTTTCGTATAACTTTGGTGAAAGCCCTGGCTCAACATCTGTTTTAAACTTCAAGTTCTTTGGATTCTCGACAATATCTTTGACTGTTGCTTTAACGATATCTACACCATCTTTCAGTTTAATGACGCCGCCTTTTTGCAATAATGCAAGCATACGACCACGTTCTGCTACGTTATTACTCATAATTACCGTTCCGTCATTTGGAAGGTCTTTTAAACTTTTATACTTCTTAGAATAGATTCCCATCGGTTCTAAATGAATTTTTCCTGCACTTACAATTTTATATCCTTTTTCTTGAATCTCTTTATCTAAATAAGGGATATGTTGAAAATAATTCGCATCAATGTCTTTATCAGCTAACGCTTTATTTGGTAATACATAATCTTGGAATTTTTTAATTTTTAATTTAATACCTTTTTTCTCTAAAATAGGCTCTGCTTTTTCTAAAATAACAGCATGTGGTACATTAGATGCTCCCACAACAAGTGTCTTTTCATCTTTCCCGCCGCAAGCAGCTAATGCAAATACAAAGACTGCTATAAAAATGGATAATATAATTTTCTTCATTAGGTTTCACCCTCTTTTTTGTAATTTTTAGAATTTTTATCGCATATGAGTTTTACTAGGTACAAAATAAGAGCTGGCATTTACCAGCCCTTTTTATAACCTATTATTCTTTTACAGGAACAACAGCTCCCTTATATTCTTTATTAATAAAGTCTTCGATTTCTTTAGAATGTAACACTTCTATAAGAGCTTTAATTTCTTTTTTATCTTTATCGCCTTTACGAACGGCAACTACGTTTGCATATGGAGAGTCATTTCCTTCAATTGCAATCGCGTCTTTCTCTGGGTTTAATTTTGCATCAATCGCATAGTTTGAGTTAATTAAAACCGCATCGCCTTCTTTATTGTTATACACTTGTGGTAATAAACCAGGCTCAATATCTGTTTTGAACTTCAAGTTTTTCGGATTTTCTGCAATATCTTTCGTAGTTGCTTTAACAGGATCTAGACCATCTTTAATTTTTAAAATACCTTCTTTTTGTAAGATTGCTAAACCACGTCCATGGTCAGCAACAGAGTTACTCATAATAATTGTTGCTCCGTCTGGAAGGTCTTTTAAGCTTTTATATTTTTGAGAATATACTCCTATTGGCTCTAAGTGAATTTTCCCTGCTACTTCAAAATCATATTTTTTATCTTTTATTTCTTTTTCTAAGTATGGAATGTGCTGGAAGTAGTTTGCATCTAAGTCCTTATCTGCTAATGATTTATTCGGAAGCACGTAGTCTTGGAATTTTTCAATTTTTAATTCAATTCCTTTTTTCTCAAGTAAAGGTTTTGCCTTTTCTAAAATAACAGCATGCGGTACGTTAGAAGCTCCCACAACAAGTGTCTTTTCATCTTTATCTTTCCCACCACAAGCTGCTAGCCCAAAAATTGAAGTTGAAATAAGTGCTGTAAGTAATAATTTTTTCATGATATAAACACCCTTCCCCGTTTTATTTTATCGTTTATCAATTCGAGTTGTAACAAAATCACCAATAAATTGAATCAAGAAAACAACGAGTAATACACAAATTGTTGCTACAATGGTCACATCGTTATTTCCACGCTGGAATCCTTCTAAATATGCCAGTGTACCAAGCCCACCAGCACCTACAACACCAGCCATTGCTGTATAACCTACTAGAGCAATTGTCGTTACCGTAATACCAGATACAAGCGCTGGAAGCGATTCCGGAATCAATACCTTCCAAATAATTGTGCTTGTTTTCGCTCCCATTGCCTTTGAAGCTTCGATCACGCCTTTATCAATTTCACGAAGTGCGATTTCAACCATCCTTGCATAAAACGGTGCTGCTCCAATAATTAAAGCCGGTAGTGCTGCGCTTGCTCCAAGAATTGTTCCAAGAAGAATCTTCGTAAATGGAATTAATAAAATAATTAAAATGATAAATGGAATAGAACGAAAAATATTTACAAATGCTCCAATCCCTGTGTGAATCGCTTTGTTTTCCCACAAATTATCCTTTGCCGTCATGAAAAGTAACAATCCTAAAATAAGACCGAAACCAAATGTCGCAAGTGCTGCGATTGCCGTCATATATAATGTTTCACCTGTCGCTTCTAGCATTTGATTCCAATCTACATTTGCGAGTAACTTATCCATGTGCAATCACCTCCAGCTCTACTTGATCTTGATGTATTCCTTGAATTGCTTGCTGGATCGCTGTTTCCTCACCGTTTAAATGAACGACTAAACTGCCGTAAGAGCCGTTATTCGTTTGTGCGATATTCCCTTGCAAAATGCTAACTTCAATATCACTGCGTTGCATTAGCCTTTGAAGTACGGGACGTTCTACCGCTTCACCAATAAACTGCAAGCGAATTACTTTTCCATCTGGATACTTTTCTATTAAACTCTCAATTGTTTCATTTGTATCTTCTGAATCAGTTAGCTGCTGTACAAATCTTTTTGTAATATCCTGTTTTGGATTACGGAATACGTCAAGTACAGGACCACTTTCTACAATCTTCCCTTTCTCCATTACCGCAACGCGATTACAAATTTTTCGAATTACGTGCATCTCATGTGTAATTAGTACAATTGTCAAACCGAGGCGCTTATTAATATCTAATAGTAAATCTAAAATTTGATCTGTCGTTTCTGGATCAAGAGCCGAAGTTGCTTCATCACATAGAAGAACTTTTGGATTATTCGCTAACGCTCTCGCGATACCGACACGCTGCTTTTGCCCACCGCTCAATTGAGATGGATATGCGTCTCCTCTTCCTTCTAATCCAACAAGACGAATTAACTCTTCCACACGCTTTCTTCTTTCCGCTTTATCAACACCCGCAATTTCAAGTGGAAAAGCGATATTTTCACGTACAGTTCGTGACCAAAGTAAGTTGAAATGTTGAAAAATCATTCCGATTTCTTGTCTTGCCTTGCGAAGTTCATTACCAGTAATTGCTGAAATAACACGATTAGCTATCGTGATCTGTCCGGAAGTTGGTTTCTCTAATTGATTAAACAACCTAATCAAAGAGCTTTTTCCAGCACCACTATATCCAATAACACCAAAGATTTCGCCTTTCTCTATTTGTAAATTGGCATTATCCACAGCAGTGACATCACCGCTTTTTGACTTATATATTTTCTTTACATTTTCTAATAAAATCATGATGTTCACCCCTTTTTTTATTTAAAAAGCATAAGCGGCTTGCTCAGAACAAGAGGGTGTTGGAACCCCTGACGTAGAGGTGCTTCTTACCTCGCAGGAAGAGGTGAAACGACCGACTGTTCTAGCCGCTGAAGCTGGCGCGGCTCGCTCAGGTTCACTCTACAATTTTTTTATTTTTTCATGTGAGTAATCTTTCGCTCTAGCTCCTCTTATTATTCGAATGTCCTCCTCATTCAAACAACAAAAAAACCTTTCTGCCCCTAGAATGAGCAGAAAGGTTTATATGCATATATCAACATGATCCCTTCCTCTCATCTCTCAAAGCATTTGCTTTGCAGGAATTGGCACCATTTCAACATAAAAGTTGACGGTTGCCGGGCTTCATAGGGCACAGTCCCTCCACCTCTCTTGATAAGAGAAATCAGATTAAATTTTCGTCTGATTTGAAATTTATTAAATTGTCTATATTTTATGACTTGAATTGTATCAACATACAATCACTATGTCAACAAAAAAAATCGCAAAAAGTAAAACTTCAGAATATTAAGCACCTACTCGCATTGGTTTACATATGTGAAATACTGATTCTAATAATAGCATCGTACGATACGTTCCGTTATATTGAACACATCCGCTATTCACCAATGTTTGTAACCTAATATTCCCAGTAACTAACCTCCGTAAGTTTTCTTCCTGAAAGCAAATCAATTGTTCTGTTCCGCGCGCCTCTTTCAAAACTTGTATATACTCTCTTGAAATCTGAAGTGAGCACCTCTCGTCTCCTAAACGAAAATTGATTGTTTTTTCCCCTTGCCGAAGAAGCGGTTCTAAATGGTATTGTGCATTAGCATATGTTACAAATGATTGAAGCAACGAATATAATCCCATTCTAGTCACATCCTTCATATCACTTTCTACTAATACCATTCCATCTTCTCAAAGAGCAATCCTGTTACTTTCTCTCGACAAATAACGTACTACTTCTATCTTTCAGGCATATTTCCCAAGAAATATGTCGAGGCGGCAAAAACTTTGCCGCCTACTGTAATTCTTTATATAAATATTCAACCGAATGAAATGCATATATTTTCTTTATAAGTGTTCCCCGCTCAAATACGAGTAAACAAGGTACACTTTCTACTTCATACTCTTGCGCTAAATGAGGTGCATAGTTTAAATCTAACATTCCTATTTCCAATTCAGATATAGTAGCTTCTACCACTGTTAACATCTTCTTTGCTAATTGGCATGTTCCACACATCGGTGTATATACATATAATACTGTTTTTTCTTGGTCTGCTATTAGAGCTGTTACTTCAACACCTGTCCAGTCAATCACTTCTATCATTCCTTACCGTAAATATTCTGTATAAACGTCAATGTCAGCTCCCCATAATACGTTCGCTAAATGATTAGAAGGAGCAGTTGCCACTTCACGATACGAACGATCAATGTAAATATGCTCAGCTTGCGGGAATTCTTTCCGAAATTGTTTTCTAAGCTTCTCTCCTGCGGCATCAGCATCCACTAGTACATATACATCTTTATCAAAAAACTGATCAATGAGTTCATCCATTTTCGACAAACCAATTGTACCATTTGTACAAACAATTTCCACTGGTTCCCGAATAATAGATTCAATCTTTCTTCTATCTGATTTTCCTTCGACAATAATGACTTTCTCTACATAGACCATATGTCATCACCCGATCACCATATACTATAAAAACAACCTTACTTTAGTATATAGTATATTCGATATTTTCATGTTGTTTCCTGTTTATTTTTGCAAAGAAAAGCGGAAGCGGCTCGCTCAGAACAGGAAGACGTTGGCGCTTCTGACGAAGAGGCGCCCTTTGCCTCACAGGAAGGAGCGAAACGACTGACTGTTCTTGCCGCTGAAGCTAGACATCAAGAAAAGCGGAAGCAGCTCGCTCAGAACGGGAGGACGTTGGAGCTTCTGACGAAGAGGCGCCCTTTGCCTCGCAGGAAGGAGCGAAACGACTGACTGTTCTTGCCGCTGAAGCTAGACATCAAGAAAAGCGGAAGCGGCTCGCTCACAGTGCAAAATAAAAGGGACAGCACATAGGCTGTCCCTTTTATTTCGATTAAAATTAGTCTTGGTTTGTCATTTCTGCGTATTGTTCTGCAGATAATAACTTCTCTACTTCACTTGCATCAGAAAGTTCAACTTTAACCATCCATGCACCTTCGTACGGAGATTCGTTAACAAGTTCTGGTTGATCGCTTAATTCTTCGTTTACTGCCACAACTTTACCACTTACAGGTGCGTATAATTCAGAAACTGTTTTAACAGATTCTACGCTGCCGAATGGCTCGTCAGCCTCAATTGTTGCACCTACTTCAGGAAGTTCAACGAATACGATATCGCCTAACTCACTTTGTGCGAAATGAGTAATACCGATAACAACTTGGTTGCCTTCAGTTTTTACCCATTCGTGTTCTTCAGAGTAACGTAAATGATTTGGAATGCTCATGACTGTACCTCCAGTGAATGTATTAATTATGTAAAAATACCTTATTGGTACTTTTTCCACACACTTTCAAACTGCTCTTCGTTAAAACCAAGTGTTACATTCGTACCATCTGTTACGATTGGACGTTTAATCAACATGCCATCAGATGCTAAAAGCTCAAACAATTCGTCTTCACTTGCTTCCTTTAACTTATCTTTTAAGCCAAGTTCACGGTAACGCATTCCACTTGTATTAAAGAATTTTTTTAATGGCAATTCACTTTTCGCATGTAAATTACGCAAATCTTCTTTTGACGGTGGATTTTCAACAATATGAATCATTTCATATGCTACATCGTTTGCCTCAAACCATTTTTTCGCTTTTTGACATGTGCCACACTTTGGATATGAATAAAATGTTACTGTCATAAATTCACCTACTTTTTGCTAACCTTTATCTTTATCATATAGAAAACATTCTATTATTTCAAACGATTCTTCTCCAAACTTTAACTTATTTCGTCACAATTTTCTTTTCCCCTGCAAATTTTCCTTATTTTCCGCCATTTTTATATTTAAAATATTTTCCTCTCAATTTATCGTGTATGTTAAACACGAACATATATCTTAAACAAACGTTTATTTGATAGATTAAACACCATAAAGTGAAACTTTAATCAGCGGGGTTTTCTTCATCCTCCACTGATTATTTGCCCTCACTAATTGGGGTTTTACTGGAAGTTTATCTCCCATCTAACCTCTTTGCTTGTGCTGAATGTTGAAGTGGGAGTATGACTGCCCACGAATAGCAGGATAAACACGAACATACATCTTAAACAAACGTTTGATTAAATAAATCAAACAGAAGAAGCTCCTAAATCAAGAGCTTCTTACTGCCTACTCAAATAATCCGCAATCGTTTGAAATACATATATATACATATTATGAATGCTTTGTTCTGAAATCGTATCATTGTATAAATCGGTACCCCAAATTTGTCCCTCACCACTTCCAACGTTTACAAATCCTTGTGTATACATCATTGCTCCATTTCTTGGCGCATTATGATAATCTAAATCTTTTTCAGTAAAAATGAAATAGGGCCGATCCTTTAAACCAATAAAAAACACTGGCTTTTTCAACCCTAAAAATAGATCTGTATATTTTTCTTTTGATGCTTCTTCAAAATGTTCTTTCATAACGAGAAATCCGTCAACTTCTTCAGATCTCTCCTTCATTTCATCTAACTTTATTTTCTCAAACTTTATATTTCTAAACGTATCCTTTGGTACCTCACCCACAACTCCAATAGCCAATGCCCTTCCGCTATACTCTTGAACAGGTGGTATATCCTTATTTTGTGCACACCCCACCCCTATTAGACATAACAATATAAGAAAACAAAAATTCAGCAAACGCTTCATTCTTACTCCCCCCATCTCAAAAGTCAAGTGACAAAAATGTAAGGCAAATTCAAAAAAATGTAAGTAAAATCGATAGCTCATTTTGATTTTCTATATTATAATCAATTGGATTTACTTACATTACTAAACACTAGGAGATTTTCATGAAAAAATATAAACTTTCATCTTTTCTTCCCTTAAGTTATATACTTCTACTCGTACTCGTAAGTCCGCTTTACGATGTACTAAATAAATCTGGCGTTCATGCCGTCGACGTTACGACTATAGTTGATGATTGGATTCCGTTTGTAAAAGTATTTATTATTCCGTATTTACTTTGGTTCCCATACTTATATGGAGCACTCATTTACTATTGTTTCGCTGATCGTAAACAATATTATGTAACATTAAGCAGCGTTATCCTTGGAAAACTAACATGCTTTTCGATTTACTATTTGTGGCAAACAACAGTACCCCGCCCTACAGTAGTAGGGACAGATGTATTTTCTGACTTAGTTCGTTATATTTATAGTATTGATCAACCTGTAAACTGTTTCCCTAGCATCCACGTTCTCACAACATTTGTCATTATGTTAGCTGCTTATAAGCGAAGAGAGCAGCATAAGTGGGAATATTGGATCCTTACGTTCTTTGGTACACTCATTATTTTATCGACATTATTCACAAAACAGCATGCCTTCTTAGATGCAGTTTCTGGCATGGCATTGGCGAGCACATTGTACCTCGGTGTGCAATTATTATTAGTTAACAGAAAAGAAACTGTTACAATCCCAGTAAAACAAACCTATAAAATGTAACAAAAAAGCAGACTGTGGCTTCTTCAGTCTGCTTTTATCTATATAAAGGAGATTTTCAATGTAATATGTTGTTTGGCAATTAAGATTGTGGCACAGTCATATCGCCTGAATGAATTCGGCCTGCTTTTTTTAGCGCAATGTAAATGATATAAGAAACAGCTACTGGAATTACAATGTAAGTGATAACCATCGCTGGTACAACATCAAATCCTTGGCTGGAAATTAAATTAATTGGTGCAATCAAAGAACTTAATCCAAGACCTGCAATTTCTTTACCTGCTTCCAAGTGAAAAATTAGTGCAGATACAGGACCCACAATGGCGCTGGCAACGACAGTTGGGACGAGAATCATTGGATTTTTAGTAATGTTCGGCAACTGTACTTTCGGAGTACAAAGCGCTTGTGCTAAAATACCACCCAAATTGTTTTCTTTTGCTGAGATAACAGAGAATCCGATAAATTGAGCTACACATCCTGCAAGTGCTGCACCGCCTGCAACACCGTCTAGGCTAAGCGCAATTGCTAAAGCAGCTGATGATGCTGGAGAAATAAGTAATAGTCCCCAAACAACTGAAAGTACAATAGAAGCAATAAATGGGCTACCAGCTGAGCTATCTTTAATAAACGCTCCAACTATATTTAAAACAGGGCTAATATTTTGAGCTAACCAAATACCAACTATGCCTGAGCCTAGTATTGCCACAAATGGAACGAGCATCATATCTAAAGCAGTTTTCCCGCTTAATCGTTTACCGATATAGACCGCTAGAGTTGCTGTTAATAATGCACCGATCGGTTCACCAGTTTTAATGATTAGACCAGCTTCAGTAATCGAAATCGATCCTGCTCCAATCGCCCCGGCGACCATCGCTGAGAAAATGACAAGCCCGTTTGCTCCAAGCATGAAAGCAATCCCTGCTCCAATTGCTGGTGCCATAAGTGATTTCGCGACAACACCAATTGTAATTAACATCGGAATATCAACAATTCTTCCTATATTTTCTATCAGTAAACCAATTCCAAGTGATACGAAAATACCTTGTGCAATTCCGGCAGAACCTTTAAAAACACGAGACATTATATAGTCCTTCATCTGTTTCACCTTCTCCTAGTTTAGTAACCGATTGTTTTCATATAGTCACGTAAAATATCATTGGATTGTGCAAATCGGCTTTCCTCGGCTTCTGTTAAGTTTAGTTCAACGACTTCTTTCACACCATCTCTTGTAATAATTGCTGGTACACCTGTGCAAATATTATATTCACCGTACTCACCATCTAAAATGGCTGAAACAGCGATTACACAATGATCATCATTAAAGATAGAGCGTGCGATATAAGCTAGTGAATTCCCAATACCGTAATAAGTAGTTCCTTTACGTTTATAAATTTCCCAACCAGCTTTAGCAGTTTTCTCAACAATTTCATCTAAATCAATTTCGCCGAAACGCTCTTTTTGTTCATCTAAAATTTGCAAGATTGGTTTCCCGCCAACTGTAACATGAGACCAGGCAACCATTTGAGAGTCACCATGCTCACCTAATGAATAACCGTGAATACTACGAGGATCCACTTCAAGCATTTCAGATAAAATTGTTCTCAAGCGTGAAGAGTCTAAAGATGTTCCTGTACCAAGCACACGGTTTCTTGGTAAACCAGACACTTTCCAAACTTGATAAGTAATAATATCAACTGGATTTGATGCGATTAAGAAGATGCCATCAAATCCACTTGCCATTACACCTTCTACAACACTTTCCATAATCTTCGCGCTTGCTCCCAAAGTATCCAAGCGACTTTGTCCTGGTTTTGGAGCTGGACCTGCTGTAATAATAACAATATCCATATCTTTGCAGTCTTCATAAGTACCTGCATATACTTTTGTTCTTGTATTTGTAAAGTTAATGCAGTGTGATAAATCCATCGCTTCTCCAACTGCACGTTCATAATTTATATCAATTAATGCTAGTTCTTCACAGATACCTTGATTCACAATTGAATATGCGCAGCTTGATCCAACTAATCCAGTGCCAATAATTGCGATTTTTCTTGTGTTTCTATTCATAAGAACCTCTCCTAAATCATTATGTAATGTTTTTGTTCTTTACACTTTTTATTATAGAGATTCGCACTATAGAAACCATGGATACTTTGTGAAATATTGAACAATCTTTTTGTACTTTTTGTGACATACCCTAAAAATTTTTCGTCATATTTGTTACAACTAGAAAAATATTTCACACATATGTATTGATATATACAAATACGAAAAAGCGAGNNTCACTCGCTTTTTCGTATTTTATTATTGTGCATTTAGCTGACTTTTCAATTGCTGAACAACCATTGGATTCGCAGGAGCAGCTGGTTGATAATAATTTTTTTGCTTCGCATATTCATATACCTTACGTTGCCTTAATTCATCTTGATTTCGAATGTGAATCAACGTTTGATGTAACTGTGCGTTATCCGATTGCGCTATGTAATTCGCATAACCCGTTAAACTAGCATTTAACTCCGCTAAATAATCGTTCACCATATCTTTTTCATTCATAGTCTATACACTCCTAACCTAAAAAGGACATTAATTGTTGTCTTGTATTTCTTGCCGCTTGTGCATCTTGCTGTAGCATTTGCTTCAATTGAGGATCTGTACACTGCTGCGCATACTGATCTAATTTATTCGCAACTGTCGCATGCCCTCCAATAATATGACGTAAATTTTCAAGCTCAAGCTCTGTTAAATTTGGCATAATAAAACCCTTCCTTTCTTTGTTCATTCACCATTTAGTATCTATTAATTTTGGGATTGTATGCATGTGAAGTGATGACATAAAATGATGATTCACTAAAAAAAGATGAATGATCACATTCACCTTTTACTTAAAAAATCATAGTCATTTTAGCAAGCTTGTCTTACAAAGATAGTATTGTAAGAACACTTTATCCGAAGTTGATTTAGATGATCGTGTTCATGCGTATATTGATACGATTAATCCAGATATCGATTTTATACAGCGATTACTCACAAAAAAATCCGACAGCCCTTATAGGGTTGCCGGATTCTCAAAACAATTAAACTGTATAACGCTCATCCTCTAATACTTTCGCAGCAATTTCACGCTTCTTCGGAATTACGTTAAGCGGTGTATGACGAGTTAATTTGCGAAGCGCTGATAACATCATGCGCAGCATATCACCGTTTTCAACTGCGATAATTGTTTCTTTCGCATCTGCTTCAATTTGGTTGAAAGCTTCTTGGCAGAATACTTCAGTGTATAATACTTTTTGTTTATTCTTTTCAAGGCCAGTTGCTTTGATTGCTTTTTCTGTACGAAGAACAGCAGACTCCATTGCGTATAAATTGTTTACGATATCTGCAATGTTAACAAGAACTTCTTGTTCTTTATCTAATGCTTTACCGTATTTTTGGGCAGCTAATCCAGCTACCATTAAGCCGATTTTCTTCGCGTTATTTACTAAATATTTTTGAAGTGCTAATGGCTCATCGCCTACTTCTTCTGGCATCATCATCATTAACTCTTCTTGTAATTTTTGTGCCTTTTGAAGAAGCGGTAATTCACCTTTCATTGCTTTACGTAAGAACGTACCCGGTACGATTAAACGGTTAATTTCGTTCGTACCTTCGAAAATACGGTTAATACGAGAGTCGCGGTACATTCTTTCAATTTCGTACTCTGCCATAAATCCGTAACCACCATGAATTTGAACACCTTCGTCTACTACGTAGTCTAATACTTCAGAACCGAATACTTTATTTAAAGAGCACTCAATTGCATATTCAGCAATTGAAGCTGCAACAGCTTTGCCGTCTTTTACTTCTTCTTCTGATAATGTGCTCATACGGCTTTCAAATAAACCAACTGTACGATATACAGAGCTTTCCGCCGCATAAATTTTCGCTGCCATGTTCGCAAGCTTTTCTTGAATTAATGGGAAACGAGCGATCGGTTGTTTAAACTGTTGACGCTGATTTGCATATTGTGCAGAAATTTCTAGTGCACGTTTTGAAGAACCAACTGTACCAACACCTAATTTATAACGACCGATATTTAAAATGTTAAACGCAATGATATGCCCCTTACCAATTTCACCAAGTACATTTTCTTTCGGCACTAATGCGTCTTCTAAAATTAGCGTACGAGTTGAAGAACATTTAATTCCCATTTTCTTTTCTTCAGGGCTTGTAGATACACCTGGATATTCTTTCTCAACGATAAATGCTGTGAA
The DNA here is from genome assembly GCF_002560575.1 of Bacillus sp. AFS023182. Taxonomy (NCBI): domain Bacteria; kingdom Bacillati; phylum Bacillota; class Bacilli; order Caryophanales; family Bacillaceae; genus Bacillus; species Bacillus sp. AFS023182. The sequence goes on along the minus strand of NZ_NTRO01000013.1, from coordinate 68,952 downwards.
ATGCTCTCCATCAACTTTCGCGTATACAACGAATACATCAGCAAAAGCAGAGTTTGTGATCCATTGTTTCTCACCATTTAATACATAGTGTGTACCTTCTGCATTTAAGCGAGCAGTTGTTCTTGCGCCTAATGCATCCGATCCAGATCCTGGCTCAGTTAATGCGTATGCAGCTAATTTTTCACCAGTTGCTAAAGCAGGTAAATATTTTTTCTTTTGCTCTTCATTACCGAATAAAACGATTGGTAATGATCCGATACCAACGTGAGCGCCATGTGTAATTGCAAAGCCACCAGCACGAGAGAATTTCTCTGCGATTAACGCTGAGCTTACTTTATCAAGCCCAATTCCGCCGTACTCTTCTGGTACATCAGCACCTAATAAACCAAGCTCGCCAGCTTCTTTTAATAAGCGAACAGAACGATCAAACTCATGCTGCTCTAAATATTCAAGCTCTGGGAGAACTTCATTTACAATAAAATCCTCTGTCGTTTTCGCTATCATTTTATGCTCATCGCTATAATCCTCTGGTGTAAATACTTGATCAATCGTAATCTCATCAACTAAAAAGCTGCCGCCTTTAACTGCATTTCCCACTGTTTTTTCCATGAAAAATTCCTCCTTCATATTTTCATAGGCCGCTTCTCTCATTTTGAAAGAAGCTGGCTCACCCTTTATTTTTTATACCCTTTTATTGCTTCCACTTTTTTATTTAATCCAGTTCCAGCGGCTAGAATAATCGGTGACTTCGCTTCTTCCTATGAGGCAAAGAACGCCTCCTCGCCAGAAGCTCCATCCCCCTCGCATTCTAAGCAAGCCGCTTCCACTTTTTATTTAATCCAGTTCCAGCGGCTAGAACAATCGGCCATTTTGTCCCTTCCTCCGAGGCAAAAAGCGCCTCTATGTCAGGAGCTCCAATGTCCTCTTGTTCTGGACGAGCCGCCTCCACTTTTTTTATAGTAATTCAAACACTCCGGCAGCTCCCATTCCCCCGCCGATACACATTGTTACAATACCGAATTGCTCATTGCGGCGTTTCATTTCATGAATAAGAGATAATGTTAATTTTGCTCCTGTACAACCAAGTGGATGTCCAAGTGCGATTGCACCACCGTTTACATTTACCTTTTCTTCATCTAAGCCAAGCTCACGAATTACTTGGATCGATTGAGAAGCAAATGCTTCATTTAGTTCAAATAAGCCGATATCAGATAGTTCTAATCCTGCTAATTTTAACGCTTTTGGAATTGCTGCAATTGGGCCAATTCCCATTACTTCTGGTGGTACACCAGCTACTGCAAATGAGCGGAATTTCGCAAGTGGCTTCATGCCATCGCTCACTGCTTTTTCACGATCCATTAAAAGTACGGATGCTGCTCCATCACTCATTTGTGAAGAGTTACCAGCCGTTACAGAACCGCGAACGTTAAATGCTGGACGTAATTTCCCTAAGATATCTAATGTCGTATCTCCTCTTACACCTTCATCTTGTGAGAATGTAATCATTTCTTCTCGGATTTTGTTATTTGCCCCAACGGTACGCAAAGTTACATCTACAGGTACTGTTTCATCAGCAAACTTCCCTTCAGCTAAAGCTTTTGCCGCACGCTGATGACTTCTTACCGCAAATGCATCTTGCTCTTCACGAGAAATTCCATACTTCACAGCAACTTGCTCTGCTGTATGGCCCATGCCCATATAATATTCTGGAGCCGCTTCCACAAGGCGACTATTTGGACGAACAACGTGCCCCATCATTGGAACCAAACTCATCGATTCTGCTCCACCAGATAATACTGCTTCAGAATGACCAAGCATAATGCGTTCTGCACCGTAAGCGATACTTTGTAGCCCTGAAGAACAGTAACGGTTAATTGTAATAGCTGGAACATCGTAAGAAAGTCCCGCTAACCCACCGATATTACGTGCCATATTTAAACCTTGCTCTGCTTCTGGCATCGCACAACCGAAAATTAAATCATCAATTGGTCCTTCATAATTATTCGCACGTTTTAATGTTTCTTTTACTACTAATGCTCCTAAATCATCAGGACGAACTGTTTTTAATGAACCTCTCTTTGCCTTACCAATTGGCGTTCTTGCTCCCGCAACAATGACAGCTTCTCTCATGAACGATATCTCCCCTCGTTATTAGTTACGTAATGGCTTTCCTTTTACAAGCATGTGCTGCATTCTTGCTTGTGATTTCATCTCACTTACTAAGCTAATAAATGCTTCACGTTCCACATCTAATAAGTATTGCTCATCAACTTCTGTTCCGTACGGTACTTTTCCGCCTGCAATTACATATGCAAGTTTCTTCGCAATATGAAGATCATATTCAGAAATGTAACCAGATAAATGCATTGCTTCTGCTCCAAGTGCGAGAGTTGCATATCCCGTTTCACCAACAACTGGTATCTTTTTGCGGATAGGTGCTTTATAACCCGCTTCATATAAAGCAAGTGCTTTTTGTTTCGCATCGTATAGTAAGTGATCACCATTCACACTAATACCATCTTTATCGCCTAAGAAGTTATGAGAAACTGCTTCTTGCGCAGATGTTGAAACTTTCGCCATCGCTACTGTCTCAAATACTTTATTTGCAACCTTTTGCAGATCAAACTCTACACCGTTTGCCATTTTATTTAAATGTTTAATGTATAACTCTTTGTTACCGCCACCGCCAGGGATTAAACCAACCCCAACTTCTACTAATCCCATGTATGTCTCACTAGAAGCTTGAATGCTCGCTGCTGGTAAGCAAACTTCTGTACCGCCGCCAAGTGTCATACCGTATGGTGCTGCCACGACTGGTTTTGAGCAGTACTTAATTTTCATCATTGCATCTTGGAAGTTTTTCACGACCCACTCAATTTCAAAGTAGTTATCATCTTGTGCTTCCATTAAAATCATTGCAAGGTTTGCACCAACGCAGAAGTTTTTCGATTGGTTCCCGATAACAAGTCCTTTATAATTCTTTTCCACTTCATCAACAGCGTAGTTAATCATTTGCGTAATATCCATACCAATTGCATTGCTCTTTGAATGGAATTCTAAGCAAAGGACGCCATCGCCTAAATCGATTAAGCTCGCACCACTATTTTTCTTTAACACGCCATTTTTCTCTTTTAGTTGTTTAAGCGAAATTGCTTTTTTATTACGTTCAATCAGCTTATATTCACCGTTATCGTAGTAATAGCTTTCGCCGTTATCCTGTTTATAGAAAGTACTAAATCCTTTCTCTAACATGTCTTTTACCCATGCCGGAACAACTTTTCCGTTTTCTTCCATCTTTTGAACGGATTTTTCTACGCCAATTGCGTCCCAAATTTCAAATGGGCCTTGTTCCCAGCCAAATCCCCACTTCATCGCTTGGTCAATTGCAACAATATCGTCTGCGATTTCTTTATGAAGCTTCGCTGAATATAAAAGAGTTGGCGTAATAATATTCCATAGCAACTCTCCTGCACGATCTTTCGCATATACAAGCGCTTTCAATTTATTCGCTAATCCTTTTTCTTGTTTGCTTAACTCTACAGAAGCAGCTTTTAATTTTTTACGTGCTTCATATTCCATCGTTTCAGGATTTAACTCTAAAATTTCTTTTCCTTGTTTTAAGAAGAAACCTTGACCTGTTTTACTTCCAAGCCATTTTTTCTCCAGCATGCCATGCATGAAAGCTGGTACTTTAAATACATCTCGTTCTTCTTCCTGTACATTTTCATATACATTGTTCGCAACGTGAACGAATGTGTCTAAACCAACAACATCTAATGTGCGGAACGTTGCGCTCTTTGGACGACCGATTAATGGACCTGTTACAGAATCCACTTCTCCAACGCTATAGCCGCGCTTAATCATTTCTTGCAACGTCACAAGTAAGCCGTACGTACCGATTCTGTTTCCAATAAAGTTTGGTGTATCTTTCGCGATAACGACACCTTTTCCAAGAACATCTTCACCAAATAATTTCATAAAGTTTAACACTTGTGGATCTGTTTCTTTTGTCGGTATAATCTCTAGAAGTTTTAAATAACGTGGTGGGTTAAAAAAGTGCGTTCCTAAGAAGTGTTTTTGGAAGTCATCTGAACGACCTTCTGCCATTTTTTCAACAGAAATACCCGATGTATTTGAGCTCACAATCGAGCCTGGTTTACGAACAGCATCTACTTTTTCAAATAGTTTCTTCTTAATGTCTAAATTTTCAACAACAACTTCAATAATCCAATCTACATCAGCAAGGCGCTCAAGGTCATCCTCTAAATTACCCGCTTCAATTAATGCTAAATTACCTTTCACTGTAAGAGGAGCTGGTTTTTGCTTTACTAATTTTTGCAGTGCCCCGTTACTAAAACGATTTCTTACACTTTTATGTTCTAACGTAAGTCCCTTCGCTTCCTCTTCTTTTGTAAGCGCCTGTGGTACGATATCAAGCAATAATGTTGGTATACCGATATTGGCTAAATGTGCAGCAATTCCTGAGCCCATTACGCCAGAACCGAGAACAGCAGCCTTTTTAATTTGGAACATCCATTTCTCCCCCTATTCTTGAATGAATGCTCATTCAATTTTTCGACATAAGTCGCAATCAATGAGTGAGCCTCTACTAATAAATATATGATACTGTTTAAATTTTCGCAATATATTTATTGATAAAATTTTCTGAAATAAATTATTTTCTTTGATTTGGGAACTCTATAACTGTGTATTTCTTGATAGAATACGCTTTTTCCTTTTTTAGAATTTAACGAAAATGGAGGAATATATATGGCAAGACTTAAGAAAGACCCATCAAAAGCAGGCGTTAGTGCTGCAAGTGTAACAGGAAATGCAGGTCCAGTTGATCGCGGTATTGAAAAAGGCCGTCAAGGTAACAATCAACAATATAAAAAGCACAACATGGGTGAAAAATAAGGATATATGTGCTTGTTCAAAAAGGAGTATAAAGAGAGCCGAGCAGTTCGACGTACGGAAGCTGGGAAGATACGGAGTGTAGGTGGAGCTACATGTGAACCGGACTGGCGATGTAGCGAAGAAAGCGGGCGGCGATCTTTACCGGACTTTTTGAACTTCCGCTATATTTTTGGGCAGAGAACGTGGCATAATGAGTATTGGGCCACTTTTCTGCCCAATTTATTTGTACATAAGGAAAAACAAAAGAGGGAACGATGATGAAACGAACAATACTCATGATTGTGATGATCGCTACACTGTTTACAAGTATGATTTTCTTCTCTTATGCAAACCAGAAAAAAGACGTGAGAGAGAATCAGCCTGCTATCACTGGGAAATACGCCGTTACAATCGATGCTGATACTGGTGAAATTCTATATGGAAAACGGGAACAAGAACGTTCGTATCCAGCTAGCATAGCAAAAATGATGACAACTCTTCTTTTACTAGAGAATGTGAAAAAAGATGAAGAAATTACAGTCACTAAAAACGCAATAACAACGGAGAGTCAAAGCAAAAAAATTAAACTTCATGCTGGTGAAAAATTAAAAAGAGATGAAGCATTGAAACTCATGCTAATCATCAGTGCCGATCCAATCTCTGAATCCATTGCCGAACATATTGCAGGATCAAAAGAAGAGTTTATCAAAATGATGAATAGACGAGCGAAAGAACTCGGGACAAAGCATGCAACGTTTAAAAACGCGAGCGGAGCTGACGCATTAGGTAATAAAGTATCACCTTATGACATCGCCATCATTACGAAAGAAGCATTAAAATACCCAATTGTGCTAGATTATATGAATACAACGCGCTCAACATTGCATACTTCACAGCGCGCCCCAAAAATTGCAAACTATGGCCGCGAGGAACTTTACGATGATCCATATGCAATTGGAAGTAAAAGCGGTTTATCTGCGCTTGGGAAATACACTGTCGTCACAGTCGATGAAAAAGATGGCAAACGAGTTATTAACGTTGTACTGTCTTCTACTCGTACGCAGTTATATCCAGATACGAAAAAAATGGCAAATTATGCATTCAAGCAATTAAAATAACCAAGGAGTATTTTAGCTCCTTGGTTATTTTTTCACCATTCCTTTTAAAACGAACGCAACGTTTGCTGGGCGTTCTGCTAGGCGGCGCATGAAATAGCCATACCAGTCATTTCCATACGGCACATAAACACGCATTTTGTAGCCTTCTTTTACAAGCTCAAGCTGACGTTCTGTACGAATACCATATAGCATTTGGAATTCGAATTGATCGCGTGAAATGTTATGTTCTTCGGCAAGTTTCTTCGTATATTCAATAATTGCTTCATCGTGTGAAGCAATAGCTGTATAATTTCCATTTAATAAGTGCATTTTAATAATTTTTTTATAATTTTCATCTACATCTTTCTTGTCCGGGAACGCCACTTCTTCTGGTTCTTTATAAGCCCCTTTTACAAGACGCAAATTAGGATTATATGCATTTAAATCCTCGATGTCTTTTTCTGTACGATATAGGTAAGCTTGAATAACAGTACCGATATTATCGTATTCAGATTTTAATTGCTTAAAGATCTCAATTGTTTTCCCACATCGCGTATAGTCTTCCATATCAATCGTAACAAACACACCGTTTTCTTTTGCAGCCTCTAAAATGCGGCGCATATTATTCATTACAATTTCATCTGAGATGTCTAATCCCATAGAAGTCATTTTTAAAGAAAGCTGTGAATTGAGTTTTTCGCGTCCAATTGCGCGAATTGCTTCAATCGATTGATCTGCCATTTCGTTTGCTTCTGCTTCATTATCAACGAACTCACCTAAATAGTCGATTGTTACACAAAGTCCTTGCTGATTTAATTGTTTAATGGCTGCAGCAGCTAAATCAATTGTCTCCCCTGCGACAAAGCGCCCTGCACCAAAGCGTAAACCGTACTTCTTAGCCAGTTTTGTTAACGCTTTATTTTTTGACAAAAAAAGAAACGAATTGCGCATTAATTGTTCCATGTAATTCACCCCTATGACTGTACTTTGTCTGTTTTTTACCCCTCTTCTAAATTATATCATTGTTTAAAATTATTTGATACAAATAATTATTTAGATAATTTATAAAATACTATAAAAATGTTTAAAAACCTATAATGTCGCTTTCAAATATTCATAAATTTTTTTCGACATTTAGAAAAAACTATAAAAATAGGTGAGAAGGCTCATTTAAAATAAATATTCGACACTACTCGCACACCTCTTACTTCTCCCTATACATTATACAAAGATACTAATATGACTCAAGATGAATACAAATATAAAGCCCTAAGTGCACGTAATTCACTCCTATAAAAATTACGTGTAGAAACATAGGATTCCGTTTCATTTAAATGCGAAACATGTAAAGATATTTGCTCCTACCTCTACATATTGTGTAGGATTTTTTCATAAAGAGGCTATCCCATAAACGATTTCACCGACTTATGGGATAGCCTCTTTCTTCAACATTAAAGTGAATTATATTTTTTTTACTTTTAAAAGAATAATCGGAACTCCTTTACCTTCATCGGCAAATTCCGCCCAAAAAAACTGTTCTGAAACCATCCAAATCCTAAGGACATATAATAATCTACCTTTTCATCGAAGCTATAATAGCTTTTTTTACAATAAAATAAGTAATAGAAAATAATAAACAAGTACCCATTGTACCAAAAACTGCAATTGAAATTTTACCTGCTAATGTTTCATTCGGATCTAATGCATTAGGTAAAACTGTACCAAAAATTGCAATGCAGGCTAATATAATCATAAGATATTTAAAATTTTTCACTTTTTTATTCATAACTAATTATCCCCTTTATTCCTTAATAGCAAGTTTTCCAACAGATTATTCTTTTTTCAAATCCTTTCCGGCATATTGAACCTCTTGTCCATCTGTTGTCACTTCTCCCGCTTTATCTTTCGTTTTCGGATCACCAAAAATAAGCATCAATAACATAAATGTAGTAAAAGCGCCAACTATGACAATTGCGCCCCATCCGACATACTCCCAAATCTTCGACTTCTTTTCAGCATCCACTTTAATCTCTCCCCTTATATGTAAATTTAAATAAACAATATCAAACATATAAATTTTACAATGTCATATTCTGTCGAAAATAATAAAAAACCACTCTATAAGTGGTTTTTTCAGTCTTTATGGTTACGGTGTTCTTCATTTAACTTCTTAATATCAGCTATTAAATGTACCATTTCTTCTTTTCCATCTGGATACGTTTCATTCCAATGCTTGACTAAAGCTGGCATTGTTTTTGCGATGTAAGAGTACAGTGCCCACTTTTGTACCTGCTCTTTCCTCTCTTCACTGCTTTCCCCTAACAATAGTTCTGTATACTTTTCAAGCAAGCCATCAAACTGCTCATTAAATTTTTCACTCATCTCTGCTATCTCTCCTTTATCACGTTTTATTTTGATAATAAAGAAGTTTATAGAAGGATACAAACTTTGTGCCCCATTTATTTAAAGATAGACTTTCATTTCTTAATACTTATTTTATTTTTATAATCCAAACACAGCTTAGATCTATTGTTATATACTGTAATCCCTCTAACACTGCTTCATAGGAGAATATTGCAAAATTCTTATTTTCATCCAATTTCACTAAATGAAATATTGTTGGATTTGAAGCACAAGGAAGACTTAATGCCTTTCCTGTCTCTTTTAAAAGAATAATATATATTGCTTTTCTTGGAAAGGGTGGAATAAAGGTTGGATCTAAGCCAACTGTAACACGAGTTATTTCACCTAACTCCACGTTCACTGTAATTGTCTTTGTTTGAAAAGGTTGTGCCAAAATTATCAGAGTGTAAGAACCGGCAGCAAGAGAAGAAATACTAAAATCCCCAAATCTATCTGTATACACAGTAACTATCGTACCAAAAGAATTTCGCACTTCAACTGTAGCATTTACAACCGGTTCATTCGTAAGTTGGTTATATACGTTCCCTTTAATTTCTCCAAAACTATCCCATTCTAAAATAAAATCTATATTTGTCAACTACTCACCAGCACGTACCGTTATAAATCGTGTTACACTCTGAAAACCTTTTGCTGAAACAATAACCTGAAGCGTCCCGGATGGCATATTTCCAACAATATACATTCCATTTGCATCCGATACACCAGAATTGATGAATACTCCACTTTGATCTAATACTCGGACAAGAGCATTATTGACTGGATTTCCATTTCGATCAATGATCTCTCCTTGAATAGATGCATGATTTGTAATCAATTGAAAATCAACTTGAGCAGCGGTCCCTGGTGTTAATGAAATATTAAGACTACTTGCGATGTAGCCTTGCGTAATTGCAACAACCGTATGCGTTCCCTCTGCTAATCCTGTTATGCTATACCTTCCTTCTGTATTTGAAATTGCATTGGTAATAAATTGACCATTTGCATTTAGTACTTGAACCACAGCACCAATAAGCGGTGCACTTGAATTCGCGTCAACTACTGTTCCTGCGATAGAAGCTGGATAAGGCTGTAAAGTAACACTTATTATCTTTGTTTCATTTGCTACTACCGTCACAGATACAACAACATTTTGATAATTAGCATTAATAAATACCAGTGTATAATTTCCTCGGGTAATATTATCAATAAAATAATTCCCTGTTACATCTGTCTGTACTTCTCGAAGTACAATCCCACTTTCACTAGTAAGTCTAATCAATGTATCTACTAGAGGCAACTCTAATGCCTCATCCACTACCGTACCTCTTACAGCCCCAACTAAGCTTGATAGAGATAATGCAACAGTGGCTGTTTCGTTTATTACTACTTGAACAGAAGCTACGTTACTTCCATAGTCTTCCGCAAAAGCAACGACTGCATAAAATCCTGGGTTTAAGTTTGGAGCTACAAAATTCCCACCTGTATCTGTTACTGTAGTCAATACAATTGGTCCTGATGGATTAATCAAACGGATTTGAATGGCTGCTCCTTTAATAGGTAAACCAGTCTCGCTATCTTGAACAGCTCCAGCAATCGCCCCTGTATTCCCCATTAATTGTAAAGAAACATCCGTCGTACCTCCTGATGCTACAACTCCACTCGAGATCCCCTGACCAAATCCAGTAGCATTAACTAAAATTGTGTATGCTCCTGGCGTAAGAGATTCCACGCGGTAACTTCCATCATTTTGCGTCAGAACCTTCGTAATCACTGCGGTTGTACCATCAATTACAGTAATAACTGCTCCACTTATTGGAAAACCTTGAATATCGGTAATCGTTCCAACAATGCGACCAGGATTTAACTGTAATGACAATATAATATCAACAGTCGTATTTAGAGGAATAATGGCTGCACGAGAAATTGAGGTATATCCCTCTGCAGTTGCTATCACATTTACGGTACCAACAAGAAGACTTTCAATGCGAAATCGACCGCTCTCATCTGTAACTGCTGTTCCGATAATAAAACCATTTATATCTGTAATCTTCACGCTACTTCCTACAATTGGTTCATTCGTCCCAAACTCTACAACAGTTCCAGCAATGGCTCCTGCCGCTGCTAGTAAAGACACCTCTACATTTGTTACCTCATTTGCTTTTACATTTGCCCCTACTGTATTTGTTTGGTACTGAGGAGCACTTGCCGTCAAGACATAAGATCCAGGAACTAATCCTGTTACTACAAATACACCTGTATGGTCTGCTTGCACTTTACGAAGCAACTGCCCATTTATATTAAAAACTTGAATTGTAACAGCTATATTTACAATTGGCATTCCTGAGGTATCCGTCACAGTTCCAGCAATCGTTCCTATCAAAAAATGTAAATCTATATTCGCTTCTGTGACCATATTCACTTGTAGAACTGCTCCTACTTGATTTACTCCAAAACCTGAAGCACTAGCAGAGACTGTATAGGCTCCAGGAGCGATATTTTCAAACATATATGTTCCATCGCTTTTGGTGACTGTCGATACAATAAATACATTATCTTCAAGTAGAGAAACTGTTACCCCTACCAATGATATCCCATCTCCCGTGATAGTACCTACGATTTTTCCAACATCTCTACTTAATTCAAAGTTAAAGTTCCTTATATTTTGTCCTGGAGCCACTATCAACCCTTTACTTACATGTGCAAATTGAGGAGCCGATGCTACTACTGTATACGATCCTGCTGGTAATCCCCCCATTACATAATTTCCATTCACATCCGTTACCGTGGATCCAATTAAAATTCCACTTTGATTGAAGAAAGAAAGACCAGCATTATTTATAGGGTTTCCATTTAATTCTGTAACCGTCCCTGAAACTATAGCTGGATCGAGAAGCAAAATAACCTCGACATTCGTTATCTCTCCAGGGACAATAATTGCTCCAACCGTTTGAGATTCATAATTTAAATTAGACGCTACTACTGTATAGTTCCCGGATACTAAGCTTGAAATGTTAAACTGCCCCGTTCCATCAGTCGTTCTGCGTGCTACAGCTAGTGTACCGCCACTTGGAAATACTTCCACAAGCGCTCCTACAAGCGGTGTATTTGTTTCACTATCCTTCACAGTTCCTACAAGAGTACCTGGAATTCCACTTAAAACAAAATTTACAGTTGCTGTTTCATTAGGCGTTGCTGTAAAAGCAATTTGCTGTCTCTCAAAGTTTGGGTGAATAGCAACAATTGTGTATGCTCCGGGTGTAATTCCAGTAAAGCCATATAAACCATTTGCATTTGTTTCCGTTGCCTGCGTAAGTGCATTATTACTATCAAATAATCGAACAATCGTACTTGGAAGCGGTATCGCACTACTATCTGTCACCGTTCCTCGCAAGAAAGCTGTATTGGGTGAAAGAACAAAATTCAATATCGTTGTTGTATCACTTGTTACCAAAACCGAAGAAGTTTGATCACCATATTCACTACTAAATGCAGTTAATACATACGTACCAGGAGATAACCCACTTGTTATATATCTTCCTTCACTATCTGTTAATAATGTTTGAATAACAGGGCCGCTTATTGTTAAATAACGAACCTGAATATTAATATTCCTTAAAGGCACCCCGTCCATTAGGTCTTCTGTTACAACTCCTGAAACATATCCTGGGTCTGGAGATAATACAAAACTAGCCAATGCCTCTGTATCCGAAATGACATTTACCGTTAATACAGCGGTTGAATATTGAGGTTCACTTGCTACTACACGATAAGAACCCGGCGCCAATCCATCTACATGATATCTTCCTGTTTGCCCCACCACAGTAGTTGCAATTACAATGTTTCCTAATGTTGTAATAACGATATTCGCACCAGGAAGTGGTAAAGCGGTGTTGAAATCTGTTACAAACCCTGTAATTACACCAGCATCTTCCTGCAAAGCAATTGAAACATTTTGTATCTCATCTGCCAATAATGTGGTCGTTGTTCCTGAACTTCCATAAGACGGAGCTACAACTGTAATATTCACTATTCCGTGCGGTAAGTTCCTAATAGTATAATTACCATTCTCATCTGTGATACCTTTTCCTAAGAAGATACCCGTATTAGATGTTACTGTAACCGTACTACCGCTAATGCCCGCTCCTGTTTGTTTATCTGTAATAGTGCCGATAATCGTACCTAATAAAGAGGCTAACGGAACAATTATATTGGTTGTTTGATTAGCTTCTACCATTACAGATACTGTTCTTCCCCCATAATTAGGTGCTGTTACATTTAACAAATACTGTCCTAGTGCCAAGCCTTGTATAACAAATGTTCCATCTGGATTTGCTAAAAAAGATTGAAGTGATATTCCCGTTCCATTTAATAAACGAACTTGAATATTTGCCCCTATAACTGGATTTTGATTCTCATCGACTACTGTACCGTTAATACTCCCTACTGTACTTGTTAATGAAATATTCGCTCCTGTTATCTCATCACTTCTTACAATTACTCCTGTAATTTCCGTAGCATAATTCGTTACAGTAGCTGCAACTGTATAGTTTCCTTCTTTTAATCCTGAAACAATAACGTTACCAAATGGACTTGTTACAGTAGATGCAATTAACACATCTTGGCTGTTTCTAATTAAAACTGTTGCTCCTGCTAATGGATTTTCCGTCATTTCATCTGTAACTTGGGCAGATATTGCCCCTGGATTTGACTGTAATATAAAATCAAAATTTGTAACGCTCTGATTTGCATTAACAAATATTCCACGTTGTTCACTCTGAAACTTTGGAGCTGTAGCAATAACGTTGTAACTACCTGGTGGTATACTTCCAATACTGTATCGTCCCTCTTGATTCGTTAAGCCAATACCAATAATCGTTTCACCAGCATCTATTATTTTGACCGTAGCATTTACAATAGGATCTCCAGCGTTACTTTGAATCATTCCTTGAATTTGAGCCGGATTTGGATTTATTGTTAAATTTACAATTGGCGTTTGAGCAGAAATAACAGTCACTCCTGCCTGAGATACTGCATAATTTTGTGCTACCGCCTTTATAATGTACATACCGGGTGCTAAATTCATAAATTGATAGTTTCCGTTTTCATCTACTGCGATACTATTAATAAATAAGTTATCTGTTGTATACAACTGTACAATGGCGTCTATGTTGGTAGGTGTTATAACTCCTGTAATTTGTCCCGGATTTGGTTGCAGCACTACTGAAACAGGCGTTGTAACATCAGCTGTCACAATCGCTCCAATGATTTGATTTTGATAATCTTGAGCAATGACCGTAACTGTATACATACCAGGAGATAAGCCGACTGTCATAAAACTTCCGTTTGTATCAGTAAGAACTGTATCTACCAATACTCCATTACTATCCGAAATGTTAGCAGCCGCTCCTGGTATAGGAGCATTTGTTATGACACCTTTTACATTGCCCATAATAAACCCCGGATCTGGTAACAACGCTATATTAGCTGTGTCTATTTCTCCAGGTGTCAACTTAATTGTCATAATATTAACTTGAAAATTTGCTGCGGATACTACAACACTATACGTACCAGACCCTAAATTTTGAACAGAATAAATGCCATTCCTATCACTGAAAACAGAGGCAATTAACACCCCATTCGCATCAAGCACCCGCACTTCTACATTCGTACTGGCAATAGGCGTTCCGGTTTGTGCATTTGTAATTGTGCCTGTAATCGTTGCTGGAATTGGTAACAATACAAAATTAAGATTAGAAGGAGTGTTTGCTGAAATAACGGTTCCTTTCATACTCGTTTGAAAATCAGTAGCGGATACTGTTACGTTATATGCTCCCCGCGCTAAATTTTGGATCGTATATACTCCATTACTATCCGTTACACTGCGAGCTACAATCGTATCAGAAACCCCATCCCGAACAACGACTACCGCTCCTGCCATAGGTTGATTTCCTCCGCTAACACTACCTAGCAAACTACCTGGTAATAGAGATAATGATCCATTTACATTAATTATCGTATTCGCTTGTATGATGGCTCCAATTGTTTGTGTACCATAATTTTCATCAGTAAATGTTACCGTATAATTACCTGGTACCAATCCTGCCATCGTATAGTTACCCGTACTATCAGTAACGGTATTGGCTATTAAAACATTATTTAAGAATATAGCAACTGCCGCCGTACTTATTGGTATATTGGTTTGACTATCAATCACAGTTCCTATTACACTTCCTGCTAAAGGAAAAAGAGCAACGTTTGTCGTTGATACTTGATTAGAAACAATTATAGCTCCAATTGTTTGTGTACCATATCCCTCTGCAGCAAATGTCACAGAGTATGTTCCTTGAGATAAGGATGGAATTGTGTATTCTCCCGTATTATTTGTTTGCACTGTCGTAACAGTAATACCAAACTGATTCACGACACGTATTGTTACTCGGTTAACCCCTGTACCCGTTTTAGAATCTGTCACAGTCCCTGATAATGTTCCTGGATTAGCTGTTAAGTCTATATCAACATTTGTTGTTTGATTTGAAGATACTGTGCTCCCTACCGTTTGTGTATCATAATTTACTGCATTTACTGAAATGCAGTAAGCCCCTGGTGCTAATGCATTAAATATATATACTCCTGTACCATCCGTAGTTGTTGTACCAACAAGGATTCCATTATTATCACGTAAAATAGCAGTTGCTCCTACTATAGCTATATTGGTTACACTATCTCTCACAAACCCTTGCATACTACCAGGGTTAGAAATAAGCAAACAATCTACTGTTACGCTTGCATTTGCTGGCACTAATACCGACTGTACTTGAGATTGATAAGTAGTTGCAGACACCGCGACATGATAAGTTCCAGGTACAATAGAATTAACTACATATTGACCGCTACCATCTGTTATCGTTTGTGTTATGATTGCACCTAACACATTTGTAACCGTTACAGTTGCACCATCGATTGGTGTATTAGTTTGGTTATTCCTAACAGTTCCTTGAATATTACCTGGAACAGGAGATAAAGTTATATTTAACACCGACGTTACATTAGATTGAATAGAGAGAGGTTGTGAAATGGTAGTATAATTTGAAGTCATAATTTGCACGACAGAATTCGTATTCGGCGCAATATCCGTTAAGCTATATATACCAGAAGCATCTGTTACAGTTGTTGCCACTGGATTCCCGTTTAATAAAATTTGAACATTTGCTCCATTAATAGGTACTCCTGTTACACTATCAGTCACAGTACCAGTCACTCCTCCAGTCGCTTGAGCAGTGACTGTAAGGCTGCTTTGAACAGCAGCAAGCGCTCCACCTGAATAACTATCAATTCCTGTAGCTGTTGCTGTATTTAATGTACGGCTTCCAGGTATAGTAAAACTGCCTTTTTGACCAAATTGTAACGTAGCGCTCGAACCAGCAGGTAAATTCCCGATATTCCATGTTATGGTATCCCCATTAATTACTGTCGTTCCAAGTGAGACACTCGTGATTTGAACAGAGTTAAGAAGATCTAGAGAAATAACATCATTGACAAACACTGTCGTCGCTGTGCTTTTACCAACATTCGTTACTCGAATACTTCCCGCCCATTGTCCTTGCACTCCATTTAAAATGAAAGTTGGCCCAGATATTAATGTTTTTTCTATGCTCAATTCCGCTCTTACATCTCCTTTACTTGCAAGAAGTGAATTCGATTGTGCATGTTCAAATGGAAATCCTTCTGCTGTTTGCAAAGAATCCTTATTATAATTATTAGAATTTGCAGAGGTAAAGGCGAGTAGACGGACGTTTGAATTTATAGTAATTCCTAAAAAAGAAAATAAAGTAGAAGTATCTATGAAAAAATCTAAAAAATAATCTGGATTTCCGCCTAAACTAGAATCGGCTTGTACAACGCGAGCTACGTCAAAGTTTACAATCGGTCGACTAAAATTAGGCGCACCTCGCCCATCTATTCCTTCAGCAGAATCGTTCCAAGAATTGAACTCCTCTATTACATTTTGAATTAAGTTTACTGAATTCCGATTCCCATCTACATTTAATAACCATTGATATGTGCCCACTGTACCCGTTGTATTAAACAAAATACCCCACGCATAGTTTTGGAAACCTGTTAGCTTACTGTTACGTGGATCTGCGTTTAAGCGTAAGCGAAAGTATATATTTACTCCATCGTATGCGTAGTAAAGCGCCGGAAACGAAGAAGTACCAACAATATCCGTACTTGCAGGAGACTGATCTCCGACAATATCAGTATATACATTTCCATTCACTAAAACTGGCGTAAATTGTACACCACTTGGAAATCCCAAGTCAGAACACTCCTTTCTTTTTAAGTTTTTATTATCTTATTAGCTCGTTTTCTATAAGTGCCTGTTCTCATACGTACAAAAAAAGCAACCCCATTGGGTTGCTTTTCATTCCATCCTATAGCTTCGATTTTACAGAGTTTAATTTCTTCTCCATTGTGCTCTCTTTATCACGACGATCATCAATACGAATTGTTGTCGCTACACGCTTTGCACCTTTTGTATATGGTACTTCATGCATTTGTTGAATCACTTCAAGTAATACAGGAAGATCTCCTTCAATTACTGTATTCATCGGTGTTAATTGATACTTCACGCGGTCCGCATTTTTCTCTAACACTTTTTGTACTTCTGCTACGTATTCACTTACGCTTGGATTACCTGTTCCAACTGGAATAATCGATACATCAACAATTGCCATGATAGTTTCCCTCCTATATTTGCTTCATTTCTATTGTACAAAACTCTCTCCTACTTTACTAACCATAACTATACTTTTCATTTATTTTTCATAATATGCTTATTCGCAGTAATCCTTCTCCATCTGTTGTGCATATATTGATGTTATCCTTTTTTAATCACCTTATCCTTTTGAAAGGAAGTGGACACATGAAAAAATTATTTCTTACTTTATTAGCTATTCCTCTTCTATTTGGAGCAACAGCGTGTGACACAGGGCAGAAGGACACAAAGCCCGCAGAAAAATCTGAAGCGAAGCCTGAGCCAAAGCCAGCCCCTACACCTAGTCCAACCCCACAACCTATCCCAACTCCACCACCTAATCCAACCCCACCACCTAATCCAACTCCACCACCTAATCCAACTCCGCCACCTAATCCAACTCCGCCACCAGCTTCAGTAGATACGGCTCAAATCATGCAAAAGCTAGTAAATGCAATTAACTCAGTTGGCAGTTCAAATGGTATTAGCATCAGTAACATTAAACTCTTTTCTGAAACAACACAAATCGCGACATATAATGGAACATTTAATACTACATTTGGATTAGGCGTTTCCATTTATAAAGCAACTGGTGGAATTGCCGCTGTTGCTATCGCTGGATCAGGTACATCTAAGGAACAAATCGATGCCTTTTATTCCACAATAAAGACTGTTATTCGTTCTCTAGATTCATCTCTAAGCGAACAAGATTTAAATAACATATTAGAAAGACTTGGTTCGAAAGATTACTTTCAAACCAAGCAATTCTCAACTCAAGCAATTAACGGTACATTAACTGTTACTGAAAACAATGGTGCGCTCATGTTCAAAGCGATTCATAACTAAACCGACACCAGAATAGGATCCATTCGGATTCTATTCTTTTTTTCTTGGTTAAAAAGTGAAGCACTTGTGTAAATGGACATACTTCTTTATTCTTATGTATAGAATCTATCTTGTTCGGGAGGCATTATGTTACAAAAATTCGGTTTCTCTCAATATGAAAGCCAGGCATATGAAGTCGTAGTATCAAGCGATGAACCACTAGATGCAACAACAATTGTAAAGCATTCGGGTGTTCCAAAAGCGAAAATATATGAAGTATTAGCACGGCTCATCGATAAAGGAATGGTTATGGATTCCGTCTCAGAAAAGAAAAAACTATATACAGCCCTGCCACTAGACCTTGCCATTCAAAAATTAACGACAGAATTCCAATCAAATATTAAAGAACTCCAAACAAACATTTCAAAACGCTCCTTTATAGATGACCGTGTTTGGAGCTTAAAAATGCAATCTTCTATTCAAGTTCAAAGCAAACAAATCGTAGCAGAGGCTAAACACTCCATTCGCATTTCCGCTTGGAATGATACATTTTTGGGGTATCTTCCTTTACTTGAAGAAAAAGCAAAGCAAGGTGTTGATATTGAGGCACTTGTAGTTGGCAATGTGGAGACAGAACTGACAAAGGTTCACTTTCTCATTCCAACCGAAGAACCTAACGCATTAGAACGTTACTTATTGCTTATCGTGGATGATCGAGAAATTTTATTTGCTGGGATGGAACAAGAATCTTGGCAAGCAATGAAAACAATGTCTCAGCCATTCGTAAAGTTCTTTACAGAGTTTTTCTACCACGATGTCGCGCTTGCAAAAATTACAGAGAAGCATCATGACCTCTTTATGAACGATGAGGAAATACGAAGCATTTTAATGAAGCTGAGATATTAAAAATAGCAAAGGTCCTTCCTCTGCTATTTTTTATTTTGCTGTTTTATCTCTTCCAACAATTTGATTATCTTTTCATTTTGTTTTAACTGTTCTTCAGAATTGAGATACATGAGCCGAATCCACCGAAAAACAAATACAATTAAAAGAATAGGGATTAACGCAAAAAAAGTTCCTATACTAGATGTTATTATATCCATATTCATATCTATCACGCCTTTCCATTTAAATCCTCTTCACATTAACAATATTTTACATCAAGCCCAATAAAAAAGAACCTATCAAACGATAGATTCCTTCTTTACCATATGAGTAGATTGCCCTCTCGTGATCGAGAAAATTGCGCAAAGTAATGCTAAAATCACAAAACCTCCGCCTACCCAAGCATTATATATAACAGACGATTGTTCAATAACAGCTCCGCCCACTGTTGAGCCAAGTGCAATACCTAAATGAAGCGCGGAGTTATTTAAGCTTTGCTGGATACCGGCTGATTCGGGTGCAATTTCAATTAAATAATTTTGCTGTGCTGGTGAAATCCCCCAGCTTAACATGCTCCAAAGTCCCATCACGATGATAAATAACGGGAATGAGAATGTCATCATCGGTAAGGTGAAGATGGCACATGCAAAGACGATAATAATAGAGATAATACTTTTCTTAGAGCCCCACTTATCTGCAAGCCAACCACCAAAGCCGCCACCAATTACTGCTGCAATACCGAAAATAAAGTAAAATGCGCTAATCCAGTTCGCTTCCACATGCATCACATCTTTTAAAAACGGTGTTAAATATGCATATAGCGTTAAATGTCCTGTTAAAAATAAAAATGATGTTAACTGCGCACTCACGATCTTTTTATCTTTCAAGGTAGCAATCTGTTCTCTTACAGACAATATCGCTACCGGTGGAACCTTTGTTAAGAATAAAGAAATACTAGCAATTGCAATAACTGTTAATACCGAAATTAAAACAAATGGTGCACGCCACCCGTATACATTCCCAAGCACAAGGCCTAATGGTACGCCCAGTACAAGCGATCCGCTAATTCCCATAAAAATAATTCCGATTGCACGCGCACGGAAATACGGCTCTACAACACTAGAAGCTAGCGTTACTGACAATGCAATAATAAGAGATCCACTTGCCGCACAAATGACCCTTGAAAACATAATCATCGTATAATTCAAACTAAACGCTGAAACAATATTTCCGATCAAGAAAACAGATAATGCCCCAATATATAAGGTTTTACGCTCAATTTTTCCTGTCACTGCTAATAGAATTGGCCCTGAAAGAGCAAATACAACTGAGAATATTGTAATAAGTTGACCTGCTGCACTAATGGATACACCTAAATCATCAGCTACCAAATCCAGCGTGCCCCCAATAATTAACTCAACCGTCCCGACTACGAATGCCGCAATGGCTAAAATATATACACGAAAATTCAAGTTTTTCCCCACACTTTCTCTCGTTCTCTTTTAGTTACTACAGCTATAGTAACCAAAAAGATATTTGCAATCAAGTGTAAATCCTCCTACATATCAATAACAATTTTTTACAAAGAAAAAAAGCAGGCGTATCATACGTCTGCTTTTTAACTCTTACATCTCAGTTTCTTTTTTCTTATTTAAATACCAATAAACTGGAAGACCTGTAAACACCATTCCAATGGATAAGAAACAACTTAGCGGATCATTAATAATCGCACTTCCAATTACAAATAATGACCCCAAAATCGCTAAAATTGGTACGATTGGAAATAACGGCACGCTGTATGCACGGTCTTTTCCTTCATTTCGTTTTCGTAAAATAAAGACACCGATAAATGTCATCACATAGAAAATATAAATGATAAACACGGAAATCTCAGAGAGCTTATTTGGATCACTAATAATCATTAAAATAATCCCTAATATAATTTCAAACGTAATTGCATTTGCAGGTGTTTTAAATTTCTTATGTGCTTTTGCAATGAACTTAGAAAATGGAAGTTGTCCACGTTCCGCCATTGACATTGGAATGCGCGGGAATGTTAAAATTTTTCCGTTTAAACAACCGAAAATAGAAATGATAATACCAATACTAATAATTTTTCCGCCATATTCTCCAAGAAGCATATTAGCCGCTGTCGCTGTTGCATTTTCTCCAAGATCTACAATTTTCGCTGCTGGTAACACTTTTAATAATGCCAAGTTAATTAATACATAAGCAGCTGTTACAATTAAAATTCCCACTGTCATTGCCTTAGGTAATAACTTTGTCGGATTCTTCATTTCACCACCAATAGAAGCCAGTAAAATCCAACCATCATATGCAAATAGCGTTGCTAAAATCGCCATTCCAATACTTTGATTCTCTGATAATGGTACAACTACATTAAAGATATCACTATTCCCTTTCCAAAAACCTAACACAACAATTAATACAATTGGAATCATCTTTCCGACCGTCGTAATTGTTTGGACAATGCCCCCATATTTTGTTCCCATACTATTTACAATACCAAGGAATACAACTGTTCCAATTGCAATTGGTAAATTCCATGATTTATCTAAATAGAAAAAGTTAATCATTAATGAACTAAAATACAAACCTAATGTCCCAATAATAGCTGGGCCATAAACAATTGTTTGCATCCAGCCAGATAAGTACCCCCAAAAACTTCCATAAATCTCCTCTAAATACGTATACAATCCACCATTTTTTGGAATTTGCGCTCCGATTTCAGCTACCGTTAAACCACTAGCCAATGTTAACAAGCCACCTATTACCCAAGCGAGAATTGCCATATTAGAACTCCCTGAGTAATCTAATACACTTCCTGGCTTCATAAATACACCAGACCCAATAATAGTCCCAACAACGATAGATAGTGCTACAGTTAAACCAATTTTGTTTTTCTCATCATGATGCATACCGCATTTCCTCCTTCCAATCCTAGTGTGGTGCAAAAATGAAATAAAAAAACACTCCTCCCTAAAAAAGGGACGAGTGTTGTATTCGTGGTTCCACCCTTGTTTAATTGATAAAATAAAGCATACTTCACCAATTTCTCAAGTCTAGATAACGGTGTTTGCCGGCAAGCAATTACTAGTTGTTCGTTCACTGCTGCAGTTCAGAGGTGGTAATCTATTTTTCCGTATTAGGAAGCTCACAGCCAAAGGCCTCCCTCTCTGAGAATCGTAAAAAATTGATTGTGTCCTCATCATCACTTCTTGATGTCGAATTTTGTAGTTATTGTTCATTATATTGAATTTTTAGAAATAATCAATATATTTTTATGTAACATACAAAAAATATTTCTTCTTGATATTATAACAGAACCTAATACATTTCTCTAATTTTCGATAAAAAAAGACAGATTTCTTCAAGAGAGAAATCTGTCCTCGAATACACTTTATGTCGTTTCTTTCGGTTGCCCAAACGAAAGAGACCTCTATCAATAGTTTTTACACTTTCTATATTTCAATTAGTTACTCGCTTTCTTCATCGAAAATTTATGATCCTTAATTGGAAAATCGACACCTAGCTCAGCTAATTGTGCTTTTGCTTTGTCCATAATTGCTTTTGCTTTTGCTTTCGTCTGATCATCAAGGTTTGCAAACATTTCTTCTCGCTTCCCTTTTTCAGGAAGGTTCACACCTAGTTCAGCCAATTTCTCTTTTACTTGTTCACGTGTTAATGTTCCTGCTTTCTTTTGCTTCATAATTGCTTTTGCTTTTTCTTTCGTCTGATCATCAAGGTTTGCGAACATTTCTCCTCGCTTCCCTTTTTCAGGAAGATTCACACCTAGTTCAGCTAATTTTGTTTTTACTTGTTCATGCGTTAATGTTCCTGCTTTCTTCTGCTCCATAATCGTTTTTACTTTTTCTTTCGTCTGATCATCAAGGTTTGCGAACATTTCTCCTCGTTTCCCTTTTTCAGGAGGATTCACACCTAATTCAGCTAATTTTGTTTTTACTTGTTCATGCGTTAATGTTCCTGCTTTCTTCTGCTCCATAATCGCTTTTACTTTTTCTTTCGTCTGATCATCAAGGTTTGCGAACATTTCTCCTCGCTTCCCTTTTTCAGGAAGATTCACACCTAATTCAGCTAATTGCTTTTTAGCGTTCTCCATAATTGTTTTTACTTGTTGTTTCGTTGCTTCATCCAATTTTTGATTCGAATTCCCCTTTGTCGTTTGGTCTGATACTACTGTAGAATTTGCATCGTTAGTTGCTGCGAAAGCAGGGATACCTGCTCCCCCCATGATTCCTAGTGATAAAGCTCCGGCAGCTACTAAATATCCAACTGTTTTTTTCTTCTTCATAGGAAACTTCCTCCTTCATTTTGTATCACATAGATTTCGAAAACTTGTACACTTTCGTATACACTGCATATACTAAAATTGCTTTCTTAACTTTTCCTTAACTACTTTTAAAAGAATTTCCAACCATAAATGTAATAGCAAACTTCAGTAGCACAAAAAAGCCACTCCTAAATGAGTGGCTTCCTTCTATGCATTTTGTAATTGTCCTTCTTCACGTTCCATCACTTTTCTGAGTACAATCATTTGTGTCATTGTAAATAGATTACCTGTAATCCAATACAAGACAAGTCCTGATGGTGCAGCAAATCCCATAAATAAGATCATTGCTGGCATCATAACTTGCTGCATTTTAAGCATTGAAACCTGCTCTCCTGCTGCTATATTTGACTGCATAATTTTCATTTGAATAAACGTGGTTAACGCTGCGATAATCGGTAAAATATGATACGGATCTGCATGTCCTAAGTTTACCCATAAAAATGAAGATGTACGAATCTCTTCAGTCCGGCTAATCGCATAATACAATGCTGAGAAAATTGGCATTTGTATAAAGATTGGCCAGCACCCAGCGAGTGGGTTCCAACCGCCTGCTTTCATTAGTTCTGACATTTCTTTTTGATACTGTTTTTGTTTTTCAATATCTTTGCTTACATCACCGTGCTTTTTCTTTAGCTTCTGCAATTCAGGCTGCATTTTTTTCATTTTCATTTGACTGCGATATTGCGAAACAGCTAATGGAATCATCGCTGAACGAACCACAAGCGTAATGATAATGATTGCAATACCAAAGCTTCCGCTAGGCACATGATGAGCAACAAATTGAAGCATAAATGAGATTGGATAAACAAAATAATGGTCCCAAAGCCCTGCACTATTTGCATCAATTGGACCGCTATTACTACAACCAGATAAAACAAAAACAAATAATAATGATAAACTAACGAGCACAGCTCGGTATGATTTTAACATGTTCATTCCTCCAATGTTTCGTAATTATTTAGCGAAACATTGGTGTATACGGACCGACCTCGTCACTCTCTCCGCTCGATTCTTGTCTACGAACCGAACGAACCATTCCATATTTATAGAAAATAGAAAAGAGTGGAACATTATTGAGACTATCTTCACATGTATCAACTAGTGCAAACGCTTTTTGTCTACCACTTGATGTTTGTTGACGTACAAAACGAGAAACATTAGTGAGAAAAAAGACTTCTAATAAACAAAGCGCTGTCGTTACAAAAGATATATATAGAATTGCATCTTGCAATAAAAATTCCATCGCTTCACATCCTTAATAAGCTCATTTTAGCACATTCTTTGGATGTTCTCTATTTCCTTTTCTTTTCAAAATATGATACAAAATTCCATTGTATTCACTTCTTTTCTTATAACCACATATACCACCAATTAGGTTAGAATTTTCATAAATTTAAAACATTTTTTCATTACCATAAAACTATTGCCAGTTTTTGAAAAAAGCATTATTCTCTTCTTGTAATCAAAAATGAATATGGAGATGAAACATACTATGGGTCAATTAGGAGACACCGATTACGTTCCCGACACCGCCTTTTTATCCTTCCCAGCAGCTAGAACATTTCATTTAGAATTTGTAATACAGTTGATTGTTATTTTTATAGCTTCCATTTTGTATGCTATTTCAATGAATATGTTTTTTATCCCGCATAATATGATTAGCGGTGGTTTCGCTGGTGTGGGGATGATTATCGGTTATTTAATGCATTATAATATCGGTGCACTTATCTTTTTATTAAACATCCCACTACTTGTTCTAAGTCATTTTTACTTAGGGAAGAAAACAACTTTCTTAACAGCTTACTTCGTGGCAGTATCATCTGCAGCCATGAACATTATCCCAGTACATCAAGTTTCGAATGACATTTTACTTTCATCTGTATTTGGTGGTGTTATCTGTGGTGCAGCATCCGGAATTATATTCCGATTTGCATCATCCACTGGTGGTTTTGATGTTGTTGGATTGATTGTAGCGAAATATAAAGACATTTCAATTGGTGCCATTATTTTTGGCTTCAACCTAGCCTTACTTGTTGTCGCTGGCTTTATTTTCGGATGGGACATTACACTGTACACGTTAATTAGCCGTTTTGTTGCCAGCAAGGTAATCGATGCTGTGCATACAAAACACATTAAATTAACGATAATGACAATTACAGAAAAAGGCGAGGAAATTAAAAGCGCACTACTGCATCACGGCATACGTGGCGTAACAATGGTAGACGCTGTCGGTGGCTATACCAACCATAAGAAAAAAATGATTTATACTGTCGTAACTCGTTACGAATTAGGAGAAATAAAGCGTATCATTCGTCATGTAGACAATCATGCGTTTATGAATATTACAGAAACCGTTGAAATCGTTGGACGTTTCAAACGAATATAAGAAGACGCAAGGAATTACAATTCCTTGCGTCTTTTTTTACCTCATTACCAATGGCCGGCATGTTCGTTCATATCAATTACTTATGCCAGCTAAATTATGATGTATAAGTATTCGTTCCACTCAATAATCTTTGATTGTAATTATGAGCGGCAATTGCTCCCCAAACCATACAAATAAAATGTGTAACAAAAAGCCCTATACCAAATGTTACAATACCAACAATTAACTCAATAATAATCATAATAATTGCACCAATAATTGTTGAATACAACATTCCAAAAGAACCAAACAAAAACGTTAATACTAAAGAAATGCCTATACTTTTCGTAGGTGTAACTATGATATGCTGCTTTTGTGTCCCCATCTAATGCCCTCCCTTTTAAATTAACTAAAAATTCAATTAAATTAATTGTACAATAAAATGGAATATTAATCCATATACTTTATTTCTTAAAATTATTTTACACTTATTACAAAATCAGATAATTCTATTATTATTAAGCTAAATATGTTATAATACAGTAAGACTTACAAAAAAAGAAATGAGAAGTCAGGTATATTTCAGTTATAATTGTCACACCGTAAAAAAAAAAGACAACCATCTTAGTTATTCTTCTATTAATCTTTTATCAAAAAGATTCACACAATTAAAATTAACTTCTATTTACTTACTATACCTACCTTTTTGACTTCCAAATCATCTTATTACATAAGGAGATGAACATATGAATCAGCATATACGGTACATGGTAGCTGCCCTGTTTGCTATCATTGGAGGCATGATTTGCTTCTGGACAAACATTCAGCTTGGAGAACATATCATTTTTAATGGAATCGAATCCGCTGTAAGCGCTTCAATATTAGGCGGATACATTTTTTTCCTCTTTAATCCAGAAGAAAATGCACAAAAAACAATGCTATTAACAATGATCGGAATCGTTGGGGGATGTATTTCCTACTCAATGACAAACTATACATTACCACTTCAATTAAGCTCAGCTGTCTTCCACGGTCTTTGGACTTGGTTTATCGCCTTTTGCTTGGCAGATGTATTTAACCTATTGCAAGATTCTGAAGAAGAGAATAGCCGAGGAATCGAGAGCAATTCTTAATAAAAAGAGGCTGGAAGATAAATCTTCCAGCCTCTTTTTTATCAATTATAATTTCCATTTTGACATTGATATGTATCAAAAATAATTATGCATTCATATTAAAAAGTTCTATCTAATATATTTAAAACACATAATATGCGAGGTGAACTATGGATAAAAAAAAGATTTTTTCTGATCTTCTCATCAAACTTTGTGCCGCCTGTTTTCTCTCTTTTTCTGTTATACTTTTTTTCTTTATACAAGATAGCTTTGATTTCTATAAACTCTCAGCGTTATTATCTGCATTACTGTATAACCCTTGGTTCTATGCTCTCTTTTGCTATGCTATTTTGTGCTCATTCATTATTGATAAACTCGCTCTAAAACAAACAAACATTACAAAAAAAGCATTACTGTATATCATTTTTGGTTATCTATTTTTTCTTCCTTTTCCGTTGTTTAGTAGCGATCCATTTATCATCTATTTCATTGCAGGTTCAATTGGAGCAATATGTGCTCTTTTCTTTTACTTATGCACATATATCGCTCAAAAAGCAAAATGGTTTCGCTATAGTATCCCTATTCTCATTCCCATTTTATTTATTACAATTGCAGCAATCGATTTTACAAAGAAGGAACAATGGGTGGAACACACGACAGAAAATGAATTTGAAGCAACCTTCTCCTATTTTAATGGGAAACATAAAATCCCTATTTATGCTAAAGAGGGAGCAATTATTGAAATGAATGTTCAATTTTTAGTTGGGGGAAATAATAGCTATGGTCATGGTCTCCACTTTGCTAGTGAATTTAACAAAAACGTACCTGTTTCCGAAATAAATACAGATACTTATCAACTCGCAGCAACAAAAACAGGAACCTATTATATTGTAGTTACCGGTGAAAACCTTACAGGTAAAATAAAAGCAAAATGGAACATACATTGAACTACCCCCACCTAGCTTCCCTATTTCTCTCTGAATCTTGAGGCGGGGATTTTAGGATAAAAAGCATAAGCGGCTCGCTCAGAATGTGAGGGGATGGAGCTAGATTTCAATAAAAAAGAACAGTGCTCGCTCGCACTGTTCTTCCAATTTTCGACATAGAATGGATTCCATATTAATTTACACTTTGTACAAATACGCGTTTTAATTGTTTACGGAAACGAACGCCTAACGTAACCGCTACAATAACGATGACTCCGAAGATAATTTTTCCAATGTGCTGTTCAAGCAATCCAAAAATATCATGTAAGTTTCCACCTAACCAATAACCACCAATTAAGAAGAAAGATACCCAGAATAGTGCACCAGCGTAAATCGTCATTGCAAAGCGACGGAACGGCAAATTAATAATCCCTGCAAAGTATCCTGTAAAGTGACGTACGCCTGGAATAAAGAATCCGATAAAGATAAGGAAATATCCATATTTATCAAACCACATTCTTGTTAAATCAATTTTTCTTTGTGTTAAAAACACATACTTCCCATATTTCTGTACAAAAGGCATACCTAGTTTATTTCCTAAAAAGTACTGAATTGTCATCCCAACACTTGTACCAATAAATGACAAAATAATTAAAATAGGTAAGTGCAAATCTCCTTTTTGCGCCAAAAACCCTGCGTATGCTAGTGTTGGCTCTCCAGGAAACGGAAGGGCAATATACTCTAATAGCAAGCCAAAAAGTACTACACAATAACCGTATTGCTGAAATAACTCATGAATCCATTCCATGTCGATCTCTCCTTTTCGCTCTTATCTACAGCATCCACCATCACGTACGAACTGTTATTATTATTGTATAAAAAAATTGTCGAAATAACTATCACAATAGCTTACATTTAGCTTACATTTTTGTAAGGAAACTACCAAAATAAACTATATTCATGCAAAATTCCCTAATAACTATTATATATTTTCGTTTTTTTCCATTTTTCCTTCATTATGTATGAAAAAATAGCGTTTTTCGTCATTTTCCTCACCGATAATTCTATAAAGCTTCTTATTTTATGGAATACACGTAACTTCTAAAGAAGCACAAAGACTTGTGAAAAACATTACATGTATTTTATATTGAAAATGTAAAAGGGATTGCTATAAACTACAATCAGACCTACTTTGATTTTCAAGCGTATAAGTCGCGACTATGAAGAACAAACTGTAACCTGCTCTCGTTTTCTTTTTTTGGTTCACTTGGCATGGCGCAGAAAAGGATCTATCAGTTTTTAATTATTCTATACCCAAACTCACACCCTTTTGTGAGTGGCGGAATTTTGTAGAGTTTTTACTCTGTTTCGTTCGCCCGTTGTCCTTTATTGGACAGCGGGCGTTTTTTATTTATAAAGGAGGATTTTTATGGAGAAATTTAAGTTTTCATTATTAGTTTTATTTGGCGCCTGCAGCTATGGCGTACTTTCGACAATTTTCAAACTCGGCTTTATGAATGGTTTTTCTGCGCATGAGCTATTAGGTGGACAATATGTATTTGGCTGGATTGGACTTTTATTACTTGTTCTATTCTTCTCTCGTCATAACATCTCGAAAAAACAAACATTT
The DNA here is from genome assembly GCF_002560575.1 of Bacillus sp. AFS023182. Classification (NCBI taxonomy): domain Bacteria; kingdom Bacillati; phylum Bacillota; class Bacilli; order Caryophanales; family Bacillaceae; genus Bacillus; species Bacillus sp. AFS023182. Next base: position 39,686 of record NZ_NTRO01000013.1, on the reverse strand, counting down.
TCTTTATTAGCTGTCGGAACAACAATGAGCATGACCGGAATTTTCTACGCAATTTCTGTAGAAGAATTACCCGCTTCTATCGCCGTTGTTTTACTTTTTCAATTTACATGGATTGGGGTTGTCATTGAAGCCGTCGCTAACAAAACGTTACCAAGCCGGGAAAAGGTAAGCTCGATTCTCATTTTATTTGCCGGAACATTATTTGCAGGTGGCGTGTTTGAAGGGCTCGGACAAAACTTCTCTACAAAAGGCATTATCTTTGGACTATTAGCCGCTGTCTCTTTTTCTTTTTATATCTTTGCTAGTGGACGCGTTGCTACAACTGTACCACCGTATACAAAAAGCTTCCTTATGACAACAAGTGCTACACTGATTGTTTGCTTAATCTTTCCTCCAACCTTCTTAACAGACGGTGCCTTGCAGGCTGGATTATGGAAATATGCTTTCTTCCTTGGATTTTTCGGTGTTATTGTACCAGTTATTTGCTTCTCAATCGGTGTCCCAAAAGTAGGAACAGGACTTGGAACGATTTTAGGTGCTGCTGAACTACCAACAGCAATCATCGCTTCTATTACACTTGTTCATGAAGTCGTATCGCTATTGCAATGGCTCGGCATCATTTTTATATTGATTGGTATTTTTACACCGCAAATTCTTACAGCACGAAGAGAAAAGAGACGGAACGTGGAACAAAGCGCCTAAAAAAAGAGCACATCATGTGCTCTTCTTACTTTAATGCTCCGTATAGCTTTTCTATCTCTGTTTCAATTTGCTTTATATCAATTCGCTCAAACAATGGCTGCACATGACTGATTCGCTCTGGCAATGTATTTTCGCATTTCCAGTTCACACTTGTAATTGATAATATATCCCGCACTCTTTCACTAGAAAATGGTAAAAACGGCTCAAGTAACTGCGCAAAATTCACAATGAAATATACACAATGAGAAATTGTATCTTCACAAGCAATAGGGTCTTCCTCCCTTTGTTTCCAAGGCGCTCGCTCATCAAAATATTTATTTGCAAAGCGCACCGTTTCAAATATTGTTTCCAGCGCTACTTTAAAATGAGCCTGTTCAATTGCATCTCCTACTTTCTGATATAATTCCTCTATTCTTGCTTTCAGCTCTACATTTACTTTTCTATTCGGTACTACACCGTCATAATACTTCTCAATGAATTTCAGTGTACGGTTCACAAAATTCCCATATGCACCTAGAAGCTCACTATTGTGACTATAAATAAATTCTCGCCAAGAAAAATCTGTATCACGATTTTCTGGTGCATTAATCGTTAAGAAATACCGAATCGAATCTGAATCATACCGCTCTAATATATCAGGTACCCATACAGCCCAGTTTTTACTTGTTGATAACTTCCGTTTCTCGACCGTTAAATATTCATTGGATACAATATGACGAGGAATTGCCTTTTCTCCGATTCCAAATAATACAGCTGGCCAAATAATAGAATGGAACGGGATATTGTCCTTACCGTGCACATAATATGTCTTCGCATTACTACTCCAGAACTCCCCGTCATCTTCCCCTGTTTCTTCAGACCATCGTTTACTTGCTGAATAATAACCTGAAACTGCTTCAATCCACACGTAAATTTTCTTATCCTCATATCCCTTCACTGGAATTGGTACTCCAATTGGTAAATCACGTGATACAGCCCTGTCCTGTAATCCTTCTTGTAAGTAACGCTCCGTTAATTGAATGGCATTATCACGCCATGTTCCTTTTTGTTTTGCAGCTGTTACTACATCTTTCATCTGTTCTTGAAATTTATGCAATGCAAAATAGAAATGCTCTGTTTCCTTAACTGCTGGCGTATTTCCACATAGCTTACACTTCTTTTCTAATAAATCAAGTGGATCTAAAATGGCCGAGCAAGCATCACATTGATCTCCGCGCGCCGGTTCATGACAATGTGGACAAACTCCCTCTACATATCGATCTGGTAAAAATTGTGCACACGTTTCGCAGTATGCTTGTTCCACTACCTTTTTATAAATAAAACCTTCTTCTAATAAACGTAAGAAAATCTTTTGTACTGTTTCATGATGGTGCTGCGCATCTGTACGCGTATAACAATCATACGTAAAACCAATCTGCTGAAAACATCGCTCAAACTCTTCATGATAATAATCAGCAATTTCTTTTGCAGTAACCCCTTCTTGTTTTGCCCGAATGGCAATCGGTGTTCCATTACAATCGCTTCCTGATACGTAAAGAACGCGCTCTCCTTTTGCTCTATAATAACGCGCTAAAATGTCCCCTGATAACAAGGACGCAACATGCCCAAGATGTAAAGATCCATTCGCATATGGCCAAGCTCCTCCAATAAAAATACTCACCTTACATTCCTCCTTTTAAATATAAAAAAGCCCCGCCCCTATCTTTTAAAAAGATAAGGGCGGGGCTGTATAAACAGTCGCGGTACCACCTTATTTCGCCAGCTATTCACATAACTGACCTCATCAAGTACGGAGCAATCGTATGCTCTTATACTGTGATTTTGATAACGAGAACCAACTCTCGTCGCCGCCTACTATTACCATTTGATAAGTTCAGGACGAAGCTCAAAGGCCATTGTTCAAATGAACATTCTTGCTTCTTCTCAGCTTCCGAAGCTCTCTGGAAAGAATGGTTTCACTCTACTTTTCCTTTTCAACGCTTTTCATATATAACACGTATTTTACGACTAAAATACAGAAAAATCAAACTTTTATTCGAAAAAAGGAAATATAAAATCCCTTCCGAATATTTATATGTTCAGAAAAGGGAGTGATTTCATTGAATCAACAACAATTAAGCACCGCCAATAAAAAAGGCTGGAGTGCAGCTGCTTATGAAGCGTGGACGAATCGGCACGGTACTCCACAGGAATACGCAAAGAAACTAATGCAAAATCCCGCTCGTGAAGTAGCCTACTACTTACCTTACATACAGAATCTCCAAGGGAAACGGATCATCAATTTACTCGGCTCAAAAGGAAATAAAGCTGTGGCATTCGCATTATTAGGCGCTGACGTAACCGTTGTAGATATTTCTGAAAGCAACGCAAAATATGCAACTGAACTAGCAGATGCCGCGGGAGTATCTATTGAATATATCGTTTCAGATGTGTTAGAAATAACACCTTCTCAATCATTCGATGTTGTGTTGCTAGAATTAGGTGTACTTCATTACTTTTTAGATCTCAAACCACTTTTTCAGCTTATCTCGGGACTACTAAAAAATGGCGGTACTTTTATACTTCGTGACTATCATCCCCTTTATACAAAATTATTAGCAACAGACGATCCAAAATTTAAGGCAAACGGAGATTATTTTTTTGAAGAAATTATTGAGGATACTGTTGCTTATAGCAGCCTACTTGATAAAACGAAGCAAGAAACACTACCCAAAACACTAATTCGTCGCTGGACGTTAGGAGAAATTATTACAGAAGTTGCCGGAGCGAACCTGCACATTGAAAAGTTTACTGAAGAGCATGGTCCGCACCAACGATGGGTCTTTCCTTCTTCAGCCCCAGAAGGAATTGAAGAACGCATCCCTGGTTTGTACACATTAATTGCTACAAAATAATGCAAAAAGGATCCTTTCACGGATAGGATCCTTTTTGCATGCTTAACGCATATAAGTTGAGGTTGGAGATTACCATAATTCTGTAGAATAGGACACAAGGTATTTCAACATTTTGTCTCTGACTTACGCAGTCAAAAGGGGTATGACCAACATAACGAAGAGTAATGTTTTGTTGATATTGATAATCGTTATCAACTAATTAGAAGTATACATGATGTTTTTTTAAAACACAATAGGATTTTCATATTTTTCTTCGTAAAACTTTCGGTACATATACACAATATGGCTCACTTTCTAAATAATCACCCGTTATTGCATACGCTCTAGAGCGCGAACCACCACATATATAGCGGTATTCACATTTCCCGCACTTCCCTTTATAGCTATCTGGATCACGTAAAGCTTGAAAAATTGGAGAATCACGATAAATATCCCGTAAACGCTGCTCTTTCACGTTCCCAGCTTGAATCGGTAATAATCCACTAGGATATACATCGCCAATGTGTGAAATAAACACAAAACCATTCCCATCATTAACTCCTTTGGGTGCTCGTCCTAAACCATCAATTTTTCCAGTTAAACCATTTTACAGTGCATCTTCATAACGAATTTTCCGATTATTTTTTTGCTGCATCACAACGCGCCGGTAATGCTGAGCAGCCGTTGTCTTTATATCAAATGAAGCCTTTTTCCCTATTTTATATAATTTGTGAAATACAAGTTCATGTTCTGCCGGCGAAATCATATCATCTATATTTCCTCTTCCAGTTGGAACAAGGAAAAATACGCTCCATAGCACACCACCTAATTGTTCAACAAGTGTTGCCATCTCCTCTACTTCATGAATATTGTACTTAGAAATGGTTGTATTAATTTGCACAGGAATCTGTAATTCATTTAAATATTGAATCGCATCCATCGTAAGCTGAAAAGATCCTGCCGTGCCGCGAAAACGATCGTGTGTCTCAGCTGTAGCACCATCCACACTAAAGGCCCAGCGTGCAAGTCCAACTTCCTTTGCCTTTTGAATGGCCTTTTTCGTCACATTCGGAGTCGCACTAGGCGTCATCGAAACACGTAATCCTTTTTGCACTGCATAATCTGCTAGCTTATAAATATCTTCTCTCATAAGCGGGTCCCCGCCTGAAAAGACTAGCATCGGCTGGTTCATTTCATATATTTCATCAATTAATTTCTGTCCCTCAAGAAAAGTTAATTCTCTCGGATCTCTCCTATACTGCGCTTCAGCTCGACAATGCAAGCATTTTAATTCGCAAGCTCGTGTAACTTCTCATATCACAATAAAAGGATTTTCATCATAGTTCATTTTCAATCTTGCTCCTTCCTACATACTTATAATCAGTATAGGGAAGATTCTAAAAAAACACTGTGAGCTATTTCACTGCATCTTTATTTTATTTCCTTTATAATGAGAATGGATATCATTAATGTTAGGAGTGTTGTGCATGTCGCAAGAATTCGAAGAGAAGTTATATGCCAATTTAGAGGCTGTTATCGATCCTGAATTAGGTGTAGATATTATCAATCTTGGTTTAGTATATGATGTGACAGCGGATGAAAATAATAATGCCGTTATTACAATGACGATGACTTCTATCGGTTGCCCAATGGCCGGACAAATCGTGTCGGATGTCAAAAAAGTATTATCAACAAATGTACCTGAAGTAAATGAAATAGAGGTTAATGTCGTTTGGAATCCACCTTGGTCAAAAGAGCGTATGTCACGTATGGCAAAAATTGCGCTAGGTATTCGCGATTAACATCACATAAACATAACAAGCTAAGAAGGATGTTTTCTATTTAAACATCCTTCTTAGTTTTTATCCCTTGTAAAACGCAATAAAAAAAATCCCCTGTAGCTTTTACAGGGGAAATAAGGTAGCTTATCCATTAAAGAACGATACACATACTATTTTGCTATTTTACACCAACTGCATCATAAGCCTTCGTTACAGCTTGTACTTCTTTAGAGTTTTTACCATATAAATCTTCTGCAGATTGAAGTGCAGCTTGGCGCATCATTTTAAAGTTAGAGTTTGCTGTTAAATATTTTGTAAGAGCTCGGTAGTAAATTTTTTCTGTCGCTACGCGTCCCACGCCATTTACTTTCACACCATAATGAGTGCCACCTTCAGACACTAAATATGCAGCTTTATTATTAATACTACTGTTAATATGAACGCCGCCATTATCATATGGACCAGTGTAGCGCTTGCTGTAATGATCTGGGTAACCTTCACCAGGTTTTAATGGATTCGGAATAGATGCTGGATCACTTAGAGAACGAAGTGCATCACCTTCGATACCAGGTGTATAAATGTCAGCACCTAACTGCCAGCTTTTCTTCTCGACCATTACACCCATAATATCAGATAACGATTCATTTAATGCACCTGGCTCATTTTTATAAACAAGGTTCGCCGTATGCTCTGTTACAGCATGTGTTAACTCATGTCCAATAACATCTAAGCCTGCAGATAATGGAATAAATGTTTTTCCATCTCCATCACCATACATCATTTGCACACCGTTCCACGCAGCATTATTCCAACTCTCTCCTACGTGAACAGTAGAAATCAGCCTTGCACCTTTATTATCGAAAGAATTACGGTTAAATGTCTTTTTATAATAATCATATACTTTTCCTGCATTTACATGTGCGTCAACAGCCGCTTTATCTTCAAAAAACTTTGATTTACTTTCTACTTCTTCACCTGTATATCCAAACCATTGTGAGAAAATATTAAACCAGTTCTCATCCATATTTTGTGCATCAAACGTATGAACACCATTTCCTCGTTTTCCATCAAACAAGTTAAATGCTCCTGTTTTTTCATCTTGAGCAATTTCAAATGATTGCTTGTTTCCTAGAACGCCATATCCAAAACCAGTAATATGATCGATTGCATTATATTTCTCAATCACATTTCCATTCGTTGCATCAACAAAGTAATGCCAGTAACCTGGAGCTGGTTTTGAAACAGATGCTTTTACAAGGTATGAAAGGTAATATTGCCCATCCTTTTCATACACATATAAATCTTTTTTAATACCATCATATTTATCCACTTTGCCAATTTCTTTCTCAATATCGGCTTTCGCAACATCTACCGCTTGCTCATCAGTAATGCTAGCTGTAGCTGGAATATTTTTATCTTCTAAATTCGGGATAACTTGCCCGAAGAACGCTTTTACATTATTGTCTTTATCAAGTGTAACTGTTTGATCAGATCCATATACAGGAACATTATTATGTTTCTCAACTAACTTTACATGTGTTGTACCTGATTCAGCATCCTTTTCTTCCCCGACAATATTAAAATGTTTGTCAATATTTCCTGCTAATTTAAACATATCCTTCTTACTCTCTAAATATTGAAATACTGTTTCTTTTTTATCTAATCCTTCTGGCGCTTTCCATTCCTCACCTATGTAAGCTGGTGTTTTAAATTCTTGGTGATATTGAATTTGCTGTTCTTCCGCTTGTGTTTTTGTTGCTCCAAATGCTCCAAAACCTCCAACGATAACGGATAAAGCTAATGCTGATGAAACGACTTGCTTTTTCAATCTAACACTCCCCATTCCCCAAAAATTTTTTTAACACTTTTATACATTTCGAAAAAAAATATATATTTCCTTCAAAAAAATATTGAGAAACAGTTTTCTTGCAATTTATTCCAAAAAAGGGAGTATCTTGTTAGACACTCCCTTTTCCTTCATTCTTTATTGTTTTTTCATCTCAATCGCTATATAATGCGATTGCTCTTTTGCTTGAATACGAATATCTTCTTCAACTACTTCTGCTGCATCACGCATTACAAGTGTCTCACCATTTATAACACCACTTCCTTCAATTTGCACAAGATAAACTTGACGACCTTCGCTAACAGGGAAATTAATTTCTTTTCCTGCTTCTAAAGAAAGTGAATATAAATTTGTATCTTGATGAATCTCAATTGCTGCACCACCATCAATTGGAGATACCATATGGAACCAATTATTTTCACGTTTATTCCAATCAAACTTGAACTCACCGTAGTTTGGTGTGTGTCCTACGCGGTCTGGTAAAATCCAAATTTGTAATAGACGTAATGTCTCATTTCCTAAATTATGTTCACTATGAAAAACACCTGTACCAGCGCTCATATATTGTACATGTCCACGCTCAATTGTGCCGCGGTTCCCCATGCTATCTTGATGTGTTAATGCTCCATCTACAACGTAAGAAACAATCTCCATATCACGGTGCGGATGCATATCAAATCCTGTTTGTGCTGCTACTAAATCATCATTAATCACGCGAAGCGCCCCGAAGCTCATATTATCTCGATTGTAATAATCTGCGAATGAAAAATGAAAATGTGTATTTAACCAACCGTGATTTGCTCTTCCCATATTTTTATGATCAACTTTTTTAAACATATCCTTCACCTCATGTTATCTCGAATTCAAGATATTTATTTTAAATTTTTTATTATAACTTTCGAAGTAATTCTAATAATTGTTTTTGCTCATCGCGATTCAGCTTACAAAATTGTTTTGCTTGAAACATCTCCTGCGTTGGAACAACCTCTTCATATAAAGCTCTTCCCTCTTCTGTTAACGAAAGATATTTCGCAGTACCTTCTTGCTCTCTTTTCACAAAACCGAGCTGTTCCATTTTATTTATAAGTTGCGTGATGTTCCCTTTTGTAACAAATAGCTTTTTCCCAAGCTCTTGCTGTGTTAATCGATCTTGTCCTCCAATTTGTGCTAGCACATCAAACTGAGCAGCAGATAAACCCCATTTTTTCAAATGCTGATTTGTCTCTCGGACACTCCTATTATAAAAGCGTGACAAACGAAACCATAACAATAACCCAAGTCTTTCTTCTGTTTTCATTCCATCACCTCGCTTGCTTGATGTCTTTAGTTTAGAACTAAACTTTAAAATTGTCAATAACTTTATTTTAGTAAGTTATAAACGAAAGCATAGCAATCACCCCATCACTATGCCTTAACCTAATTTTCTTCTCATATATTCATTCATTTTACGCTCTGCAAATGCTCGGGCATCCTTTTCAATCCAACGAGCTTCGTACGCTTCTTTTCCAATGTATAATACATTTTTCTCATGTTGCATGGAATGCCTGAATTCATGTAGTAATGTTTTGAGCACTTGTTCATATTGTTCCCACATACAAATAAAAATCATTTGTCTTTCTTTATGATAAAAACCGCTTAAAGGAAATAAGAATTCTTCTTCCTCTTCCCCTAAGTTTACAAGCACATTATTTGTATCACACGTATCGCAAAAAATAACTGGAATTTCGCGTTTCTCAATAAGTGAAAATATATCATTTTTCACCCGCTGAATATCCCACGGAAACTCTGAGTCCAGCACATACCAATTTCCAGCTTGCTGATATACGTTTTGAAGTTGGAGTTCCATTAACCTCCATTCTCCTTTCTAAATTCCCTTTTCCTATACATATGCCACAATGCGATAAAAAATAAACATATATTGCAATGTAACATGACATCTAGTTTCAAAAAATGTTCAAAAATAATGTTTGGAAAGGGTTGATTTATACAAATTACTAGATTATAATAATTATAAATTAGTAAACGATATAATATAATAACTCAAAGGGAGATTGATCATATGAACACACAAGTAATCGAAGTATTAAACAAACAGGTAGCAGACTGGAATGTATTATTCACAAAACTACACAACTTCCATTGGTATGTAAAAGGGCCTCAATTTTTTACACTACATGAGAAATTTGAACACTTTTATACAGAAGCAGCTCAACACATTGATGAAATTGCAGAACGTATTTTAGCAATCGGCGGTAAACCAGTAGCAACAATGAAAGAATACTTAGAACTATCTTCTATTCAAGAAGCGGTTTACGGAGAAACTGCAGAAGGGATGGTCGAAGTAATTATGAAAGACTACGAAATGATGCTAGGCGAACTGAAAAAAGGTATGGAAATCGCACAGGGCGCTGACGACGAAATGACATCTGACTTACTACTTGGTATCTACACAGAACTAGAAAAACACGCTTGGATGCTACGCGCATTCTTGAATCAGTAATATATTAAAAGCGGAGCCGACTGTTTAGCCCTGACGGATAAGGTTCTTCCGCACAGAAAGTGTTCTTTACTTTCTCGTGCGGAAGGTTCTTAGACGCGAAGGGCTAGGAGGCGGAGCTGGATACTATTAAAAGCGCAAGCGGCTCGGTCAGAATAGGAGGGCGTTGGAACTCCTGATTCAGAGGCGCTTTTTGCCTCAGATGAAGGAGTGAAACGACCGACTGTTCTAGCCGCTGGAGCTGGATACTATTAAAAGCAGAGGTGGCTCGTTTAGCTCTGATTGGATAAAATCCCCTCAATTCACTTGAGGGGATTTATTATTATATCGATATATCCTAACCATATTTATGTTAAAATATAGAAAATAACATTCTAATAGTTACGTCTAAACAATACTTTTCCAAGTTCATCATTTAGGTAATATCACCATCAAATGACGGGAGTGGTTCAGTTGAAAGACTATTTGATCCGAGTGTTTTTCGCTTCATTAGCTGTTGGAATTACTTTCATAATAGCCAATATTTTAGGCATAAACTTAGATGTAGAAAGCTATCCTTTTCTTATCTGTATCGCGATACTTGGTGGTTGGAGTGGCTGGTACTTATATAAAAAATCTATGAGAGATAAATCTAAAGGCATTCCGAAATGAACGGAATGCCTCTTTTTTATTCATCTTATTATGATAACTGCTTCCACTTATTCCCCATAACAGGTCTCTTATAATTTTTCATGTGGAGCAATAATTCTTCTGCATTATCCGCCGAAACAATCAGCTCTTTATTCGATGGATTCATAAACCCTTCTTCTGCTGCACGATTAACCATTTGCAAGATTGGACCGTAAAAATCTTTAATATTCAATAACCCAACTGGCTTGTCATGAATACCAATCTGTGACCAACATACAACCTCAAATAGCTCTTCAAATGTTCCATACCCACCTGGCAGTGCAATAAATGCATCTGCAAGCTCTCCCATTTTTGCTTTGCGCTCATGCATCGTTTCCACTTCAATTAATTCCGTTAATCCTTCATGAACAATCTCTCCGCGAAATAAACCACGAGGCATAACACCTGTGACACGTCCGCCTAAACGTAACACTTCATTTGCTACTTCCCCCATCAAACCAACACATGAACCGCCGTATACTAATTCACAATCATTTTGAACAAGTAGTTCGCCAAGCTTAATTGCTTGTTCCCTAAATTCAGGTCTCTCTCCTAAATTAGAACCTGCGAACACACAAATCTTTCTCATACCTACACCCCGAAACTATATATTGTTATGATACAATAAATATTGTACAACATATTGGAGGGATGAAAAAGAAGTGAATATAGTCGAATTTCAAAGATGGGTAGAGGAATTTTACGAAAAACGAAGCTGGTCACAATATAACTCTTTTATTCGCCTAAATTTCTTAACAGAAGAAGTAGGCGAAGTTTCACGCGTTGTACGCGCCATTGAAATTGGACGCGATCGCCCAGATGAACAAACAAAGCAAGTAGAAGAACTAAAGATGGAATTAAAAGAAGAACTTGGGGATGTACTTGCCAATCTCATTATTCTTTCTCAAAAATATGATTTAGACTTACAGGATATTATGAACGCACATGTCGAGAAACTGTCTAAACGTTTTCAAGAAACAAACTGAGAATATTTATCAATTGTGATATAATATTCCCGACATGATACAAAGGAGGGAATTTATGTTATCTACAAAATTACACGACGCGCTTAATGATCAAATGAACTTTGAATTTTACTCTGCCCATGTTTATATGGCAATGGCTGCTTATTGCACGGCGGAAAGCTATGATGGGTTTGCAAATTTCTTTCTTGTTCAAGCAGAAGAAGAGCGTTTCCATGCAATGAAACTTTATAATTATATTAATGACCGCGGAGAGCGTGCCATTATTACTGGATTCGAAAACCCAAACAACGAATACAAATCTGTTTTAAGTGCATTTGAAATCGCACTTGAGCATGAGCGTGAAGTAACAAAACGTATTTACAACTTATCCGATATCGCTTGGGATGAGCGTGAACACGCGACAATTACGTTCTTAAAATGGTTCGTTGACGAACAGGTTGAAGAAGAAGCTTCTTTCGATAGCATCATCCAGAAACTAAAACGCATTACAAATGATTCTAACGCTTTATTTATGTTAGATGCGGAATTGGAAAAACGCACATTTACCCCTCCTGCTGAGTAATATCCTTATCACCTTAACTAGTTTGTTAAGGTGATATTTATTTCACAGTAAAGATCTTAGAACTATTAACAAAACAACCGCTTCTCATTATGTTAAAAGACAATGTTACACCAATAAGCATGGCCCTTTTTTACGGAAGCTCGATTATGCTAGTATTTCATCACAAAAAGGCATCGCCTTTACTAACGTATATGTCTTATATGGGGAAATCAGCTACTTCTTTAGCATTATATTAACAGTTGTCATTTACGTCATCCAATTATACGCTAGTACCTATTGGTTACAAAGGTATCGCATAGGGCCAGTTGAATACGTATGGCGTCTTGATACATATTTTAAAAGGCCTGCTTTTACACGTAAGTTAAAGAAAGTAAATTAAACAAAAAAAGCAATGAGCATCTCGCTCATTGCTTTCCTTATTTTATAGCATAACCCCAACGATAACCGCTGATAATATACTTACTAACGTTGCACCATACACAAGTTTTAATCCGAAAGAAGATACAACGTTCGCTTGTTTTCCATCGATACTCTTCGTTGCACCTGCGATAATCCCGATAGATGAGAAGTTTGCAAATGATACAAGGAAGATCGATAAAATACCTACTGTACGAGCTGATAAATCGCCAGCTACTTTTCCTAAATCAAGCATCGCAACAAACTCGTTTGTTACTAATTTTGTTGCCATAATTTGTCCTGCTTGTAGCATCTCTGATGTTGGAATACCCATAATAAATGCTAATGGCGAGAAGATATAACCTAAAATACCCTGGAACGTAATACCAAAAACAGAATCGAATAAACCGTTAATTGCTGCCATCAATGCAATGAATCCGATTAACATTGCTGCTACCGTAACTGCAATAGAGAATCCAAGCATAATGTATTCGCCTAACATTTCGAAGAACGTTTGCTTCTTATCTTCTTCTAATTCTAAGATATCTTCTTCTTCACTAATATCATAAGGATTAATAATATGAACGATAATGAATCCACTAAATAAGTTTAATACAAGTGCTGTTACTACATATTTTGGATCAATCATTTTCATATAAGAACCGACAATTGACATCGATACCGTTGACATTGAAGATGCGCAAAGCGTATATAAACGATTTTTTGGTAATTTGCTTAATTGATCTTTTACTGTAATAAATACTTCACCTTGACCAACAATCGCTGCTGCTACTGCATTATATGATTCTAGTTTTCCTAAACCATTAACTTTACTTAATACGAAACCGACTGCTTTAATAATAATTGGTAAAATTTTAATGTGTTGCAAAATCCCAATTAATACTGCTAAGAAAATAATTGGCAATAATACTGTTAAGAAGAAAGGTGCTTGTCCATCATTCGCTAGACCACCAAATACGAAGTTAACCCCTACTTCTGCGTATTTTAGAATAGCACCAAAACCATCTGAAATCCCTTTTACTAACACATACCCAATCTTTGTATTTAATAAGAAGTATGCCAATGCTAATTGAAGAACAAGCATAATTGCAATTGGTTTATATTTAATTTTCTTCCGATCTGAACTTACAAGGAAACCTAGTACAAATACAGCAAGTAAACCGACTAGAAACATAACTAGTTTCATATGTGAATCCTCCACTTTCTATGAGTTATTGGTTGTCCAACGAATGACGTCTGACCATTGATATTAAAAAAAATAAGAACCCCTAAATACTATTTACTTTACAATGTAACCTAAAATCAGTAAGCGTTTACACAAATTGCAATTTATTATTAGTAGTCTCTTCTTCTCTACTCGATTTAAAGTATGAAAATGATACCACCTATAAATCAAATTGTAAGCGTTATCTAAATGAATTGCAATATAATTTTTTCAATAAATTATATGTTAATTTATCCCTTCTGAAAGAAAAAAGAAATGAGCGTATGCTCACTGCTTTTTTTGCTTATAACATAACACCAACAATAAGTGCTGATAAAATACTCACTAACGTTGCACCACATACAAGCCTTAACCATTCTAAATAAAAAAAGAGCATCAAATTTTTTCTGATGCTCTTCCCTTATTATACAGCTTGTTCTTCTTTTTCTTTTGTTACCCTAGAATCTCCCCAGCACTCTGTGTTTTTTAAACCTGGAATAGAGTCTGCATGGAAGACTGGATCTTTCCCTTGTTTCTTTTGTTTCACATAGTCTGCCAATGCAGCATATGCAAATCGACCAAGAAGTGTAATCGCAATTAAGTTTGTGATTACCATTAGCCCCATAAATAAATCTGCCATATTCCATACGACTTGAAGTGTCGCAACAGAACCGAATAATACCATTCCCACTACCGCAATACGGTAAATCATTAACCAAGTTTTACTTTGTTTAATGAATTCAATATTCGTTTCACCATAATAATAGTTTCCTAGAAGTGAACTGAACGCAAATAAGAAAATAATAATCGCTAAGAAGCTACTTGCCCACGAACCAATCTGAGAGCTTAGCGCCATTTGCGTTAATTCAATACCTTCTAAATTTGTTGCCTTATATGCACCAGAGCATAATACGATAAATGCTGTTGATGTACATACTAAGAATGTATCTACTAAAACTCCAATTGTTTGAATAAATCCTTGTTTAGCTGGATGCGTTACATCTGCTGTCGCAGCCGCATTCGGTGCACTACCCATACCTGCTTCATTCGCAAATAGGCCGCGCTGGATACCATACTTCATTGCCGCTCCGATACCGCCACCTACAGCTGAATCTAAACCAAATGCACCTTTAAAGATTTCTGTAAAAACATCTGGTAGCAAGTAGAAGTTTTTAATAACAACAAAAAGAGCCACTCCAATATAAATAATTGCCATTGGTGGAACAATCATTTCTGACATACGTGCAATACTTTTAACACCGCCAAAAATAATAACCGCGACTAATGCAGCTAATACAAACCCAACAACATAGCGCTCTAAACCGAAAGCATTCTCAAATGCTAATGTAACTGTATTCGCCTGTACTGAATTGAAAATTAAACCGTAACTAATTGTGATAAGAATAGAAAACCAAATTCCCATCCAACGCTTATTTAAACCTTTTTCCATATAATAAGCAGGGCCACCACGGAACCCACTGCCATCTTTTGTTTTATAAATTTGTGCAAGTGTACTTTCTACGAAACTTGAAGATGCCCCAATGATTGCGATTACCCACATCCAAAATACTGCGCCAGGTCCTCCCATAGAAATCGCTAACGCTACACCAGCTAAGTTACCGATCCCAATGCGGGCTGCTGAACTCATACAGAAAGCTTGGAAAGAAGATACGCTGCCCTTTTTGCGTGTCTTTCCAGTTAATCCATCACTCATCAAACGCACCATTTCGCCTAAATGGCTAATTTGTACAAATTTCAATTTAAAAGAAAAATAAAGCCCTAGACCTATTAACATTGCGATAAGAATATATGACCAAAGAATCGTATTCGTTGATGAAACGAACTGTTCTAAAATGTTCATACGATTAGTCCCCTCCCTTTTCTCCTCATAAATTGAATTATATTTAAAAAATATCCAAAAATCAACATTTTTCGACAGGTTATTACTTCCAAATGTTAGGTTTTATAACACAACCATGTCACTTGTTAAGAAATATGACTCGTTATTTTTAAAAGCCTACATGCTACTTGAAGAAATATTTTTGATAAACAAAGCGATTGACAAAAACCACCTGTTGTAACTATACTAGTTACAACAGGTGGTGTCACCTCTGCTTAACGATATCGATTCATTATTACACATATATTTTTAACATTAATTCTATTAAACATTCGGAGGTATATATTATGAAAATTGGAATTATCGGAGCAAGCGGAAAAGCTGGAAGTCGCATTTTAAAAGAGGCTCTTGATCGCGGTCACGAAGTTACTGCAATCGTAAGAAACGCAGCAAAAATTACAGAAAATAACGTGAAAGTTTTAGAAAAAGACGTATTCGATCTTACTGCTGATGATCTTCAAGCATTTGATGTGGTTGTAAATGCATTTGGCGCTCCAGCAGGAAGAGAATATCTCCATGTAGATGCAGGTAACGTATTAATCGAAGCGATGAAAGGTGCACCTAGCACAAAATTACTTGTTGTTGGTGGTGCTGGAAGCTTATTTGTAGATGATGCAAAAACAACGCGTGTATTTGAAACACCAGGTTTCCCAAACGAATATCTTGCAACAGCTCAAAATCAAGGCCAAAACCTTGAAATTTTACAACAAACAAATGATATCACTTGGACATTCATTAGCCCTTCTGCACTATTTTCATTAGGTAAACGTACTGGTTCTTACAAAGCAGGTAAAGATCACCTTCTTGTTAACGCAAAAGGCAACAGCTATGTAAGTTACGAAGATTTCGCTGTAGCTGCACTTGACGAAATTGAAAATCCAAAACATGTGAACAAACGCTTTACAGTTGTTTCAGAAGCTGAGTAAAAAAGCGCTGGCAAACGCCAGCGCTTTTTTATCGTTTAGAAGGTTTATTCGGTTTCTGCGGAACTCCGGCCTTTTTCCAGCTTACCGCTAAATCCGGGCTTGCTTTTTCTTCACTACGTTCTAATAGAACAACCGCATCTTGAATTTTCGGTGTCCCCTTATGCGCGATACCTTGTAACTTTGTTAAAGTTCCTAATACTTTAAAGCTAAATTCACCAGATGGCGCTTGTTTTGGAATTAAGACGCGGAACTTTTCACCTACATTAAACTGTGTTTTTGTTTCACCTTGTTCATTCACAAATTTAACACCTTCAGGTGCACCAGTTGCCTGTACTTGGTACGTTCCACTTTTCGCATTTGTTTGAACCGTATATAAATCTGTTTGGAAGAACTCCCCTTCCAATACTGCTTCTTGCTTTTCTGATGGTGTAACACTCATCGTAATCTCTTGCACTTCTTCACTGCTCTTTGCTCTCGCAACAATATCTCTCATTACTCTTTCTACATTTTTATTACGAAAATCTAAATCATTAATATCCACTTGTCCCAGTGCATTCCATACAGCGAGCTGCGTCGCATAGTGAGCCTCTCTCCAATCAGACACACCCAATTCTTGTGGACTTTTTTGTGGGTATCCATTTAACAATACACGATACACGCCAATATCCACCTTACCGAGTTCAGGTAAATCTTGACCGCTTGGTGATTTCAAATCTACATTTAAGCAGAATGCAATTTTCCCATCTGCTGTTTTAATAAGCTCTGTTCGGATTGGTTTCTTTTTTGATTTACTATAACTCCAATCCATTTGATACTTTGTATGATCCATAACTACTGCGAATGCTTGTTGAAGTGGGAATAATAAGTTCGCAAATACCAATAATAGACCAAAGAAAACAGCCAATAATTTATACGATGGTTTCATATTCATGTTCACAACCCCTTATAAAATAACAAATTTACTACTACATAGTATTTAGTTAGAAAAATTTTTTATGCATTGCATTCACTTAGATTCCTGCAAAATAAAAAAGCATAGGCTGCCCTATGCTTTTTCATTTCAAAATTATTCAACTTTCTTGAAGAAGTAGGTTTGAACGTACTAATGCTCCTCGCACCTTAATTCCAATCCATGCTGCTAATGCAGCTTTTATTACACCTACAATAAGGAAGGGAACAAAACCACCCATGAACGCCGCTTGCCACCCTAGTGATGCTACATACTTTAAAAATACAGTTCCAATTGTTAATGTCACGAGCATCCCTAAAATATTTGCCATTAATGAGTTCCAAAATGTAAGTTTTGTTTTTTCCGTTAACAAACCAATTAAAAAAGCAGTTGGGATGAAGGCTAATAAGAAGCCACCTGTAGGACCGAATAAAACAGATAAACCGCCACTAAACCCCGCATACACAGGAATTCCAGTTGCACCAATTAAAACATATAATAATACAGATAAAGTGCCATAACGTGAACCTAAAATTGTAGCAGTAAGACCAATCGCTAGCGTCTGTCCTGTTATCGGAACAAGCGGCAGTGGGATGGTAACTTGAGCCAAAATACCAATAATAGCAGCAAATAGTGCAGTCACAATTAGCATGCGAAAATGATTTGTACGATGATTATTCATATGTGCCTCCCCAGAAAAATTCATATTATAAATTTAAGATATCCTATTCAATATACGGAGTAAATAATTTTGTTTGAATATTTAGTTTTTACCAATTAAAAAAAAGGACACAAATTCTTTTGTGCCCTTCTCTCTTGTTCATTTTAGAAATCAAAATTATCCGGATCTGGACCAACGCGATGATTTTGATTTAACGCAGCAATTTTCTCCATATCTTCTGTTGCTAATTCAAAATTAAATATGTCCGCATTTTGGATAATACGGTGCTCTTTTGTTGATTTCGGAATGGTTACAATTTCATTTTGTAAATCCCAGCGCAGAATAATTTGCGCTGTTGTTTTTCCATATTTATCAGCTATTTCTTTTAATGTTTCGTTATCTAATAATTGACCTTGCATAAGTGGTGACCATGCTTCCATTTGAATACCTTGCTCTTTACAGAAAGCTTGTAATTCTTTTTGCGTTAAACGAGGGTGATATTCCACTTGGTTAATCATCGGTTTAATTTCGGCCCCTTCCATTACATCTTTCAAATGATGGATTTGGAAGTTACTCACGCCAATTGCACGTACTCGTCCTTCTTTATATAACGTTTCTAATGCTTTCCATGTATCTTTATATTTCTTTTCTACAGGCCAATGAACAAGATATAAATCTAAATACTCAAGCTCGAGTTTTTTTAGACTTTCTTCATATGCAGCTAACGTTTCTTCATACCCTTGATCTGCGTTCCATACTTTTGAAGTAATAAATAAGTCTTCTCTAGAAATACCTGCTTCTTTCATACCTTCACGTATTCCTTCTCCCACAGCCTTTTCATTCGCATAAATTGCCGCGGTATCAATGCTGCGATATCCTTGTTTAATCGCTGTTTTCACTGCATTAACAAGTTCTGGACCTTCTTCTACTTTAAATACTCCTAAGCCAAACCATGGCATTTCTACACCATTATGCAATACTGTTTTACTTTGTAAATTTTTCATTATATTTTTCTCTCCTTTATTTCACTTGATCTCTTTTTTCTAATGTCATACTCCACGCTGTTAAAATAACAGCGCCTACTACCATAATGCCACCTACCCAGGCTGTATGAATTAACCCTAACGAGTTCGTTACAATACCACCTAAATAAGCACCAAGAGCAATTCCTGCATTAAACGCTGCAATGTTAATTGCTGATGCAACATCTACAGCGCTCGGAACAAAGCGTTCAGCTAATATCACGACATATACTTGTAATCCTGGAACATTCATAAACGCGAATAATCCCATTAAAATAATCGTGATGAGCCCCGCCACCTTGAATGGCGCCGTAAATGTGAGTACAAATAGCACGATCGCTTGAATAAAAAACATATAGAATAATGCACGAATCGGATTATGGTTCGATAGTTTTCCACCAATCATATTTCCTATCGCAATTGCGATTCCATACACTAGTAAAATGATAGTAACTGTACTTGCTTTAAACCCTGTTATCTCCTGTAATAGTGGTGATAAATACGTAAATGTTACGAATGTTCCACCGTATCCTAATGCAGTAATGATGAAAACAAGTAATAGTCTTCCATTCGTAATCAGTTTGAATTGATCACGAAATGATACAGACGTACCTTTTTTTAAATTAGACGGAATTAGCATACTGTTGGCGATTAAAGCAACGATTCCAATTACTACAATCACCATGAACGATGCTCTCCAGCCGAATTGTTGACCAATAAATGTTCCAATTGGTACACCTGTAATGGTCGCAACAGTTAAACCAGTAAACATAAAAGCAATCGCACTGGCACGTTTATTCTCTGGTACGAGTGCAGCCGCAATTGTAGATCCAATCGACATAAAAACGCCATGTGCAAAAGCAGATACAACCCTCGCGATAAGTAGGACACTAAAACTTGTTGCTACTGCCGCAATTCCATTACCAATAATGAAAATAATCATTATCCACATTAATAACGTCTTTCGCGACATACTAGCTGTTAACGACGTTAATACAGGAGCGCCAAACGCTACTCCTAATGCATATAAAGAAACGGTTAAACCAGCTGTTGTAACTGAAACATGTAAATCATTTGAAATAGACGGCAATAAACCGACACTAATAAATTCAGTTGTACCAATGCCAAATGCACTAATTGCTAGTGCTAATAATGCAAACATACTTCTTCGATTCGTCTGAACTTCCGAAGATGATACTGTATATGAACTCAATTGAACTCCTCCTTATCACAAGAAATCCAATCATAATAGTATGATAAAAAGGCCCTTTTATCTTCTAAAAAATATATTTAATACCTATAAACGCTATTATGAATGGTTTCATTCTTTTTTTGAAGAACGCACTTTAAAGTACTATAGGTACCAAAAAGTAACATAGGCACCTTTTAGTAACGTACTACTCATTTGCCTCTTACATATGCTATTATGAAACATGTTCAACATAAAAAACAGTACGTACTTTCAAGTACTATAGGCACTAAAAAGTAACATATGACTATAAAAGACTCATTAAAGGAGTTGTAATATATGAAGAAATACAACATTCCTGTAGAAGCAACCTTAGAAGTAATCGGCGGAAAATGGAAAGTCGTTATTCTTTGCCACTTAACAAAAGGGACAAAACGAACAAGTGAATTAAAACGCTTAATGCCTGGCATTACACAAAAGATGCTCACACAGCAATTGCGTGAATTAGAAGAAGATGGGGTTATTCAAAGGAAGGTATATAATCAAGTTCCACCAAAAGTAGAGTACTCACTTACTGAATATGGTTGGTCCTTAGAAGCGATTTTGGATTCTCTTTGCACATGGGGAGAATGCCATCTCGAAAAGAATGGGAATTCATCCATGCCTATCTCGCAAGTAGACCAATCCTAATCAAAAAAGGAAAAAATGAGTATTTATTTGCTCATTTTTTCCTTTTTTTCTCTATATTTAAGTACATTTTAAGTAATAATAAAATAAAATATATGCTTTTTTCCCTTGCAAATACTAGGTTACGGATTCAAAGTCAAATAATTAGGAATCATTTTTATGTTAACCTGGGTGTATATAGTATATAATATAAGATATATATTATATACACTTTCCGATAAAGGAACTTTCCATTATGCGGACAAGCCATGTATCGGACAGTTCATAAATAATTAGGTAAGGAATTATGGTTTTGGATTTATGATTATCTACTACTTGCAATCATAAATTTAAAGGCATTTTATTGCGTTTTGTGAAGCTTTGTATAAAGTTTTGCAAATTTTTGCTAACGCTTACCTGTTACTGGGGAATGTTTTATTCCTAAAAAAATAAGAGTATTGCTATCGTAAAGGAGAATTGGAGATGCCAGAAACTATGACTCAAACAAAGCCTGAACAAGAATCTTTACAAATTTCTGCTAGCCAAGGACAACTTGATGTACTTGATCAATTGTTAAAACCTGAGGTACAAGAATCATTAACTACACTAGTAGAACAGCTTCCAAAATTAACTGAGCTTGTTAACATTTTAACGAAGTCTTATGACTTTGCTCAAACTGTTGCTACTGATGAAGTATTAAAAAGCGACACTGTTGGCGCAATCCAAGAGATTGTAGAACCTGTCAAAGATACAGTGAAAAGCATGGCAGCAACTGCTATCGAAGCAAAAGATCGTGCTGATGAAAGCACTGAAGTTATCGGCCTTTTCGGTCTTTTAAAATTACTAAAAGATCCACAAGCACAAAAAATGTTCCGCTTCATCAATGCTTATCTTCAAATTAGTGCAGAACGCAATAATAAATAATTTATCTTATAACAACAATTAGTAAAGACGGGGGATATCATACTATGTCAAAACAAATTGTCATCTTAGGCGCTGGTTATGGCGGACTTCTTGCCGCTTTAAATGTACGTAAATATTACAGCAAATCAGAAGCACAAGTTACAGTGATTAACCAATACCCAACACACCAAATCATTACAGAACTACACCGCTTAGCAGCAGGTAACGTTTCTGAGCAAGCAATTGCAATGCCGCTTACAAAACTTTTCAAAGGCAAAGACATCGATCTTAAAATTGCAACTGTTGAGTCATTCTCTGTAGATAAAAAAGAAATAAAACTAGCTGGTGGCACTACTTTATCTTACGATGCACTTGTAGTTGCTTTAGGAAGTAAAACGGCTTACTTCGGTATTCCAGGACTAGAAGAAAACAGCATGGTATTAAAATCTGCTGCTGATGCAAACAAAATCTTCAAACACGTTGAAGATCGTATTCGTGAATACGCAAAAACAAAAAATGAGGCTGATGCTACAATCTTAATCGGTGGTGGCGGATTAACTGGCGTTGAGCTAGTTGGTGAACTTGCTGACATTATGCCTAAACTTGCAAAAAGCCACGGCGTAAATCCTAAAGAAGTAAAATTACTTCTTGTTGAAGCAGGTCCAAAAATCCTTCCAGTATTACCAGATGATTTAATTGAACGTGCAACTACTAGCTTAGAAGCACGCGGCGTTAAATTCTTAACAGGTCTTCCTGTAACAAACGTTGCAGGCAATGAGATTGACTTAAAAGACGGTCAAAAAATCGTTGCAAACACATTCGTTTGGACAGGCGGCGTACAAGGTAACCCATTGATCGGCGAATCAGGTCTTGAAGTAAACCGTGGCCGTGCAACTGTTGATGCATACCTACAATCTACTTCTCACAAAGATGTATTCGTTGCTGGAGACAGCGCTGTTGTCTTCGGTCCAGAAGGTCGCCCATACCCACCAACTGCACAAATCGCTTGGCAAATGGGTGAGTTAATTGGATACAACTTATACGCAGCACTAGAAGGCAAGGCATTCGAAGAGTTCGCACCAGTAAACTCTGGAACACTTGCAAGTCTAGGCCGTAAAGATGCTGTTGCTACAATCGGAGCAAGCTCAACTCCACTTAAAGGTCTACCAGCATCATTAATGAAAGAAGCAAGTAACGTTCGTTACTTATCACACATTAAAGGATTATTCAGCTTAGCTTACTAATCCAACTACTAGCCCGAATCATGATGAAACATGATTCGGGTTTTTTGTCCGTAATTATCTATATTATGTTTATTCGGCAAAAAGGCTAGATAAACCTCTTTAATAGTCCTAATATACTGATTTTTTTGTGGCGAAATTGTGTATACAGAAAAGTAGAAGCAAGGATCTCTCCTCACTTCCACCCTATATCCAAATTCTATGCTCCTAATTTCACCAAGCTGTAATTCTTTTTACCTTTACGGATAATGATAAATCTTCCATCGAATGAATTTTCTGCCGTAACATCTATATTCACATCCGTTACTTTATCTCCATTCATCAAGATTGCTCCATTATTAATATCTTCGCGCGCTTGACGTCTAGAAGGTTCAATTCCTAAATCAACTAACCACTCGACAATATTTTTTGTTTCTTTTGAAGTATGGAAAGTTGGCATATCTTTAAAACCTTGTTCAATTTCATCAGCAGTTAATGATTTAATATCCCCACTAAATAACGCTGCTGTAATTTTTAATGCTTGCGAAAGTGCGTGCTCACCATGAACAAATTTTGTCATTTCTTCAGCCAATACTTTTTGCGCCTCGCGTTTATGAGGCTCCGTTTGAACTTTAACTGCTAATTGATCAATTTTCTCTTTCGTTAAGAACGTAAAGTATTTCAAGTACTTAATGACATCACGATCATCTGTATTCACCCAGAACTGGTAGAACTCAAATGGCGTTGTTTTTGCAGAATCTAACCATACTGCTCCGCCTGCTGATTTACCAAACTTCGTACCATCTGATTTTAGTAATAACGGAATTGTTAATCCAAATACCTTTGCCTCATGCCCTTCTAATTTACGAATTAAATCTAAACCACTCGTAATGTTCCCCCACTGGTCACTACCACCAATCTGTAATTGGACACCTTCTTCTTTGTATAAGTGATGGAAATCCATCGCTTGTAAAATTTGATATGTGAATTCTGTAAATGAAATCCCTGTATCTAGACGACTAGCCACTATATCTTTCGCTAACATACTATTTATACTAAAGTTTTTACCGTAATCTCGTAAGAACTCGATAATATTGATTTGATGTGTCCATTCATAGTTGTTTACCATTTTCACTTCACTATTGCCACCGAAGTCAAATAGCTTTTTCATTTGCGCTGTTAATGCATCCACATTATGTTGTACTTGTTCCAATGTTTGTAACTGACGTTCTGTTTGACGTCCACTTGGATCACCGATTGTCCCTGTTGCCCCTCCAATTAAAATAACTGGTTGATGTCCAGCTAATTGAAACCGTTTCATCATCATAAACGGAATTAAGTGTCCAATATGCATACTGTCACCAGTTGGATCGACACCGCAGTATAAGGAAATCTTTTTCTCTTCTACTAGTTTGCGTAACCCTTCAGCATCTGTTTGTTGATTAACAGCATCGCGCCATTCTAATTCATCAATAATGTTCATGTCTTTCCATCCCCTTTAATTTAAATTTCCTATAAAAAACAAAAAGCCCCTATGTCTACACTAGACATAGGGACGATTATGAACCGTGTTACCACCCAGATTGCACGAATAGCGCCAATATTACTATTCATACCACTCTTAGCAATAATATCGATTGCTACTCCGCTTAGCATTACCTAAGATACTCCAGAGTGTAATTCACAAGTTTGTTTGTGCTAGGTTCCAGCAACCCCTAGCTCTCTCGATAACAGTGACAAACTGCTACTGGGCTCTTTCAACGTATTTCATATGTTAAATTATTAGCCATTATATTGAATTTATAATTCATTGTCAATAATAACCAAAAGGTATTTTGAAATAATTCGCATTTTTATGCGCCTTTATTTCAAAGATTATTGTATATCTTCTCCAATAATCCTTACTTCTCTCTCTAACTTCACACCGAATTTTTCTTCAACTGTTTTTTGTACAAAATGAATTAAATCGATATAATCTTGCGCGGTTCCATTATCAACGTTTACCATAAACCCAGCATGTTTTATTGAAACTTCTACGCCGCCAATTCGCTTTCCTTGCAGTCCTGATTCTTGAATAAGCTTACCAGCAAAGTTATTTGGCGGGCGCTTAAATACACTACCGCATGAAGGATACTCTAAAGGCTGTTTGGATTCACGTTTAAACGTTAAATCATCCATCTTTTCTTTAATCTCTTCACGTACACCTTCTGTAAGTTCAAATTTCGCTTCAAGTATAATGTAATGATTGTTAGCAAATGTACTTTTACGATATCCAAAATCAAAGTCGTCTTTCGTTAAAGTACGTAACTCTCCATCACCTGTCATTACAATAGCTTCCGTTAACACATACGCAATCTCACCGCCGTATGCACCGGCATTCATGTATAACGCTCCTCCAACTGAACCAGGTATACCACAAGCAAATTCAAGTCCTGTTAAACAGTGATCTAACGCAATTCGTGATACATCAATAATCGCCGCACCACATTGTGCTACAATCTTTGTTCCTGTCACAGTCACATCTGTAATATGAATTAAACTTACTGTAATCCCGCGAATACCACCGTCTTTTATAATCACATTAGAGCCGTTTCCTAAAAACGTAATTGGAATGTTATGTTCATTTGCATACTGTACAACTTGTTGAATTTCAGTATAGGTAGTAGGCTGTACAAATATATCTGCTTTTCCACCTACTTTTATATGCGTATGATTCTTTAACATTTCATCTTGTTTTACATGTTCTTCTGGTAATACTGTACGTAAATATTTATATACTTCCTGCATATTCATTCTATGATTCCTCTATTTCTATTAATAATTAATGGCCTATCCTCTCGATAGTTCCAGCATTCTTAAAACCATTTTCCTTATTCTCTTTCATTCCGCTTACAAGTTCATTTACTACACTACATGTAATGCCATGCTGAAAATAAGTAGATAATCGGCCACCACATAGATTACCTAAATAGTTTAGTAAGATAGCTTCCGTCTCTATCTTATCAAAAAATCGAGAAGAAAACTTTAGCTTCAAAAATTTTCCGGTATAACCAAGTTTAAGACAAAGAAACTTGAAATCTAATCTCTTCCTTTACAAAACTCTATTATATCGCATGTCAATGTGAAAAAATATGATTAAAGAAGGAACTTTTCAAACTGATAAAAATGTCGATATTTTGTCACATCAAGAATAGGCATTATAAAAATGTAAGGCTGTTGTAATATAAAAGATGCCGCTTTATATGTTAAGGGCATCCTTTTTTCGATTATTTTAATTGAATTTTGACTGGCGGTAATGATTTTTCAGGATGATATGGTGACATCTCTACTTCTAATACATAATTCTTTAAACTAAAATTCTTCACACCATATTCCCCATCTAGCTGAAATGTTGCTTGGAATTGTAATTTTTCCTTATTCAATACCTTCACATCGCTTCCCTTTATCACATGACCAATTGGTGCAAATTCCTTATCTACATATGAAGAATCCATTAAATTCATAACTTCCCCACAATTGATCAATTCATCCATAGACTTATGTTTTGTATCGGCATTTTGAAGTGTATATTGCACGATTAATCGCTGTTTTTTATGCTGAATTTTATTGACGACAACCTTTAAATCACTACGAGCACTTTTTATTTCAAATGGTGTCTTTTGATTTAAAGACTGAATAGATGGCTTTTCAGATAACCTCACATTTGGATGTAGCGTAATAAATTCTGCGTTCTCTGGAACTTGTCCAAAAATAGACCTTTCATCAGATTCAACCTGATTTCCAACCTTTTCTCTTCCAAATTCAATCCCAGATGTTTTAAAATCCATTTCATTACCTTTATCATCCGTCACCTTCTCAATTCTTGCCAAATCATTCTCTCCAGCAAGTGGATATATCGCTTTATAATCAATGGCAACAGACCCTTTTCCAACTGTAATCTTTTCAAAGTTCAATGTATGTTCTTTATCTTCACTACTTACGGATTGCTGAGGATGAATCATTTTATTCTCCAATTGTTGTACGGGAATATCAAATTTCCAAATTCCTTTTGTGTCTCCAATCGATGTAATCGTAATTGGTAATGTAGTATTTTTAGGAAGCTCTTTTTCTGGATAATTAATGTGTATATTCCCAAACCAACCGTCTTTTGTAATTTTCCCATCAAATGAAGCTGCACGCCCCCATTTCTCGCTTCCATCAACTAGTTTAAAATTATAGTAAAAACCATTGGCAACAGTATTCTTTAACTCTACTTCATCTGGATTATCTACTTTAAATGTAATCCCAATTCTACCACCATCATAATACACACTGTTCATCGTTACACTAATCCCATTGCTTACCGCTTGCTGGTTTAGTTCGGTTACAAGCTTACTTGCTGACAGATTTTGACCAATTGAATCATGAAAATGCGAATAGATTTTCCCAATAATCGGAACTTCCGCTAATACACGAGTCATTTGTGGAAATACAAATCCTGAGCCTAGTATCCCTATACAGATTGAAGCTGCAGTTAACACAGCAATTTTTCTTCTCTTATATATCTTTTTAACCGGTTTTTCTGCCTTTGCCCTAACAATCCCTTTTTGTATAGCCAGATTCAATTCTTGTTTCGGAACATCAATTTTATTTACTTCGTCATTAAACCACTGCTTATCCAATTCTCATCACTCCCCCCTAATAATTTTTTTAGAGACTTTCTCGCCCGGTGCAAATACGTCTTTACCGTTCCCTCCGGTATATTCATTTGCCAAGCAATTTTATTAATTGAAAAATCATAATAATAATATAAAATGATTACTGTTTGATAATTTTCATCCAACCTTTGAATCGCTTCCTGCAAATCAATATTTTGTTCAATTTGATGTAGTTTGTTTGGCATCCCGCCATATGTATCTGTTTCTCTTCCATCCTCTAGCTTCTTCACTTTTTTCTTTTCACCTAATAACTGATAGGCATGATGTATAAGAATACGTGTCAACCATGTCAAAAAATAGTTTGGTTTCTTTAATTGTTCTATGGATAAGTACGCTTTATACACCGTTTCTTGCACAACGTCCAGTGCATCTTCTTTATTCTGTACATACAGATACGCAGTGCGGTACAACTGATCTTGATATAGATGAATGAGCTGTTCGAAAGCTGCATCGTCACCTTTCCTTGCCTTTTTGACTAATTTTATTTCATCCATTGTATCCCCTCCTTTCACTTATTAGATAGATAAAAAGCCAGCTTGGTTTCAAAATTTTTTTTATTTCATGCAAAAAAGCACATCCAACTGAATGTGCTCTTTTTACACTTAATTACTTATCGTTTTCTTCTTTCTCCTTATCAAACCATAGTAACTCATCATCATCAACGTCACCATTGTAGTTGATCAGAATCTCTTCCCCTGCTTTTATATCCTTATAAGCATAGAAATCAAATGTATGATTATCAAAGTTAATTTCATACGTCGCATTTGGCTTGTAAGCATGATTAAATAGCATACCGTATCCTAAAAGGATTGCAGAATGATTTATCCCATACTCAAATGCGTAGTCAGCAAGTAGTGTTTTCTCTATAAATTGATGTTCTTCATTCGGATAAGAGATAACTGGTGCTTCATGTAGAAGTTCACCTTTTTTTATATCACGTGTTGCAAATACTCCTCTATTAAATTCTCCATCGCTCAATGTGGAAGTCTTGATTTCAATCATATTCGTCACCTATACATTTCTTTCTCTGAAGTATTTTGTCTTCTTAAGCTTGGCAGATAATGAGAAGAAAATCAATTGGTTTAATTTTTCCTTTTTATCTAATACTTATATTCCATTCCTCTAAAGACCATATATGATAATATGAAATTAACAGAATACTCCAAACTCGATTCTTGCAAATAAGGAGGGATAAAATGATTCATACGCAGTCCAAGGCAGAGGAATTAAAGGAGAAGTTATACATTATATTAGCTGACACGTATCCACACCTAGCAGTAAAACATTTAGACATCATAGGAAATGGTGTACAAAACGTTGTTTTTCGGGGCGATTCTGAAAAAGGCCCATTAGCTTTCCGTGTACCTTGGGAGCGTGAAGTGAACAACCTAAATGACGGGGTGTTTAGTAGCCGAATTTCCTTACAAAAAGAAGCTACACTTTCTAATTTTTGCTTTTCCAAAGGCCTTTCGGTACCAGAAATTCATGGATTACACCTTTCTACAGAATTAGATTTCTTAATTTCAAATTATGTAGCAACTGATTCTACCCCTGTTTCCGCCTGCAAAATTGGGGAAATCACTCGCAAGCTCCACAATATATCAATTCAGGATTTACCTTATCAAAATGAAAATGAGGAGTCTTGTAGTAAATTACTCGCTAAACGCCTTGTAACAAGAATAGAAGCATTCAATCGAATCGCGAATTATAACATTCAGTTACCAAATGAAACAGAAATTGAACAAATATTAAAAGAAGGAGATTCCTTAAAAAGATTGCTACATATGGACATTCGACCTGTGAACCTCATTGGTTATAACGGAGAAATAAAAGCAATCGTTGACTGGGATAATGCTTTGATTGGTCATCCACTATTAGACTTAATGAGAATATTAGAAACGAATGAACTCAATTGGGAGGAATTTAAAGAAGGGTATGGAAACAAGGACATTTTCAAATCTCTTTCTCCTATTGTCCGCTCGTTTTATCAACTGGACACAGCAGTGATGCTAGCTAACCTTTTTATTGATCGGCTGAAAATACCTGAGAAAGAACTACATTATAAAGAGCGCGTGAAGAAAATATGTAGAGAAATAAGAATAGCTTTATAAAGAGAATATATACGTATTTTCAACTTTCATATAGGAAATTGTAAACATAAAACATGTTGGCGGAAGGTCACTCACTATTCCACCAACATTTTTTCATTTATCTCATACTATGTCATGCAATAAAGAATCTCACTTCTAAATCCCTTCCGTACCATAGTCCTCAATAGTTAACTTTACGCTATATTTGATTGGAAGCTTACTAAATGTTTTATCCCAGTCTTTTTCAACCTTTTTCCATACTTTTGGGTACTCAATTTTTAATCTGTTACCGAAGCCAGCAACATCAACTTGATAATCCTTTTGAATTTTTTTTAATGTCCGCTTCACCAATCGATTCACTTCTTGTTCCGCAGATTTTTCTACACTTCTTAGAAATTTATTTTCAAAAGGTTCTCCTGAAGGGACCCAGTTTTCAGATAGCCGTCCCTCTGATTGGATGTTCACATCAAAAGAGATGTTATTTCCTTTAACGTGGGGTTGGATTTTGCTTTTCATAGATTTCACTTCATACAAGATGGGTTTTCTTGTCTTTTCATCAAAACTTTTCACCAAACCGCTTTTTCCTTTTCCAGTTATCCATGTTAAGCCTTCTAATTCATTTTCATTCAAAAAACCTCGTAGCTTTTTTGTCTTTCCTTTTATTACGGCAGCCCCCGCATATTTCACTTCTCCATTTACCGAAATCACATTTGGCAAAAGAAAACTAGCCCCTGATTTTATCTTCCCTGGTAATTTAGCAAGCGGCATGGGAGGTAAAATCCGTGATGATCTATATTGATTATCCGCAATTCCAAGCAAAATGAACGCTGGAATTTCTCCTGCTTCCCTCGATTTCAATGTCTCACTAGCTCGTCCTTTACTAATTAACACGAGGCAACTTGGTCTCATCTCATTATCACGGATATAAATATCCAGTAACTGCTTCAAACTATACATTCGTGCAAGACTTTCACTAACAACAATCACTTTCGTGTGATGAAAGATTATAGGACGCTGCCTTCTTAATGCGACTTCACGAATCGATTGATGAAGAGAATCTCCGGTTTCAGAAATATTCGTGTAGGCTTTTTGTTGTTCCCCTCCACCCTTTCCTTTACCTGATAATTCTGGTTTAACAAACTGATAGGTCGATGTTATAAGATTTCTTTTTCGATAACCTCCTCCATGTTCTTCTATCTCTTTCTCAACTTTCGTCTCCTTCCCTTTATCAAATGCCAACCCTACCGCGAACCCCTGCTCTTCAATTTCATGACTGCTCCAACACCCTGTAAGAGCCAGAAGCAAAAGAACTGATGATAAAGCCAAAAGAAGTCGTATATTATTCACACTTCGATTCATTCTTTCTCTTCCTCCATCTTGAAATTACAAGGAGAAGCAGTGGTAGGATACCAAACAATATCATCGCCGCATTACCAATCACATCTCCCAATTTAAATAGATCATTAATGTTTTTCGGAATTTGAGAAACGATATAAATAACCGGGAGTAACCCATACAAGAAGGAATGGATATTTTTATTAAAGAGCTGTGCCAGTCCCAAAGCAGCAGCATAATAGCAAATTGTATAAGTCGCGAAGATTTGCATAATCCATACCACAAGTAATAAAGACTCAAATCGCTCAAATATCAAACCAGGGAGTTCAAAACTTCGCATAAGATCGATCGTAGGCCATGTTCTCATTAATACCCCATCGACAGAAAACGTTCCTATAACCATCACAACTGTAGTGACATAAAAAATTAAGGGAATAGCAGTTCCGATTAGAACGACTTTTACAGCTTGGCGTGGTTGTTTCATAAATGCCAAAAGGAGCAACATAATTTCGGCACCTGAATATGCAAGCGTTGTTGTTTTTAAACCTTTTAGTACTGGGATAATCCCTAACCCTAATACAGGACGAAGATTGTCTATCTCAAATATTCCAATGCTCATAAAGGAAGTGAGCAAGAAAATAAAGACTGTAATTGGAAATATAATTTCAAATAAACGTGCTATTGAGTTTATTCCGCCTAGGTTTAAATAGAGACTCACCCACATAAATGGCATGATAATAGCCCACCCAGGTGTTCCTTCCAGTAAAAAGAAACTTGTTATTCCTTCCAGCGTTTTGACTTCAAATGAAGAAAGCATAAAAAAGTAACCTACAATAAATAGACTAAGTATCGCTCCTACCCATTTCCCTACAATTTCTTGATTATATTGATAAAATGTTTTTCCAGGAAATTGTTGACTTAATTTGACCATGATTATCCCTGCAACCATCGCAATTAACCCGCCTAAAATAACGGTTATCCAAACATCTGGTGTGTTTACTTTCTCAGCAGCTGTTCTAGGCAAGGTGAGAATTCCTACTGCGAGTATATAATTGATAAGAATGACAGCCGCTTGCGAAGTCGGAATTCGATCTTTAGAGTTGGTAATCACCCCTCTTCACTTCCTTTTCGTATCGAATCTTTCATATTCATCATTTTGGGACGGCGTTTCATCATTTGAAGTGGCATGCGAATCACGAAATCTTTCCAATCACTTAAATGATAAACAACAGCTGGACTGGCATAGGGTACGCCGAAACTCTTCAATCTCGCTATATGACTGCATAGAACGAGAAAAAACAGAATGACTCCGTATAGTCCAAATATGGCAGCGCAAAACATGGCTACAAAGCGAAGGATCCGTAGTGGAATTGCCGCACTATAATGAGCGAGCGCAAAGGAAGAAATAGCAGTGGCCGCTACTACAATTACCATAATTGGACTAATAATTCCCGCTTCTACGGCAGCCTGTCCAATGATTAATCCACCGACAATTCCCATCGCTGAACCAATCGGCTTAGGCAGGCGTAGCCCTGCTTCCCGCAAAATTTCGATGGCTATTTCCATAAATAATGCCTCTATAATTGCAGGAAACGGAACTCCTTCCCGTCCCCCAAGAATTGAAATAGCCAACTTGGTCGGAATTAATCCAGGATGAAATGAGATAAAGGAAATGTACAAAGCAGGTGCAAAAAGAGAAATAATAGCTGCTCCAAAGCGCAATAAACGGATAAACGTACCTGGAATCCAACGTTCATAGTAATCTTCCGGCGATTGCATCAGCATGCTAAATGTAACTGGAACAATCAGGGCAAAAGGTGTTCCATCCAATAAAATCGCAACACGCCCTTCCATCAACGCTGCGATGACGCGATCAGGGCGCTCCGTACTCTGTGCTTGTGGAAACGGGCTGAGGTAATTATCTTCGATGAGCTGCTCCACATATCCTGATTCTGGCACATTATCAATATTGATTTTCTGAATTCTTTTCTTAACCTCTTCTACCAATTCCGAATCAGCAATCTCTTTCATATAGGCAATAACCAACTCTTTTTTTGCCCGCTCTCCTACATGAAATTTTGTTAATGACAATCCCTCATTTTCGCCATGTAGCCGTAAAAGAGCGGTATTATCAGACAAAACTTCTGTGAAACCTACCCGTGGACCTCTAACTGATCCCTCTGATATGGGCTCTTCAACATTGCGTGTTTTCCCTTTTTTTGTACCAAGAATTAATACACCTGCTAATCCATCAACTAAAAGTGCAGTTGAACCTATCAACACTTTTGCCATCAACTCTTTTATAGAATAGACTTCTTCTACCTCACTAATAGAAAGGACGCGATTCTTAATAAACTCTTTTGAAATGGTACCCTCCACATAAGATGGTGCACTCTTATATTCTTCATAAAAATTAAACATCAATGACTTCAAAATATGCATATTAATGAGATCCTTATCCGACAGTCCTTCCACAAAAACAAGCGCCGCTCGAATATTTGTCCCCCCTATGTTAAACTCTCGAAAGTGGGCATCCGAGTTATAACTAACTTCTTTTTTTACAAGCTCTAGATCCAAGGTAAAATCGCCTGTAAAATAATCTGTTACGTTTTGAAAAGGCTTATCCTGATATGTATCGGTTTGTTGCTCCATCTTTGATTCCTTCTCTTTCATCCTCATCACTCTTTCTCTAATGTACGGATCCAACTAAAAACTCTTGAGGTCACATAAGGAACGAAAAATACGATAAAAGTTTGCACAAACACTTTCCAATCTGGAAGATAAGAAACAAGCGTTTTCCACATTTTAATCACCCAATATCCGCAGTTGACACTGCGATTTCTCACCCTAATTGGAATTTCTTAAGCATTATTATGTCTGATGTACGGAAATTTAATCCATTCAAAGCTTTATCATTACTTTCTTTTTGATATTAGCCTTCTACTATCAAAAACTTATAATTGGATGTATGATTAGACAAAAAAGCCCATCTTTTTATAAAGATTGAGCCTTCTTTGTTTATTACTAACGATGAAGCATACCCTTGGACAATCAAAAAAGGAAGCATAACCCTAAGTTATGCTTCCTTTTATATATTTAAAACGGTACATGAAATAAATATTTATTTTTCATCATACATTAAAACTTATGATTTCATTTCTAAATATTGATGTTGGAAAATGCACATTCTAATCGCATTATGATAGTCACCATCAACGAAAAATTCATCCTGCAACTCACCTTCAATGATAAAGCCGACTTTTTTGTAAATATGCGTAGCCTTTTCATTTTCTTTATCCACTACTAAATAAAGTTTGTGCATATTTAATACTGAAAAGGCGTAATCCATCGCTAAACGGGTTGCGCACGCTGCATAACCATATCCTTGATACTTTGGATCAATGATAATTTGAAATTCTGTTCTTCGATGAATGTAATCAATCTCCACTAATTCAACTAACCCAATCATATTATTATCTTTTTCTACTATAAACCGGCGTTCACTTTGATCATGAATGTGCTTATCATATAGATCCTGCAACTCCACAAAAGCTTCATACGGTTCTTCAAACCAATAAGACATAATATGTGCATTGTTGTTAAGTTCATGAACAAATTTCAAATCTTCTCGTTCTAATGGGCGCAGTTTAAGTTCTTGACTCATTTTTCAATCTCCATTCTTCCACTTAATTTCTTAACAGTTTTCATTTCAAAACGCTCCTTTACAGCTCTCTACTCACATTCTAATCCTTCAAGTAACTTGAAGGTCAAGGAGGAAGTAAATATGCGTTTTGTCTCTTTTCATCACTATAATAAAAAAAGTAGTGCGAACCAACTGCTTGGCTTGCACTACTTCTTTATTTAATGTTTCTTCAAATCCCTCATATTAGATATATATAAAGCAATAACTAAAATAAGAATAGCACCTGCATATAATAATGTTTCAAGTGGTTCCTCATGAGAAACGATAATCAATCGAATTAGCGCTGTAATTCCAATATAAATAAAATAACGTAACGGAAAGTGATAATTCGATTTGAAGTACTTAATAATTAATGCAATAAATTCAAAGTATAAAAAGTAAACAATAATACTTTCAACTAATTTATAGGACGTATATTTTTTTGTGGAAAATATGTATTGTATAAATGTGATCGTTTCATTAATTAAAAAGATAGATAAAACAATGGATAATATGATAAGGGCTATATTTAATATCCATTGTAAGACACTGGCAATAAATTCATCGACATTAAATGATCGCATTTTCTAGCACTCCTCTATATGTAACTCATACTCATACATTATAGCAAAATTATCCTAACATATAAATTTTAGAAGTGTTAAATCATACTTCCATACATCCCCTGTCTCAGAAATGTCTCTATCAGATTTTACCGAAAGAGTACCCCTGCTTCAAACGAAGTTAAATGGGGGAGTATTCATTCATTCTCTTTCAATTGAAAAATATCTTGATTAATCATTTCATGAAAGTATCTATCCATTTCTTCTGCTGAAACATTTTTTCTATTTTGAAGCCACCATGCACTTAATGTTGTAATTACCCCCGAATAAAATTCGATAATTAACTCCATTGGTATCGTATGATTTTTACAAATCCGATTTAATTCTTGATTCTCCTGTTTCTTCATTTCACGAGTTTGATAATTTATGAAGCTAATAAATTGTTCATCATCCATTTGTGACTCTAATATTTTACCAATTTTTTCATGTTGCAAGAACTGTTCCATCACTTGAAACGGTTTAGTTAATCGATCTAAAAGTGGTATAGTAAAAGCTTTCTCTTGATATTGTTTAAATCCAAATGCCAATAACCCATCTTTATCTTCAAAATGTTTATAAAATGTTGTTCGATGCACCATCGCACGATCACAGATTTGGTTGATGGTAATGGAACTATATTTCTGTTTTGACTGTGTCATTAATTCAAATAAAGACTCCCACAATAGCTTATGTGTACGTCTAACACGTAAATCCAGCTGTTCCTCATTATTTTTCATCTACACTTCTCCTTTTCTGTAGATTAATTATACAACTACTGAAAATTGATTCTTTATCTTTTAATCTACACATGTATATTATATTACATGTGATCTTTTGTATACAAATGTATTAAAAATAAAGAAAGTGAGAGGAAAATCAATAAATGAATATAACAACTACTAGCTCTACAAGTAGTAAAATTGACACTTCTAATATTAAACATGCCCCCATTTTAATTGCATTACTTTTAGGTGCAATGGTCGCATTATTAAACGAGACGTTACTCGGTAATGCTTTAACCGTATTAATGAGAGAATTTGATGTCACAGCTTCAACAATTCAATGGCTTTCTACAGCTTACATGTTAGTTGTTGGAGTTTTAGTACCAATTACAGCCTTACTCCAACAATGGTTCACAACAAGACAAATGTTCTTAACGGCCATGTTAACATTTTTAGTCGGTACATTGATCGCTGGGTTCGCACCGACATTTTCCGTTTTATTAATCGGTCGTAT
The DNA here is from genome assembly GCF_002560575.1 of Bacillus sp. AFS023182. Classification (NCBI taxonomy): domain Bacteria; kingdom Bacillati; phylum Bacillota; class Bacilli; order Caryophanales; family Bacillaceae; genus Bacillus; species Bacillus sp. AFS023182. The sequence goes on along the minus strand of NZ_NTRO01000013.1, from coordinate 3,071 downwards.
TGTCCAAGCAATCGCTACTGGTTTAATTTCACCATTACTAATGAATACGATTTTAATTATTTGTCCACCTGAAAAACGCGGTGCCACAATGGGCTTAATCGCACTTGTTATGATGTCTGCCCCAGCAATTGGTCCTACATTATCCGGAATGATCGTTGATTCACTTAGCTGGCGCTGGTTATTCTACCTTGTTATTCCTATCGTAATCATTTCCATATTAATTGGAATGAAGTACCTTCAAAATGTCACCGAGTTAACACAACCAAAAGTTGATTACTTATCCATTCTTTTATCAACATTAGGTTTCGGTGGTATTGTATATAGCTTTAGTTCTTCAGGTGATTTAGGATGGTCAGATCCGAAGGTTTATTACACTTTAATTATCGGGATTATATCGTTATTCATTTTTGTTGTTCGTCAATTAAAAATCGATAATCCAATTTTAGAACTACGAGCATTTAAATTTCCAATGTTTACTTTATCAGTTGGTTTAATAGTCATCGTCATGATGTCACTGTTTTCAACAATGACCTTATTACCAATGTTCTTACAAACCGTTTTACTTGTTACAGCCTTTAAATCAGGGCTCATCATGCTACCGGGGAGTATTATTAGCGCCATAATGGGACCGATTGCAGGTAAATTATTTGATAAATTTAGTCCAAAGGCTATTATCATCCCTGGCCTTGTATTAGTAGCTATTGCAATGTGGCTATTCAAGGGCATTAATCCAGAGACAACATTGACACAAATTATCTTAATGCACAGCATATTAATGGTTGGGCTCATGTTTGTGATGACAGCACAAACATATGGTTTAAATCAATTGACACCAGAGCTTTACCCACACGGCACAGCGCTCTTTAATACATTACAGCAAGTAGCTGGTGCAATTGGTACGGCTATATTTATATCTAAAATGTCTTCAGGTACAACTGAATATATGCAAAACTCAACAAACCCAATGAATCCAGTAGAAAAGTTAAACGGCTTAACATCGGGATTCCAAGGGGCATTCATGCTCGGGTTAATCTTTATAATTATTGCCCTCGTTGTATCGTTTTTCTTAAAAGGACAGAAAAAGGAAGCAAAAGCCACTCAGCTCTTACACAATGAAAATTAGAAGATCCTAAATTTTGTATTAGCCGCTGATTGATTAAATACGAACACCAAAAAGACATCTTTACGAGTTAAAGATGTCTTTACAAAATGAACAATACGACCTACTTTTAGGGTTAAATGTAAATTCAACTGCTCTTAATGTTGATTTTTATACGTATGCTTATTAAATGAATTTCGAAAAATCTAATGTCTCTTTATGAGCGTTTACGATTAGTTTGAAAGAGGTGCTACCATGATAAAAGTAACTGAATCCTCAGTAAAAAAGGCACGCATAGACTACGAATTATTGAAGGAAACAAGACATACGAAAGCTATATTATTTCGGTTATACGAAGACGCTGGCGATAAAATCGATAGACTTTCTATTATACGGACTTACCCTAGCGAAGCATTCGTTGTTGCAGAAAAAAACGCTCCACATTTAGTAGAACAAGGTGGCATTCACCAATTATTTCAGATAATTGATGAACAAGGCATCTTATCCTGATGCTTTTAATAACATATTCATAAAATCTTACATAGGGATGATTACAATTAACAAACCAAAATGATTCGATTTTTTAAGACTACAGGCACATCATTCATTATATAAGAAAAAAATTATACATCAGCAATATTCTTTTATGAGCTATATTGCTCATCCTTCAACCCTTTCACGATAAGCAGAATTTCTAATTTCCAAGTGTAATTACAAAATTCAAGTACGAGATACCTTTCAATATTCTGCTTTCAATCCTCAACATTTACGTTATACTAAAATAATATATAAATATACGAAGGAGAAAGCGTTATGGATATGAAAGAAAAACAAACAATGATGGAGAATATCCCTCAAACGGGCTTTTTTGGTCACCCTAAAGGTTTATTCACTTTATTTTTCACCGAGTTTTGGGAGAGGTTTTCTTATTATGGAATGAGAGCCATTTTACTTTACTATATGTACTATTCCATTGCAAAAGGTGGATTAGGAATTGATCAAGCTACTGCCACTTCCATCATGGCAATTTACGGCTCTCTATTATACATGTCTAGTGTTATCGGTGGCTGGGTTTCTGATCGTTTACTCGGTTCAAGTAAAACAGTCTTTTGGGGTGGGGTTTTAATTATGATTGGCCACCTTATTCTAGCATTGCCGGGTAGTATCATTACTTTATTTATTTCTATGGTATTTTTAATACTTGGGACAGGATTATTAAAACCAAATATCTCTAGCATCGTTGGAAATTTATATCATGAATCAGATACACGTCGAGACTCTGGTTTTAGTATTTTCTATATGGGCATTAATTTAGGTGCTCTTGTAGCTCCTTTAGTTGTTGGTACATTAGGTCAACAATATAACTTCCATGTTGGTTTTGGCGTTGCAGCAATTGGTATGGTAGTAGGTTTAGCACTATTTGTTTTGACGAAAAAAAAGACTCTTGGAGTAGCTGGTACGATACCAATTTCTTTATTTTTATAAATGGCATTTTTGTCTCATTGTCACTTTTTGATTCCCTTCGCATAAAAACATTACACACTCAGCAATCGTATTCTCTATTCACTCCATTTGATTCACCTCACCACCTTCACATATGTTTAGAGGTGGGAGTCCTCTCGAAAGATATGATAGATAGAGTGAATTGAAAAAAACGGACTATTATCTTCTAATAGCCCGTTCAAATAGTCACATCATTTTAGTTCCATTTTCTTTTATTTATTACTAGTATTAATAAAGCAAATACTAACAACATTCCACCTATATATGGTAGGTATGACACATGCCCATCAGTCTGTGGTAATGTTTTCTTACGTTCTTCTATTTTTTCTTGTTCTTTTACTTTTGATTCGTGTAAATTATTTTCTTCTTCCGTTACATTTGGGTTTTCTGGAGTTGGGTTTTTCTCTAACTCTTCCGTTGTTCCCCACTGCTCTTTAGATTCTGTTTCCTCCCCTTGCCCCTCTATAGT
>NZ_NTRO01000139.1:0-1287 GCF_002560575.1 Bacillus sp. AFS023182 | reverse complement strand
TGGTATTATCCCATTTAGGTAGACAGTAAAAAAGAGTCCATCTGGTATGATGGACTTAATATTGTTTATCTGGAGGGGATTTTTTTATGGCGAAAAAAGGACAATCATTTCAAACATATACAGAAGAAGTAAAACAAGAAGCCGTTCGACTTCGATTAGAGGAAGGAAAAACATTACAATTCATTCGAGCACAGTTAGGAATTAAAAGTGACGCTCAAATTGTTGAATGGGTGAAACGTTACGAAAAAGGACAATCGTTTGAAGATCAACGTGGCATATGGAAGCGAAAGCATTTTAATAGTATAGAAGAAGAAAATGCTTATTTGAAAGCACAGGTGGAATATTTAAAAAAGCGCAATCCAAATCTACACGGGAAGGAATGGTCTTAAAGAAAGAACGTTTTTCGATTATCGATAGACTACGCACAGTATATCCCCTTTGTTGGTTATTACAAATTGCCGAAGTATCGAAAGCTGGCTACTACAAATGGCGAAAAAACCGCTCCCATGTAGCGTTGCGCCGTCAAAAAGATACATGGCATAAAGAGCATATTTTATCTATCCATCGGAAACACCCGTATTATGGATACAAACGTATGACCCGCGCTTTGATTCGTGAAGGAATGTATATGAATCACAAACGCGTTAGACGTTTGATGCATGAATTAGGAATCCGTTCTATGATTCGGAAAAAACGTCCTTTTTACGGAAGGAAAGCATCGATTGTGTTTCAAAACCATCTGAATCGAGAATTTTATGCGGATAAGAGACATGTAAAATTAGTAACAGATATTACATACATAAGAATTGGAGAAGAATTTGCTTATTTGTCAGCTGTCTTAGATTTGTATAACAATGAAATCGTGGCATGGAAGTTATCACATCGAAACGATTTAGCGCTTGTACTTTCTACATTAGAACAGTTAGAAGGAATCAAGCGTACTACTAAAACCCTTCTACATTCTGATCAAGGTTTTCAATATACATCAAAAGGTTACGCAAAACAGTTAGAACAATTAAAGATAAAAGGAAGTCATTCTAGACGAGGGAACTGTTTTGACAATGCATGTATTGAATCGTTCTTCTCTCATTTAAAAACAGAGAAGTTGTATTTAGTGCGTCCAAAAACATATGAAACAACTTATCGAGCAATCCAAGAATATATTACATTTTACAATCAAGAGCGATTCCAAGAAAAACTTCACGGCCTTTCCCCGATAGAATATCGGGAAAAGGCCGTGGCATAAAACTCTTTTTATTATTGTCTACTTGACGGGGATATGACCAA
>NZ_NTRO01000138.1:0-3889 GCF_002560575.1 Bacillus sp. AFS023182 | reverse complement strand
CAAGTATCCAGATGCGCATGTGGTTCAATTAAAGTCAAAGAAAGCAGTACTTACTGTTACTCGTGATAGTGCCAAGAAATATATTGTGGATCAAGATCCTGTGCCTCTATTAAAAAAATATGATGAAATGATTCTAGCGCAAGATAAAATATCGGGACTATCTGAAACAAGTTCTAATCCGTTACATCGTCCAACTCGTCGCCTTTGGGCTTTTGTAGAAAATCCTAATAAATCTGATTGGGGCATGTATGCAAGTTTGGATGGAATGATATTTACTACTGCTGGTAATGCAATTGAAAGTGCTTTAAATGTAAATGAATTTGGATGGGGACAAATGCATGAAGCAGGACACACAAGGCAACAATACCCCTGGAAGTGGAATGACCGTAGTGGAATGACTGAAGTCACTGTTAATATATATGCTTTAGCTGCACAAAAACAATTATTCCCGAATCAACCAACGCGTTTAGAAAAAGAGGGGGATTACGATAGAGCTTTTGCATACTTAAAACAAACAGATAAAGAGTATAAAAATATTGATGACTTGTTTGTGAAACTTGTTATGCTTTGGCAACTTCATTTAGCATATGGGGAAGATTTTTATCCGAATCTTCACAAACTATATCGAGAGTTACCAAAAGATAAACTTCCAGAAACTGATGAAGATAAAATACAAGCATTTATTTACAATACATCGAAAGTAGCGAAACAAAATGTACTTCCATTTTTTGATCAATGGGGACTGAAAGCATCACAAGAAACGAGAAAAAAAGTAGAAGCTTTGAACTATCCAACATTAACTGCCCCTATATGGGAAGCGACAGATGCGAAGCCTGTTAAACCAACCGCCGCGTATGGTCCAAGAAAATAGTTAGTAGGAGGCTATCCTTTAGGAATAGCCTCTTTGTGTGTGACGAAATTTTTTGGAGGATCTTTATTCTGTGTCGAAGCGCCGATATATTGGAAAAAAGGTTCTGATGCAAAGTTTCTTAAAAGATAAACAAAGGCCTGAATATATAAAAAATATTATGCGGCTACTTCCTAAACATTGTTCCTCATTTACCAACCTGTTTATGCTTTTTTCAAACTTTGCAAAAGAATCGCCAGTTCCTCTAGACCATTTATAAAAATGCTTTTCCGCCTTTTTTTCATAGAGTAACTGAATAGCTACCATATATATATAAATGAAACATAGCTAATTCATAACATTATTAATCTAAAACCTTTTTGTTACAAAAAATACGGAATATACTTCCAAAACTCTAAAAGAATATGAAATATTGCATATATAAATGTTTTGAAGTTTATTTTTGCGCCCATTATAATTTATCTAATATAAATCTTTGTACGTAATTATTTTGATATTTTTATAGGAAAAGATTTAAAAAACAGAAAAGTAGAGGGAAAATGAATGAAAATTCTTAAAGGAATGCTAGTGTCTACAGTTGCAATTACAGCTTTTACAGGACTAGGAAAGACTTCTAATCTAGTGAGTGCTGCTTCAAACAATTCAGTAGTACAGCAAGAAAAATCTAATGTAGAAAAAAGAGAAGAGAAGCAAATCATTGTAAAGTTTAAAAATGAGATAAATTTACCGTATGAAGATGGTATAGAAAAGCGAATAAAACACGAAAAAAATGATGTCGTACTAGAAGGCTTTTTTTCCGAATTCCCAGATTTAACATTAACTCGCTTATTTACGTCTGTAAGTCCGGAAGAAATTCAAAATCTAGATAAAAATGCGAAAACCGATAATAATAATTCATCTGCTAACCTATTAAATTATTATACAGTTCAAGTTTCAAAGAATGTACAAGCAGAAACATTAGTAGAAAAATTAAAACAATCACCTTTGATAGAAGATGTATACATTAAAGAACTGGAAGATTTAACACCACCTGAAATACAGCTGCCAAGTTTATCTCTTAATCCCTATGATGACCCTAGGTTTGAAAACCAAGGATATCTAAAAGAGGCACCATATGGCATTAATGCACCTTATGCGTGGGGAATAAAGGGAGGAGATGGAAAAGGCACCACATTTGTAGATATGGAGTATGGATGGGCATTAGATCATGAGGATTTAATAAATCAAAATATTGAACTTATGTCTGGAATAAATACAAAAGATCACGCTGCACACGGAACCAAGGTTCTAGGGATTGTTTCTGCGGAAGATAATCAAATCGGTAATATTGGTATTGTACCAAAAGCTACAGTAAAAGTAATATCTCAAATTAGAAATAACGGTCGTTATAACACAGCAGATGCCATATTAAGCGCTGTAAATAACCTAAATGCTGGTGACGTTTTATTGTTGGAGGCACAATCATCTTATGACGGATATGGAAAACAATATTTACCAGTCGAAGTGAAACCGGAGGTATTTGATGTTATTCGTACTGGAACAGATAAAGGGATCATAATCATAGAGGCTGGGGCAAATGGTTCAAATGATTTAGATCAATTTAAAGATCTAAATGGAAAACAAGTCTTGAATCGCAATAGCAAAGATTTTAAAGATTCAGGTGCAATCATGGTCGGAGCTGGTTCATCAACTGTTCCTCACCAACGTTTATATTTTTCAAATTACGGAAGTCGAATTGATGTATATGGATGGGGTGAAAATGTAGATACAACTTCTTCAGATCCAAATAGAAGTGCTACAAATTTATATACGTCTAGTTTTAATGGTACATCTAGTGCTTCACCAATTATTGCTGGCGCAGCCACTTCCATACAAAGTATTGCTAAGGAACGTTTGGGTCAACCTTATAAACCAAATGAGTTAAGAGCTATCTTAAGTAACCCAAACACAGGAACACAATCTAACAATCCATCTGTCGATAGAATTGGTGTTTTACCAGATTTGAAAGCTATATTATCAACTTTGGGATTTAAATCAAACGGATCTGATTCAGAATCAAAACCAGAACCAGAAGCAGAACATCCCCAGACTGGACAGATAACAGAACAAGAGCCAAATAATCAGTCTATGCAGGCAAACATATTAGATGTTAATGCAACTATTAAAGGAAATCTTAACGACAATGATAATGTAGATGTGTACACTTTTAATGTTAGTTCCCAACGTAATATCGATATTTCTCTATTAAATGAAAATGAGATTGGAATGACATGGACACTTCATCACGAGTCAGATCTACAAAACTACGTAGCATTTGGACAAAATGATGGTAATATGATCAAGGGAAAATATGAAGCGAAACCAGGGAAATATTATTTGCATGTCTACAAGTATGAAAATAAAAATGGGTCGTATGTATTAAATGTAAAGTAGCTTATATATATGTGGTCTCGCCGCATGCCCATCAAGCTAAGATTTTGAGACACCCCATAACGAAAATTTTAACTTTTTACAGTTATTCATGAGAATTCGGCTCATTTCTTTCGTTTTGGGGAACAATCAATTTCTTAAGTTGATGGCGATAGGGCCCACCAACATAACGCGAAATTCGTACGTTAAGCATATATAACACTAACTTGAATATGGTAAAATAATGAAAGGGATGGTGAGAACAGTGAAAATGTTGGTGGGATTAGGGATTTGTACGATTGTTAGTTTAATTATTATGATAAGTGGTTACCAAATTCATATTAAAAAACGCTTATCTCTTATTGCTGGATATCAGGAAGAAACTTTTATTGGTGATAAAAATAAACTAGCTAAATTATTCGGTATATTTGCTTATGTAGTAGGAATTGCTACATTTTTACTCCCTTTTGGATTAGAAATCTTCGGAAATATCGCAAGTATTATCTATGGAGTATGTATATGTGGGGGAGTAGTAGTAATTTTGATACGGAAGCAATCTATTAATAAACTATGTTAAGAAAAAGAGTCTCGCATTGGTCATATCCCCGTCAA
>NZ_NTRO01000137.1:0-6229 GCF_002560575.1 Bacillus sp. AFS023182 | reverse complement strand
GACACGCCGATTTGCCAACGCAAAGAATACCAGTCATGTACCTGTCCCATCGGGACAATATCTGTAGGGGTGTTTGTCATATATACGTTGATACCACTGAGTCGTTTACTACGAGGAGAATATTTCATTCCTTTCTTTTTTTCTCTTACAGCTTGATCTTGTAATCGTTTTTGTTGCTGTTGTTTTGTTAATCGATGGACAATTACACGAGCTGGCACTTTATCAATCATTCCTACATAAGCATCAGATATTTCACATGTTTGCCCTGGTTGAAGGGAGTTCATTACCGTCTCCATATCTATCTGTATATGCTCTGTACCTTTCTTAATTCTTCCATCTTGAAAATAATCAGGGTTAGGATTTTTTTGATAAATACGTGTATTCGACTTGATACGAGAAATATAGTAGGCCTCTTGATCTTGTATATATTGAAGGTCTTTTAAATGAAAATAACCTAAATCTCGGATACATAAATCATTCGCTGTCACAGTTGGGGCACACAGAGAGCCGTAAGTGCGATCATGTTGTTTACCTGGACCTGTATGAATATGTAGGAACTGTCCACTTAACAAATCATACTCAAGTTGAATTTTTATCCCAGCCGTATGGCTGCATCCTCCTGCACCTGGATAAACCGATGAAAATACATCCGGGAGTTGAAATGCAGTTGAATCTAAAATACGAATACGCTTGAAAACAGAAGTGTATGGAGAAGAAATTGGCATAGATGCGGCCAGTTTTTTGCTTAGTAGTTCGGCTAGTAGGTGTTGTAAAAGTTGGACGGCCGCCTTATTAAACCGTTGATTCAGTCCCTCAGGACTGATGAGTACTTCTGTTGATGCTTCTAAACAGCTAGATAACTGAGTTAAAGAAGTCATAGCTACATTTTGGCTCACCCATACACATAAAGCTACTAAATCTTTTGCTTGGTACTTACTGGTTCGTTGTACAAAACCAACATCTCTGGCAAGATTCCGTAAGGTATTTGGAGATAAAAAGCTTTGAATCTCTTGAGCAAATAGTTGTAATTCATCAGATACAGAAATAGACATACAATAACGCCATCCTTTCCTATGATTATAGAAACAGGATAACGTTTTTTTATTTTTTAGAAAATATTTTATTTTCATTGACAATAGTCAAAAAAAACAGTTATATTTATGTCAATAAAAACTGACTAGTCAGATGAAAGGAACATGTTAAATGTTACAAAAAGATATATTAATTCTAAATGAGTATGAACAATTAAAATCATTAAGTGATCCATTAAGAGTTGAGATTCTTTCTTTTTTGATTGAAGAACCTCGTTCAGGACAACAATTGTCACAAATTATTGGTTTATCTCGTTCGAAAATTCACTATCACTTACGTGATCTAGAAAAGAATGGTTTAGTCCAAATAGTAGAGGAAAATAAGAAAAGAAATATGACTCAGAAACTATACCAAGCAGTTGCTAAAAGTTTTATCCCCTCTAATAATTTATTACCTTTTCATTCAGAATACGGAGAAAGTCGTAGGTTATTAACCATTGCAACTTTAGAGAGAGCAAAGAGTCATGCTTTAGCAGCTCCTGAAAATGCTTTTTTAACACAATCTGAAAAGCCAGAAGAATGGGCTAGAATATCAAGTCAAATAGAAATTCGCACAACAAAAAAGCGATTTGAAGAATGGGTTGCTAAATATCATAATCTTTTAAAAGAACTCCATGATATTGATGAAATTGAAAATAGTGACGCGGAATGGTTTTACTTAGCCACAGTTGGATTCCAAATAGATGAGCCTTATTTTAAGGAAGGTGATCAAGATGAGTGAACCTGTTTTACAAAAAACTGCAGTCTCGACAAAAGTTAAATCCTTATTCAAACAAAAATCTTTTATATTGCTTTGGGTTAGTACCATCTTCTCTGGATTGAGTTTCAGTATGTTTTATTTTGCTGAAGCATGGTACGTTGTCCAGGAGTTAAATTTAGAAGCTTCCTTAGGGATTATTTATATTATTGGAGCAATTCCTCGGATTATATTTATGTTGTTAGGCGGCGTGTTAGCTGATAGACTAAGTCAATCGAAAATAATGTTTTTTTCAAACTTAACAAAAGCCATATTAATTGGAGGATTAGTTTTATTGTTATTATTTACAGGTGAGATAAATCTCTGGACATTAATTATATTTGCGTTATTTTTTGGTGTTTTGGATGCGTTTTTCTGGCCTGCATCTAGTTCTATTACTCCCGTTATTGTTCCGAAAGAATTTCTAACAAGAGCGAATTCAATTATTCAGACTACAAGTCAATCTACTTCAATTTTGGGTCCAATGATAAGTGGGTTTATAATTGTTGGATTTGATTATACAGGGATTTTTAGTTTGATTACGATCCTGCTAATTTTAGGTAGTGGTTTTATATTTTTTATTAAAGTTAATAAAAAAGTTGTTAATACTCAAGAAAATAAGCATCATTTGCTTTTAAGTTTAAAAGAGGGAATTAATTATGTTAAGAAGGCACCAATATTAATGGCTTTCCTTTTAAAAACATTATTTTTGAATCTTTTTTTCATAGGTCCATTAACTATAGGTTTTCCAATTTTCGTTAAAAATATATTGAAAGGCCAAACAATAGACTACAGTTTTATAATGTCGTTTTTAGCTATCGGGATGGTGCTGGGTTCTATCATCCTTGGTATTATAAACCTCAAAAGAAAGAGAGGAATTCTTAGCCTGACATCTCAAATGTTTGTAGGACTTTGTTTCTTGATATTAAGTTTTAGCAATGAACTATGGCAAAGCGTTGTTATTGTTGTTTTTTTGGGGATATCAATGACAATTTCTAATATATGTGCTGTTTCTGTTGTACAAAATGAAGCTGAACCAGAAATGATTGGGAGAGTAATGAGTATTCAAACAGTCTCTTCCATGGGATTAACACCTATTTCCTATGGATTGACTTCATTAAGTCTTTCACTTGAGATAGATATAAAATTTATTATTATGGTTGGTGCCCTATCTTTAATAGCATTTACCTTATATATATACTTTAAAATTCCAGCATTACGAACAGTCGACTAAATCATCAATCATAAAATACCTATAGAGATACGAAATTTTTGGTTTGGGGTAATTCTGAATTTTTAAGTTGATGGGTATGTGGTGCTACCCCCTATTAAGAAATAAGTGAGTTTTAGGAACTAGAATAAATTTATCTTAACAGTAATAAGAGAATTAAAGTTTTAAACGGAGGTCCTGTAACAAGAAGCATAAGATGGCCGTTTTGTTATAAAGACCTAAGTTCTGAGAACCCTTGAAAAATAAAGAAGCTTACCTATTATACATATCTAATAGGTAAGCTTCTTTGATTTTGAGGTAATCATTCAAAAATGAATCCATTATTTAAAAGGGCCAATTTTGAAGGGAAACACTGATTGTTTACTTTTATTCACATGATAGTATAGCTCGAGAGGATCTGCCACAGGAATGTTATTTATTTTCATACCTGTTATATCGTAATCCCCCTTGTTTATAAGGAATTATATGATGTGCCCTATTAGCTATGCCAAATTGTATTTGGATTGTCATCGATTGCATTACTAGCTAGTTCACACACTTGCTTTCATTATTTTCTTGAATCATACGCAGCTACTGCTTTAACAGGTTTTGCATCCGTCGCTTCCCATATAGGAGAAGTTAATGTTGGATATCTCAAAGCTTCTACTTTTTTTCTCGTTTCTTGTGATGCTTTCAGTCCCCATTGATCAAAGAATGGAAGTAAATTTTGTTTCGCTACTTTCGATGTATTGTAAATAAATGCTTGTATTTTCTCTTCATCCGTTGCTGGAAGTTTATCTTTTGATAACTCTCGATATAATTTGTGAAGATTCGGATAAAAATCTTCCCCATATGCTAAATGAAGTTGCCAAAACATAACAAGTTCCACAAACACGTCATTAATATTTTTATACTCTTTATCTGTTTGTTTTAAGTATTGAAAGGCTCTATCGTAATCTCCCTCTTTTTCTAACCGTGTTGGTTGATTCGGGAATAATTGCTTTTGTGCAGCTAAAGAATAAATATTAACAGTGACTTCATCCAATCCATACCACATCCAAGGGTATTGTTGTCTTGCATGCCCTGCTTCATGCATTTGTCCCCATCCAAATTCATTTACATTTAAAGTACTTTCAATTGCATCACCAGCAGTCGTAAATACGGCTCCATCTTGACTTAAATACATACCCCAATCTGGTTTGTTAGGATTTTCTACAAAAGCCCAAAGACGGCGAGTTGAACGATGTAACGGATTAGTATTTGTTTCAGATAGTCCCGATATTCTATCTTGTGCTAGAATCATTTCATCATATTTTTTTAATAAAGGAACAGGATCTTGATCCACAATATATTTCTTGGCACTTTCCTGAGTAACAGTAAGTACTGCTTTTTTTGACTTTAATTGAACGGCATGTGCATCTGGATATTTGTCCATCATGGCAATCCAGTCTTCTTTCTTATGCTTCCCTAATTCAAAGAATGGAATAGGACTCCCGCCTTGTGTTACTTTCACCCTAACAGTTCCTTTCCCTTCACAGTTATCAAATCCTAATAAACCACCGTTTGGAGAGGAGATAGTGTTAGAACCAGAAGAAAGACGAAATGCTTTTCCTCCTTCTTTATCATATTCATTTGTCCCAATAGTTGCTCCAAGCTTCTCTAATCCTGATAATCCCGATACTTCAATTGTCACTTGTTCATTCGGTTTTACATAGATTCCTGTTGGCGTATAGTTTCGTTGCTCTCTTCTTCTTTCTCTTTTTGCTTCACCCATATAATGTCCTGTACTCAGAAGTTCAAACGTCCTCTCTTCATATTGCGCCTGAGTTTGCGTAGTTTCAGCATGAATGTTCAAACTATTTACAGTCATAGACGTAAATAATGTCGTTGTCAAAACAGCAGATGCCATAAATACTTTCATTGGTTTTTGTAATTTACAATTCTTTCTTCTATTCATATAAGTCAGTCCCTTCATTCAAATCCATTCTATCTTTCATGCAAAACGCCGATTTCCTCACTAGCCCATTATATCCTTTTATCAAATTAATACAATGAAAATTTCTCTTACTATGGGGTATCGCCACATCGCTATCAAGCTAAGAAATACAAATACCCCAAAACAAGAAAATTGACATCTTCATGTGAAAATGTACAATTTTTTTGTTTTGAGGTGTTATAAAATTCTTAAGTTGATGGGCATGTGGCGCTCCCACTTATAAATGTTATAAAAGTCTTTCATTGATTTGAAAGGCTTGGAAATTTCTAAAATACACTTATCAAACTCAAATTATGGTATTTACTCTCAGGATGACCCTTGAACCCAATAGTCGTTTCCGTTTTACTTTATCTCACTATTTACGGTCAGTAAGACTTCCACATCAAGATTCGGAGAGAACTAAAGAAGATAGGTGGGGAATGCTCCTCCACCGTTGGAAGTTTCACTTTATAACATACATAACTTTTGCCATGTATAAGTGTATTTTGTTATTTGTTATTCACGTACGTATCAAACCATAAATGGATATATCCAGCTGTAATACGCTGTGCTTCGATTAAACGTTTTCCTGTTACCGGTGTTACTTCCGCACGCCATTTATCAGCAGAGTCTTGTGATACAGCTGCTTTTAGGAACCAATTTTTCGTATTATCATTAACAATTGATGGGAAATCAGCCTTTGCTGCTGCTGCTGATGCATGAACCCAATCTTCTGGATTTACACTTTGCCAATTCCAATAGCCATTTCCATCTGTTACTCTATAATTGTCTTTCACTGTATCAACGAAGTTTTCATATTTTGAGTGGAAGCCAAATGGATGCGAAATGTTAGTAAAGTTTGCTGCATGCATTGGTTGGTTGACATCCCCTAAATAATGAAGTGATAATCCTAAATAGAAGAATGCATTTTTCAGATCTTTATTTTGATAAGCTTCACCAGCTAGTTTAAAATATTTCGCTCCTGTTTGCTTTGCTTGTTTAGCAAATGGAATATACGTTTTTCCTGAATCAGGATCATAGAAGTGTGAAGCAAATGTAGAATTATCATAGTATGGGTTTTCATAATCTGCAGAGTAAATACCTTTCTCTAGATCCGTACGCCATTCATTTAATAGAGCTGTCTCATTTTGCTTCACAACAGTCGTATTTTGGGACATAATATCAATGGCTCTGTTGACAATCCATAAATGAGAACT
>NZ_NTRO01000136.1:0-1386 GCF_002560575.1 Bacillus sp. AFS023182 | reverse complement strand
ACACGGTTATTTCATTAGGCAGCTTGATAAAAGTGAGTCCGGTATTGTACCGGGCTCATTTTTAATTTTGCCTTTATCCGTTTGGTATTATAATAATCTATATATTTTTCTAATTCTATTTTGAAATGCTCTACACTTTCAAACTCTTTTATGTAGAGAAATTCAGACTTCATGATTCCAAAGAAATTCTCCATTACTGCGTTGTCGTAACAGTTGCCTTTACGAGACATACTTTGTACGATACCTCTTTCTTGTAATGCGTGACGGTACTGTTTCATTTGATAATGCCAACCTTGATCTGAATGCATCAATAGTTGGTGACTTTCAGGTAAACACTCTAATGCTGTCTCTAACATTTCTGAAACAAGTGAATATGTTGGTCTAGAGCCAATTGTATAAGTAATGATTTCACCATTATACAAGTCCAATACAGGGGATACATAAAGTTTCTCACCGAATAATTTAAACTCCGTAATATCGGTTACCCATTTTTCATTTGGCGCATCTGCCGTAAAATTACGCTCTAAAATATGGGGTGCAATTTTACCAACTGTTCCTTTATAAGATTTATATTTTTTCATACGTACAAGGCATTTTAAACCTAATTCTTTCATAATTCGTTGTACCTTTTTATGATTCACTATTTGATTACGGTTGGCTAATTCATCACGAATACGACGATATCCATAACGACCTTCGTGTTCATCATAAATCGCTTTAATTTCTACTTTTAAATCCGCATCTGGATCGATTCTATCCATTTGTTTTACATAAAAGTAATATGTGCTTCGAGGGATACCCGCTAACTTTACTAATTCTTTCACTTGAAACTCATGCCTTAATTCATAGACTACTTGTGCCTTGTCTTGTCTGGTGATTTTTCCTTGTTTTGAACTAAGGCATTCAACTTTTTTAAATACGCATTTTCCATACGTAAGCGTTCTAATTCAGCTTGTAACGCTTCAACTGAACCTTCTGCCGGAATTTTTTTCGTATCCTGTTTTGTGTTTTTATTTTTCATGGATGGACGCCCCTTTTTCTTTGGTTCAAGGGCATCTAAGCCACCTAATTCAAATTGCTTCTTCCATTGATAAACCGTTGTAAAAGAAGGAATCATGAATATAGCCGCTGTATCCATTAACGATATACCCGATTGAGCCATAAAATTTAGTACGTTTAGTTTAAACTCTACGGTGTAATTTGTATAGACCTCGTGTAAACCTTCTTCTCCATGGAGTTCGTATAAGCGCAACCAGTATTGAAATTGCGCCTTTGTAATATGCATCTGTTTTGCATATTTTGCTTGAGAAATTGTTTTTGGATTAAATCCTTGAACGAGCTTTAACCTTGAATCCTTCGTAAATTTTGTCATAAAAAAACTGCACC
>NZ_NTRO01000135.1:0-201 GCF_002560575.1 Bacillus sp. AFS023182 | reverse complement strand
AGGGTTCTCCTTAATAGGAGGAAACGATATGGAAAGAGTGCTGCAAGTGATTGATAGTAATTTGAAACTTAAGAGCTGGGTTAAACAGGTACTAGCTGTAGGCGGAATGTTAGGGTTCTGCTACTTGGTGTTATATGTTTACAGTTTCTTAATTGTTATGTAAATACTATACAACTACACTAGTGGAGTCTTGCCTACAGA
>NZ_NTRO01000134.1:0-296 GCF_002560575.1 Bacillus sp. AFS023182 | reverse complement strand
CGAGTGAATAAACAAGTAAGTATGGACGTATTGGAAGAAGCAGCTAAATATTTTGCAGCTGAATTAAAAAAACGTATTAAGCTTTCAAATAAAAATAAACGAACACATTTAAAAAATAGTTTAAAAGTTGTTATTAAAAGTGATCATGTATCTGTGGAATTTGAGGACAAGGCTTGGTATTGGTACTTAGCTGAACATGGTCATAAAAAAGCAAATGGCAAAGGTCATGTGAAAGGTTTACATTTTGCTCAAAATACGTTTGATGCAGAAGGTGACAAGGTAGCAGACATTTTGGC
>NZ_NTRO01000133.1:0-490 GCF_002560575.1 Bacillus sp. AFS023182 | reverse complement strand
AAGGTAGCAGACATTTTGGCACAAAGAATAATTGATAGAATGTGAGGATGGTATAAATGACAATTGAAAATAAAGAAATTCAATATACTGTGGGTATTGAAGACTTATTTATTTGTATGATGAAGGGTGATGAAACAACAAGTACATTACCAACTTATGAGGATATCGTTTATGGTCAAACAAATATTTCT
The DNA here is from genome assembly GCF_002560575.1 of Bacillus sp. AFS023182. Taxonomy (NCBI): domain Bacteria; kingdom Bacillati; phylum Bacillota; class Bacilli; order Caryophanales; family Bacillaceae; genus Bacillus; species Bacillus sp. AFS023182. Next base: position 299 of record NZ_NTRO01000133.1, on the reverse strand, counting down.
GATTTAACAATTTCTACTACGTCTTCAAACTTTGTTAAATGGGCGTCAAATAAAAAAATTATTAATATCCAAAAAAACACAGCATTTGAATTAGCGTTTAACTTAGCTGGTTTAAACCGTGAAGTAAAAGATAAAATGTTTGCTAAAACACGTAAAAAAGGTGTTTCTTTTGAGACTGCAAAAGCAAAAGAATATCCTAAATTTGCAACTGGCGTTGTCTTTCCATTAAACGATGGAACTAAGGTTTTACGTTGGTATCCAAAGTGTACGGTTGCTCCCATTGAAGAATCTTGGAAAAC
>NZ_NTRO01000132.1:0-1992 GCF_002560575.1 Bacillus sp. AFS023182 | reverse complement strand
GATTAGAATGTCACCTTTATGGGCAACTCATTAGTATTCTATTATGTTCTTCTACTATGTTTAAAATGCGAGAACTCCTGTTACGTAAGAAACAGAAAGAGCTAAGTGAATATAAAGCGATGTACATAATTAAGGATTATTTTTTACTTTTTTACCAAGCATTACACAAAAACACCCAAGAATTATCAAAGGTTCTCCTTCGTCTGTTTAACCTCCTACAGCGTAACGGACGAAAATCTCATCGTTATGAGAAAAAGACAGTCTTTGATATTTCTTACGATTAGTCAATCATTATTTTTAGATTTTTAATCAATTGAATATCGCATATATTAAATTTAATGCAAACTAAATACCCCTAATATGTATTCATTTTTTTACTAGGGGGAATAAATATAGTATGATGAATGAGACTATGATTTCAGGCGGTTAACCGATAATCATAGTGTATATTATGTGTAATAAGGTAGAAGAGAAGCTTCAATAACTTATTTACACATGCGATTGACGCAACTTTATGACATTTGTTATAAGGTTGCGTTTTTAATTTATCATAATACTCAACAATGTGGTTCTGTCCGTAACGACGTAGTTTTATCATGTTCTGGATAATGAGAAAAAGAAGCTTACGCAGATGCTTATTTCCACGTTTATTGATCTTATCTTTGAAAAAAGTTTTTCCTGATTGAAAACGGCGTATATCAATACCTGCAAATGCATTAAGTTGTTTGTTATTCTTGAAGCGAGTAATATCACCGATTTCAGCTAACAAGCGTATAGCCGTATTGGGACCTATTCCCGGAAAACTAAGAATAATTGGATATTCTGTGCGACTTTCAGCTAATCGTACCATCTTCGTGATACACTGTTCTTTTTGATGAAGGAGCTCCTGATAGCGTTTCGCGTACGATTTGAGTTGTTCACATAAAACGTCATCCTGACGTACGGCTGGATAAGAATACCTGGCAGCCTCAAGTACTTCCATAGCCTTCTTTTCTGCTATACGGATTGAGATGTTTTTATTGGTATTCTTACGAATCTGATTCTTCATGACCGTTTTAGAAAGATTTTGAACAAAGTCTGGGTGAGGGAATAATTGAACAAAGTTTAGAAATAAATCTGACTTAGTTATGAAAATCTGTTCCAATTCCGGAAATGTCAATTGAATGACTTTATGCATTCGGCTACGAATCAAAGATAATTCGTCATCCAGTTCATTATAGAACCTTGAGAGTGATTTTAATTGATAAAATAAGTTATCTGTGCCTGTCTTTTCCCTCCGGGAAGCCGTGAAATGTGTGAGAGCTAATTGATGCGCGTCGCTTCTATCGGTTTTATGAATCCGTAAGGAGTCACATTGTAATTTCGCTTCTAAAGGGTTCAACAGAAAGTATTCAAACTTGTTATCTTGCATAAAACGCTCTAGTTGTCTCGAATAGACACCAGTTGCTTCGAACACAATGTGAGGTGATTTCTTATTTTCATTCATAAGTTGATCTATTCGTTTTCGTAGTTCTTCAAAATCAGGCTTAGAATGATTGATTTCACTTTCAAAAACACATTGTTTTTGAGCATTATAAATAACCATATAACTTTTTCCCATACTAACATCAAACGCAATTACATGTTGCATATTTTTCCTCCTTATGTAGAATTGAAGTCCTCATCTTACTCTTATCGATTCCCATTTCTTATACACGATCTCAAGGATCCACATACTAAACTGATTCAAATAAGGTAAGTGAAGAAGGTCTGTTTTGGGTACGGATTTAAAATCCCAATATCAAAGCGACCTACTCTTCACTTCTACTATAAAAAAATAGTAGTGTAAACCAATGCATTGGTTTACACTACTAATCTTAGTATGTTTTGGGTGTTGTTTATGAGTATACCACTTCTACTCATCAGGTAGCATAGTAAAAAAATTGAAACCCGTCAGGGTTTATTTGATATGCCCACTTTTATAAAATCTATAAAAGATAATAATAAACTATA
>NZ_NTRO01000131.1:0-234 GCF_002560575.1 Bacillus sp. AFS023182 | reverse complement strand
AAATGGTGCCCGTGGCACTTGCGTTTTCGTTTCATTCCGCCAGCTTCTATAGCTAATTGATTAAGTGTAGCGGGAGACATATATCGATATAGCTCTTCGGCAAATAAAGATAACTCTTGTTTTTGATGCATATTCATAAAAAGCACGTCACCCTTTCTCATTAACATAAGAGAATAGTAACGTGCTTTTAACTTCAAAAATAGTCTAAATCCTTAAGTTGATGGATGTGGGGTA
>NZ_NTRO01000130.1:0-7504 GCF_002560575.1 Bacillus sp. AFS023182 | reverse complement strand
TAGTAAATTGATATTATCTACACTAAATATTGTAAATGTTTAGAAATTTAATCCTTACATTAGTTATGCAAAAAGTTAGAATTAGTGAGTCTTTAAAAAAGATACAAAATGTTAAACTCATAAAACCCAGTGATATCAGTACATGTCCATGATATCACTGGGTTTTTATTTGGATATTTAACGGTGGGTTTTACTTTTTAAATATGAACTGTCCTAAAAAGTGAACACTGTTTGTAAAGGTATACCTTTTTAAACAATCGAAGAATATCTATGAAACATTGAAACATCAAGTTTACAAAGGTAATATAAAACATTTTATAAACGTTTATTTTTAATGAATACCTTTATAAACGAAAGTGGTATAATTGTGGTAACAAATGTAAGGAGAATATCAAACGTGGCAAATATTTATGGATATATACGTGTAAGTACAAAAGATCAAAATGAACAACGCCAATTACATAAGATGATGGAAAGAGGAGTGGAAGCTCGACGTATTTTTGTCGATAAAGCAAGTGGACGACATTTTGATCGTCCTCAGTATCAATTATTACGAAAAGTACTAAGTACAGGTGATATTGTTTACATAGATGCTTTAGATCGTATGGGGCGTAACTATGATGAAGTAATTTCGGAGTGGAAATACATAACAAGGGAATTACAAGCTGATATTGTTGTTTTAGAAAATGAAACATTGTTTGATAGTCGTAAATTTCGTGAGATGGGTGATATGGGAAGATTAATGGAAGACCAATTCTTATCTTTACTTTCCTATGTTGCAGATCAAGAGCGTAAAAAAATTCATCAGAGACAAGCGGAAGGTATTGCTGTGGCCAAAGCTCAAGGAAAACATTTAGGGCGCCCTCCACTTAACCTTTCAACATTAAGCCCAAAGCAACTATTTATAATAGAAGAAACTTATCCAAAGTGGAAAAAAAGAGAAATAACGAGCGTTAAATTCATGGAACTACTAGAACTTAAGAAAAATACTTTTTATAAGATGCTCAAAGAATATGAAGAGAACAAATTACAGCCTAAATAAAGCGTATGAGCCGAATATTCCTTAGAGTAGGAAATTCGGCTCATTTTATGTCGAATTTTGCTTAACGTATATTTTCGTTAAAATGTGGGCGGGACCCCATCACCATCAAGCTAAGAAAAATCATTACCCCCATAACGAAAAAAACGGTTCTGGTGCAAAAAATTTATCAAACTTGGACATACTAATACTACTAATCTAAAAAGGATGTGGATGAAGTATGTCTAAACCAAGTGCATTCAAATGGAAACACTATCAACCAGAAGTTATTATGTTAATGGTGAGATGGTACCTACGGCACAATTTAAGCTTACGTGACCTTGTAGAAATGATGGAAGGGCGAGGACTATCTATCTCTCATACGACCATCATGCGTTGGGTTCATCAGTATGGTCCTAAATTGGACAAACGAATTCGACGTCATCTTAAACAAACAAATGATTCTTGGAGAGTCGATGAAACATATATCAAAGTAAAAGATCAATGGATGTACCTGTATCGTGCTGTTGATTCAAAAAGAAACACAATCGATTTTTGCCTAGGCAAAACAAGAGACCAGAAGGCTGCAAAGCGCTTTTTCAAGAAAGCTTTGCGGTCTTTTCATGTTTCAAAACCTCGTGTTATAACAGTCGATAAGAATCCGGTTTATCCTATAGCAATTCAACAGATGAAAAAAGAAAAGCATACCTGATGGTATGCAACTTAGACAACAAAAGTACTTGAATAACATAGTAGAACAAGATCATCGCTTTATAAAGAAGTGAATCCGCTCTATTGCTAAGTTTCAAATGTTTTGACACAGCTACATCCACTCTTTCTGGAGTAGAAGCTATACATATGATTAAAAAAGAACAGATTGATTTATGGAACCAGTCTGTCCAAAACCAGAAAAAATTCATTCATCAATTGTTTGGACTTGCAGCATAAGGTACGATTCTGTTAGGAATATATGCATTTTATTCTCTTTTATTTTTGCACCAGAACCGATTCTAGGATATCCTTTTGAAACAAAAAAAGAACCCTTAATATAAAGGATTCTAAGAATTGTCTGAACTTGAATTTAGTATTTTAAAATCTATAGAAAACATTTCTTTTTTCGGTAAAATTAAATGACTCTCTTTCAAGTTTCCCTTTAAATCATGAGCATATAAAATATTCTCGCCGTTTTCAGTGAAACTTCCTGGTGATAAAGAGTATAGGTAATGACCTGTTAATTTAGTTCTAAATACCTTCGAATCCTTTGAGTTTTTATATTCTTTCAATAAGTTGAAATTTTTATCATATTCTACAATATGTCCTTCAACAAAAGTTACATAGTATTTATCTTCGTAAGCATGTACTCCAACTGTATTAGAATAAGGTAGCTCGATGTATCTTGTAGTTAGAGTACTCTTGTTAAAAATACTGAGTTTTCTTTCAGAACTAAAAATGATTTCATCACTAGTTTTAATAAAATTTTTAGGTGAACCAAAGGCATCAAAACTATATTCTTTTAATTCTCCCGTTTCAACATTAACTGTATAGAGAACACTTTTCTGCTCATGGGTAAAATCATTAAAAATGTAAGCTGTATGCTTTGATTGATCATAATCAATTTGTGTGATATAACCCACTAATTTAATCTCGTGATTAATCTTATTGCTTTTAATAAGTAGTGTTGAGTTTTTCAAATCATCATTTAATCCTTTAATTACTAAATTCTCATCTTCATAAATAGCAGAGACTCCAGATTTTTCTTTTTCCCGTGCCAATTCAACTTTATTTTTTGAATCAATAAAAGCACGATTACCATTGGTAACGGAAGATAAAACAAATTCTCCTTTATTTTTGATAGTTTCTTCAAAATAATAATCAGTACCAGTTATTTTCTTTGTAACAATTTCATCTTCCGGATCTTTTATAAATACAAATTCACTATTAGGTATCACGCCTGGTTTCATATAAAGAACTCCGATATCCTTAAATGCTGTTGATTTTTGACCTTGCACGGATACATGATTTTCATTGCTTTTTAAAAGAAAATAATATATAGCTGTTATAGAGGAAGCAATTATTACTATAGTTAATAGTATAATTTTTATTTTCTTCATTATTTGCTCCTTTAAATTAAAATGGCTTTAATATGATACTGTTTGGTTTGAATTTAATATATCTACCGGCCAAACTGTAGGGCCTCCATCTGCATCTATATCAAAACCTTCATTTTTCCAAGCCCGCCATACTAATTTAGAGCAATAGTAAGAAGATTCGTCCATTTTATTCATTGACAAACCATAAGGTTTTCCATTTCTCCATTGTTGCCATCCATAATGCTGTGCTCCTTGATATGAACTAGTACTTGCACCTTTTACATACAAAGCATATTTACTATTATAATAAGTGTTCCAGTAATTCGCTTTTCTTCGAACACCTTCGCCTGGATTTGCTTCGAATACATACGCATTATTATCTGCTACAATTCCTGCATGCCCCCACCGAAAACTACTACTACCATTATCTAAAGAAACAAGAGCATCTCCCATTGTGCCCATACCAGAGCCAGTCCATCTACTCGATGCCTGCTGAGTTAAAGATTTACCGTTTTCATTATTTGCAAGCTGTTTTTTAAATTCTTCTGTTTTTTTAGAAGCCTTATAGAATTCACTTAATATTTCTTTTTTTTGTTGAACGTTATAAGTATTGTACTCTTGTTGAAATTCAGGCCCTAATTCTTCTAACCATTTCGCTTCAATTCCCGGGTTACTAGGTTCCACTAAATGCCAATCTTTTTCTTTTTCAGCACTAGCGATCGTTGGTAACATTAGGAACAAACTAGTTAGAAGTATCCCCATTCTTTTTTTCATAATTCCATCCCCTTTATAATATAAAATTCTATTATATATTTTAAAGCCATATTTTGGAATAAAAAGCAATTAATTGGAATATAATGTTGGAAGATGTTTTTTATTTCATTACAATTTTTGTTGATAAAAAGACAAGACAAAGTTTTTTGATATTAATTCATGATAAACTTATGCAAAAAGGATGTGTATTATGGAAGCTTTTATGGAATACTTTAAGTCAACCCAAGGTTTTTTTGAAATGCTAATTTTCTACATTCCTTTAACCTGTGTATTGTTAAGTATCGTAATCACAATTATTGTAAGGAAAGTCTTTGTTGCACCAATATTATTGGGAATTATATTAGCAATTTTCTTTATATACATCTATAAACAAATGAATGTTGTAGCAAATAATTTTGTTATAGCATATTTTATATATTTTTTTATGTCATATATAACTAGTAAATTAATAATAATTTTTTTTAACAGGAAATTTAAAGTGAAAAAGAAATCAATGTAAAATGAAATACTAATAATGAACATCTTACTTGCTAATTTTATTCTAGGGACTATATTATAGCTAGGATACAAAAATAGATATTATAGCCTTTTTTACACTGACTCCAGTACAACAAATTACACTCTTTCTATTTAATCATCAAATAAATTAGTTATTTATACCTAACAAAAGAAGACCCTATAAACGGATCCTCTCTTGTTAGGTTTGTAATATCTTGTTCTCGCTACATCACAATCAAGCTAAGAAAAGCAAATATCTCTAAACAAAAAAATGTACATATCCAGGAGAAAATGTACATTTTTTTGTTTAGAGTGTTATTAAATTCTTAAGTTGCTGGATGTGTGGTGCTACCCCATCGCTATCAAGCTAACAAAACAAAATACCTCCCAAAATGAAAAAAATGTAGCTTTGGAATAAAGTTTGAGTAAAAATACCTCACGAATCAGCATTTTATGATAAATAAAAAGGATCCATTTTGAAAAAAGATTGATTAAAATGGATTCCTTGCTGGCATATCAAGGACTTGCTTTATAAAAAAGTTCAATTGGAAATAAAATGCTTATTAGTTTGGAGTGTATTTGTTTTCAAATTTAGTTTTCGCAATTTTAGTGTATTTGTTAACAAACTCTGTTTTTGCTTTAGTATATCCATCTCTGTTATGTTCATATTTGTCTATTAAGCTCATTTTTAAGTTACTATATTCTTGGGTAATATCTTTACGCAGTTGTAAAAAATCCCTAAAATACAATTCATTCCAATCACCTAAATACCTAACATGAAGATGAAATACTTTTTCGGAAAATCCTTTTGCTGTATAGCCCTTCATAAACATCATATGAGGTATTGGCTTTTGTGGTTGCTTTTCTAAAATATATCCATTTTTCTCTAACTTACTCACTAAAAACTTCAAATCGCAGTCTTCTGTTATTTCAATCAATATATCTATCGTTGGCTTTGCTAATAACCCATTAACAGAAGTGCTTCCTATGTGATTTATTCGCTCAATATATTGATTACCGATTATATTGTTAAGTAATTTTTCTTCTTGTAAATACCAATCTTTCCATATTGGATTATGTTCTTTCAGTATAATCGGAAACAGTTCCCACAATTCTTCAAGTGACATTTCTGATAAACTCTTACCCATAATACAATCCCCCATTTTACTTAGTTAATCGTTTTTATCAAACTTTATTTTAAGTTATCAATCTTTTTTACAAATTATTGGACTTTATTTTAAATCAACAAAAATACGGGTTCTGGTGCAAAAATACTTTACCAGAAACATAGAACGGCAATGTTCTGTTAACTGAGAGGTTAAACAGCTAATCCAAACAATTTATGAATGAATTCAGCTTCATTTCGGGCAGACTTCACCCTTTGGTGAAGTTGCCCTTTTCTCATCATATGCATAGCTTCGACGCCACTTAAAATGCAATTAGCTGTACGAAGTGATTTAAGTCCTAACATAGAGCGAACTCGTTTCTTGATAAAACGATGATCTTGTTCCACGATGTTATTAAGATATTTCACTTGCCTTATTTGGATGCCCACAGGCATCTTTTTTTCATTCTTCAACTCTTCAATTGCTACAGGATAGGCGGGATTCTTATCAATAGTTATCACACACGGTTGTGAAACATGAAAAGACCACAAAGCTTTCTTGAAGAAGCGCTTTGCAGCCTTTGTGTCTCTTGTTTCACTGAGATAAAAATCAATCGTGTTTCCTTTGGAATCCACTGCACGATATAGATACATCCATTGACCTTTTACTTTGATATATGTTTCATCGACTCTCCAGGAGTCATTCGTTTGTTTAAGATAGCGCCGAATTCGTTTATCTAACTCAGGACCATATTGATGTACCCACCGCATAATGGTTGTGTGAGAAATAGATAAGCCTCGTTCTTCCATCATTTCCACTAAATCACGAAAGCTTAGGCTGTACCGTAGGTACCATCTGACTGTTAATATAATCACATCAGGTTGATAATGTTTCCACTTAAATGAATTTTGCTTTTTCATACTGATCACGTCCTTTTGTAGATTGATAATATCAGTATGTCCAAGTTTTATAGATTTTTTGCACCAGAACCGAAGAATGTAGGGTTCTTACCTAATGGCCTATATTTATAATTAGTTTATATATGTTATAAAAATATGAAATTATGGTTATATATAACTATAATTCTTAAATGCATTTAGAACGTTTCGATTCTAATCATTTATTTTGAAAACAATTAAATTTAGATATTTTTTACAATAAATAAGATGTAATATTTGTTAAAGTGCAATCTGTAGTTCTTACTGAAATACGTGGTAAATTTACTTTAAATAAGAAATGCAAAAAAAGAGATAAAACATATTATGAAGTGCTTTATCTCTCTTTTTCTTATTGATTATGGAGGAATGTATTTCATTTATATATATAGTTTATTTGGTGCAAAAACTGGCATAATGCTAGCTTTTTTATTATTTTGAAGTAAGAGCAACTAAAACATCTACTGGATAGTCAACGGAGGTTTTCACTTTATATTCTGTCGGACTTGTAAGACCCTTAAATTCCTCACCAAGTTGACCAAAAAGATTATCCCAAACACCATTTTGTTCAGACATCCATTTTTGTAATTTTTCTCCTGGAACAACTGAATACGTTGCTACTTGTTGATATAAGGCTGTTCTGTACTGATCATATGCGTAATCATATTTTGGATTAAAATCAAATGTTTTCGTAACTGTCTCTTCTGAATTTAAAGTAACACCATAACCGAAACTTGCAGTTAATGATTGATTTACTGTTGCAATCCCTTCAAGTCCTACTTCCATCCCAATTGTATAAGATAATCCTACAGTTACATTATGAGATATACCACTTGTAACAGCTTTAGACCAATGATAACCTGAATTTTTATCTACTATATTTGAATCAATCAACTTCCAATTTACTTCTTTTTTCAGTTTAGTATCTTCTAAAATTGGATCGTTTTTAGGAATTGCTATTGTATATAATACTTCTCCTTTGTTACCTGTTTTTTCATATTCTTCTCCAACCTTAAGCCATGTACCATCAGCTTTTAAAATTTTATGTTTAGAATTAGCATCCATTTTTAATCCATAAACTCT
>NZ_NTRO01000012.1:0-6389 GCF_002560575.1 Bacillus sp. AFS023182 | reverse complement strand
ATTTGGGTTACAATCTATGCGATAGATTTATATATTGTAACGATTCCTTGTACAGTAAAAAAATATAAATCTTAATACATATATGTTTCTAAAAAAGACAAGGAAATCACTCTTGTCTTTTTTCGTTAGGTTGTGTTAAATTTTAATGTTGCTTTTTTGATATATTTTAGGGGAATCTCGTAAATGTGAGTCATATTTCTGAAACCCAGCCGTACTTATGCAAAAAGATGCTTCGTATGTAACAAGCAGCTTTTGTATTTCATCCCGCTTTTTCTGTAACTGATTTCATATATTTGACGTTCTGTGTTGTAAGTGCTTACACAATTACTTACATCCTATACAATAAAGCCATCAAATAGAAAGAGGTGGCAAAAATGAGTGCAAAAAAAGTATACGATTTTTTAACACATTGTATTGCGGATATGCGAAACGTCGTTAGACGATTATTGAATAGAATTGAAATGAAAAGAGAGGAGGGGATGGCATGAAACGATCACCTGTTAATCCATGGCTTGTTGTCCTCGGTACAGTCATTGTACAAATGGGACTTGGAACGATATATACATGGAGCTTATTCAATCAGCCTTTAGTGAGTAAATACGGATGGGGTCTTAATGCTGTTGCTATAACCTTCTCAATCACTAGCCTTTCTTTAGCATTCTCAACTTTGTTTGCGAGTAAATTGCAAGAGAAATGGGGACTTCGTAAACTCATTATGATAGCCGGACTAGCATTAGGAATTGGATTAATGCTTAGTTCACAAGCTTCCTCATTAGTAATGCTTTATGTACTAGCAGGAGTTGTTGTAGGTTACGCAGATGGTACAGCATATATCACTTCACTATCTAATTTAATTAAGTGGTTCCCAGAGCGTAAAGGTTTAATCGCAGGTATTTCTGTATCTGCATATGGTACAGGTAGTTTGATTTTTAAATACATTAACGCAATGCTGATTGACTCAGTTGGCGTATCACAAGCATTTATTTACTGGGGCTTAATTGTTACAGCTATGATAGTGATTGGTGCTTGTTTAATCCATCAAGCTGCTGAACAAGGTACAGTACATGAAACAAATAGCAAGGACTATACAACAAAAGAAATGTTAGGCACAAAAGAAGTATATCTGTTATTTATTATGTTATTTACATCATGTATGAGTGGCTTATACTTAATTGGTATGGTAAAAGACATCGGTGTTCAACTTGTAGGGCTTAGCGCAACAACAGCAGCTAACGCAGTCGCTATGGTTGCAATCTTTAATACAGTTGGTCGAATCATTCTGGGACCGTTATCAGATAAAATCGGCCGTTTAAAAATTGTTACCGGTACGTTTGTCGTTATGGCTATGTCAGTCTTTGTACTCAGCTTTGTTGATTTAAACTATGGTATATATTTCGTCTGTGTAGCAAGTGTAGCGTTTTGCTTCGGTGGAAATATCACGATTTTCCCAGCCATTGTTGGTGATTTCTTCGGTATGAAACACCATAGTAAAAACTACGGAATCGTGTACCAAGGCTTTGGTTTTGGAGCACTTGCAGGTTCATTTATCGGTGCAATTTTAGGTGGATTTAAACCAACTTTCATGGTGATTGGCGTATTATGTGTCGTGTCATTTATTATCGCAGTTTTAATCCAAGCACCTAATCAGAAAAAAGAAAAACAAGAAGAGTATCGCAGCGTAGCGTAAGCACTTTAAATTTTTATAAAAGTAAACGTAAAGTAACTCCGAAATCTACAATAAAAGTTGATTTTGGAGTTGTTTTTTGTTTCCTTCACTTTTTTCAGCCAGTAATATGGCCGATGAACTGATAGATTCTGTTTTTGACACCAGGCAACGTTTGAGAATCCACTGTTTTTACAGTCTTGAATATAAGTTTCTTATTTTTTAATAGGGTGTCTTTTCATAAAAAAACCTTCACATGTAGTATGGGAGATTATTTAATGGGTTATTTACAAATAGTATGTGGGGAATATTTGACGCTTACGAAAAAAGAAAAGTAGTCTTTTGGAATAGAGGTACTGCCACATCGCTATCAAGTTAGTATTTTGAAGTGACTCCAAAATGAGAAAATTGACATCCCCAGGTAAAAATGTACACAATTTTTGTTTTGAGGTGTTATAAATTTATTAAGTTGATGGATGTGTGGTGAGACCCTATACTTAGTACATTTGAACCTTATAACTATTGAAGTTACAGATTAATAGTAGATCCAAAAAAGTAACCTTACATTTTTGTAGGGTTACTTTTCTGTTCCATATCCCCGGTTACATCGTATTGCTTCGTTGTAATAGGGATTAGGTATTTATTTTTAAACTTCATTTATTTATGATACGGTTCATCGTATCCTTTTCATCGATTTAGTGCATTTCAACAATTGTACCATCTTCAAATACCTTGAATACTCCAGTAAATCCTGATCCAGCTGCGCCTTCTATTTTATATGTCGTACGCACTCTAATTTTATAATATTTCTTTCCATTTTCTACTTGAGTATCCTCAAGAGTGTAAGTGTATTCTTCATTATATTCTTTTTTGATATATCCTATAGCTTTCTCAAAAGTAAATTCATCGTGATTCTTTCCTGTCTCCACCTTTTGGTTCTTCTCTGTCTCTGCCTTTTGGTTCTTTCCTGTCTCTGCCTTTTGGTTCTTCTCTGTCTCTACCTTTTGGTTCTTCTCTGTCTCTACCTTTTGGTTCTTTCCTGCCTCTACCTTTTGATTCTTCTCTGTCTCTACCTTTTGGCTCGTTACTGCATCTGTTTTTTGTTCCTTCGCTGCTGCTACTGTTTTACTCTTTGTATTTTTTTCTTCTTCACCAATTTTAGTGATTAATCCTGAGGCTTTTTTATTATATTCTTCAAGGTTCTTGTTATCTTTTGTTTCTAAAACTAGCTTATTTAAAATCTCTTTCGCTTCTGAATAATTTTTCTTACTTATTAACTCTTCACTTTTCACCAGTTGCTCACTATACTTCTTTTTTTGTTCTAAGATGGCTAGTAATGCTGTTCGTTCTTCCTTTGCTTGTTTTATAAGCGTATTACTTCCATTCTTCATGTTCTCTACTTTTTCAAATGACTTAATTGATTCTTCTACCTTTGTTTCTTCTTTTAGCTTCACTGCTTCAATCATTGCTTTCGTTTGTTCTACAAACACTTTTGCATCTGAATCATCTTTTTTCTCATCTAGTGCTCGTTCAAATGATGATAAGGCATTTTTATATTCTTTATTCGTTAGCGCGGTCTTCCCCTCATCCATTGCTTTTTCAAAATCTCCATTACTACATCCAGCTAGCATTAAAAACGTAAGTCCAATTAGTGTTAATAACTTTCTCATTTTCTCTCTCCTCCTATATATTCCTAAAACAATAACTTCATATGTATAAAAGTTTGTGTAGTAATTAGACCGAAAGTAGAATATGTACTACATTGTGTGTGGGAAAGGAAGTACATTTCATTCACTAACATTACTTAAAAACTCCTAAATAGTTGGTAGCCTTCTTCTTTCAAGACAGAAAGGATTTTTAATAATGGGCATAAAGCTCTAACTCAGACTCTTTACTACACACACTCTTATACACATAGAAAAATTATTTTTAGCTTATAGTTTGCTATTTCTTTAGTTTTAAATAATCTCAGTTGATTGGATACGAACCATAAACCGTAACATACTTAAAACAAAAGAAAACAAGAAGCAACAAAAGTTACATCCAGTAATCATTTTGTAATATAAATGTAACATAAAGAATTTAAACATACAATAGTTTTTTTACATTATTTTCCCATATCTACATTTTAAGGAACCAATAAGATTCCAGCCCTTAGTATTCTTAAGTTGATAGGCATGGGGTCTCGCCACATCGCTATCAACAAGCTAAGAAAATACAACTACCCCAGAACGAGATTTTGTTCTAACTTGTAATAAAAAAACGCCACCCCTTCCATTCTCTTTTTTTACCATATTATTATCTGAATTGTACTAAAAAAGCGTTGTTTTAGGATACAATAGAGTCAACAGATGTAATATTAGGATAGATTGAACTATTGATATATCAGTATTAATAGAGGGGGGAATTATATGATTCGTGAGGCTGAACCAAAAGACAGTCATGAAATTGAAAATCTATATAAAAAATTAGCACCGCATAGTAAAAACATTAGGGTTTTACCAGAAAGAATTGAGCAGATAAAGAATAATTCTAATAATTTCTTATTTGTGTATGAAGAAGATTGTAAAGTTAAAGGAAGTATATTTATGACTTTTTGTCTTGATCCTGGATATCAATTTAGACCATATACCGTTCTAGAGTATGTAATTGTAAATGAAGATTTTCGAGGTAATGGGATAGGTGAAAAGTTGCTAAAACATGTAGAACAGCTATCAATTGCAAGGGGATCCACAAGAATTATTTTATTAAGTAGTACAAATAGAATAGAAGCACATAAATTCTTTTCTAAAAATGGCTATGATGGCACTATAAGTAAGGGATTCAAGAAGTATATACCAATTAATTAAATTTTCGTTATGGGGATAATTCAAAACCTTAGATTAATAGTAATTGTGTGTGTTTTAAATTGAATTTTTTGAAATATAATCGGAGGGGAAAAGACATGATAAATTCAGCTGAATTACTATGGAAACGTATAATTAGTAGAGGTTCAAGCCTTGAAGTGAACTTTCAAAAAACATTAAACCTCCAACCGGGTGCAAGTGAAGAAGATTTTCAGTTAATTGAATCTACACTGGGTATTACACTTCCTAAAGAAATGAAAAGTTTTTACGAGATATATAACGGACAAATTTGGGAACCTGGGGTTGAATCTTTTGTAAGAAATTTGGTCCTTTCCCCAACTTCTCAAATTATAGACAACTGGACATTTCTACAGGATGAATTCGATTCAGATGATTTAGAGGCGCATATTGAAAATGAACTTAAACCTGTTCTTTGGAATTCTAAGTGGATTCCAATTGCAGAAAATGGTGCTGGGGATTATCTTTGCATTGATACAGATCCATCAGAATCTGGAGTAGTAGGACAAGTGCTATATTTTTGGCATGATTGGGGAAAACGTTCTGTTGAGGCAAAAGGTTTATTTGAATTCATAGAAATCTGTTTGGAAGAAGATAATAGAATGCAGTGTTCTAATGAAAATTAGAGTTACAAAAGGGGATGTAAATTATTATTTACATCCCCTTTTGTTTTTTTATGACATCATCAGAATTGCACCAGTTAGAGTAATAGGATTGTAGATGGATTTACATCAATTTAAGAGATTGAAGTAGACCCTAAACAAAAAATTTTCTTTCTTTACAGCTAGTTATTTATAAGAGCGCCTCTTATTTAAACCTATATTTTGATGTAATTTTACATATCCAAATAAAGGGAACCAATATACAGAGTGTGATTAAATTATATGAATAACATTTAAATTATATTGAATTTTATTTATGGATTAAAATTGTTATTTTTTTATCAGTTATATTAAGTTCTAACTATTATAATTATTAAAATAAAATAACACAGCAATTTTAGAAGTATAATATTTTTACTTGTATTAATACGTAATAACTAAATTAATCAATATAATCGACAAAATTCTACTATTTACGCAATAAAAATCTAATGTTTTAATAAAGGTGTAATTGGTATGACCACTAAGAAAGGAGAAGGCTACACCAATAAAGGTGCGGTAAAATTGCAGGTAACATTATGTCGAGTTAATTACCTGAATAATCAGTTATTTTGGTTTGGAAGTAATCCAGAATCACAAAAGTATCATATTTGTAAAAATAGCATTCTAAGTTTCTACATAGCCAACGTTATTTTATCCTGCAGTAAAAGTATAAGCAATGTACAGTATAATTTCATCTTTCGTAATCTTGTAGAAATTATAGAAGAAGAGGGGAGATAGGATAAAATCAATATTAAAAAAAGTCACGGCAGGGCTAGCTGTAGGAGCAATGGGGTGAACTATCTAGCCTCCTGCAAGTCAAGCAGCTCCAGCGAATAATGAATATTATTAAAAGATAGCATTACCGAAAGACTTTTGTAACATCTATGAAAGTGTATTGAAAGATATTTAAATTAAACTAAACGTAGCAAAAGTTATTTTATTCTTCAGTAAAAAGTATGAGTAGCAAATTGTACAATTTCATTTTTTGGTAGTCTTGTAGAAATAATAAAAAAGAGGAGAGATAGTATGAAGCGTATAAAAAAAATGATTCCTGCAGCATTTGTATTGAGTACAGCTTTACTTGTAGCACCAGGATTTTCTTCGGCAGCTACTGATACTTCAACGAATGTAGGAAATCTTCCGATTGTAGTAGATTCACAAGGACCAAAAGCACCTATGACAGCAGCTCAGGTTGCTAAAAATGGTACGCAACTTCCT
>NZ_NTRO01000129.1:0-1082 GCF_002560575.1 Bacillus sp. AFS023182 | reverse complement strand
AAACTAGACAATTTTTTTAAGGTGTTCTTGCCTGTACTGAACAGGACTCAAATAGCCCAGTGTTCCATGGATTCTAACATTGTTAAACCAGTTTACGTAGTCGTCCAATTCTAAGATCAACTCTTCTAAATTTGTGAAATGACGACCCCGAACGAACTCTGTTTTAAAGATTTTGTAGGTTGCTTCCGCTACCGCATTATCGTATGGGCAGCCTTTCGCACTTAATGAACGCTTAATTTTGAAGGTCTCCAACGTATCGTGAATCAGCTTGTTTTTGAACTCATTTCCTCGATCTGTATGAAATAAGGTAATCCGATTCAAGTTTGTTTTCACCGTTGCGAAAGCTTGCGAAACAAGCTCGGCATCTTTCTTTTTTCCTACACTATGTCCTATGATTTCTCGATTAAAGAGATCAACTAATAAACATACGCAATTCCACTTTTTGTTCACACGGACGTATGTTAAATCGCTTACGACTACAGCCAGTTCTTCTTTCTGATTGAACTGACGATCGAGTTCGTTTGAAATTTTTTCTTCATTACAGCTAACTTTCTTTGGTTTAAATTGTGCAATTGTATAGTGAGATACTAAACCTTGGTCCTTCATGATTCGTCCAATACGGCGACGTGAAATCACATATCCTAACTTCTTCAATTTCACTTTTATCTTTCGTGTTCCATAGTTCTGACGGCTCTCTCGGAAGATTTCTTTCACGAGTGGTGACAATTCATTTACTGTATCTTGTGCTTGTTTTGCCTCATAATAATACGTTGCTCTTGATAATTGTAGGACATCACACATTGCTGATATCGAGTATTTATGTAGGTTATTCTTCACTACTTTTACTTTCGTCCTAGTATCAGCGCCGCTTGCTTTAAAATATCATTTTCCATAAGAAGCTGTTTGTTTTGCTTTCTCAACGCTTCCAATTCTAGTTGTTCAGCCGTCTTATTGTCTTTCTCTTTAAATGAGCCAGACGTATGATTTTGATTGATCCATCGATCCAATGATGATGGTGTTAGTCCGTATTCTTTAATGATGTCTTTCCTTGGTTTACCATTTTGATACAGTTGAACCATTTG
>NZ_NTRO01000128.1:0-225 GCF_002560575.1 Bacillus sp. AFS023182 | reverse complement strand
TTTCCCTTTCACCTTGATATAGGTTTCATCCAAACGCCAAGATAACAATGTGTTTTTGTTTTTCTTCTTCCAAATGTGATAGATAAGATTTCCATATTCATGAACCCAGCGCATGATAGTTGTTGGATGAATAGAAATACCACGTTCTTTGAGAATTTCAGACACATCGCGATAACTTAAAGAAAAACGACAATAGTAGCCAACGGCTATTAAAATAATATCCTT
>NZ_NTRO01000127.1:0-414 GCF_002560575.1 Bacillus sp. AFS023182 | reverse complement strand
GAGTAGGACGTTGCCAGGCTAATATCATTCCGCAGTAGCTCAGCGGTAGAGCTATCGGCTGTTAACCGATCGGTCGTAGGTTCGATTCCTACCTGCGGAGCCATGATTGGAGAGCTGTCCGAGTTGGCCGAAGGAGCACGATTGGAAATCGTGTATACGTCACAAGCGTATCAAGGGTTCGAATCCCTTGCTCTCCGCCATGATATTTTTGGCCCGTTGGTCAAGTGGTTAAGACACCGCCCTTTCACGGCGGTAACACGGGTTCGAATCCCGTACGGGTCACCACTTTGGAGGATTAGCTCAGCTGGGAGAGCACCTGCCTTACAAGCAGGGGGTCGGCGGTTCGATCCCGTCATCCTCCACCATATATAAACATAGTATATGAATAGTATTATCGCGGGGTGGAGCAGTCTG
>NZ_NTRO01000126.1:0-4834 GCF_002560575.1 Bacillus sp. AFS023182 | reverse complement strand
GTTGATCCCGAAGTATAGATTACATAAGCGAGATGTTGAGGACTTACATCAGAAATCGGTAAAGCAGTACATTCCTTCTTAATCTCCACTTGATCTCGATCAAGGCAAATCGATTTGATATTCTCTGGTAACCATTTCGATCCTTTTAAACTCTCTTGCGTTACGACTAACTGAATGCTAGCATCCTCTAAAATGTACTGAAGTCGCTGTTCTGGATATGTTGGATCAAGTGGAACATAAGCCCCACCAACCTTTAAAATCCCTAAAATACCTACAATCATTTCAAGAGAACGTTCAACACAAAGTCCAACCAATGAATCAGGGCCTACTCCTTTTTTCTGTAGATAGTGAGCTAACTGATTCGAACGTTCATTAAGCTCCCTATAGGTAAGTCTCTCCTTTTCATACATAACTGCAATGGCATTGGGATGAATCGTCGCTTGCTGCACAAACAACTCATGGATGGTTGCTTGTGGTGGAAAGTCAAGCTTAGGATCGTTGAACTCTACTAAACTTTTTCTTTTATCTTCTTCCGAGATAATTTCGATCTCAGCAACCTTCTGCTTCGGATTTTTAAATGTGTTTTCCATTAATGCTAGCATTGTGTTACAAAAGCGAATTATCTCTTCTTTGGAAAATAGCTCTTCACGATAATCAACATGTACTTGTAAAGAGTCTATATCAGTCAAATTTTCGATATGTACTGCAAAATCTTGTACCTCTTCACGATTTGGAATCCAAAGAGAGTCACCACTTTCAGCACGATCTCTATAATCAATCGTAGTTCCAAAAAGTCGAACATTACTGTTATTCTCTTTATTAATCTGCTTTAATAACAAATCAAATGGATATTTCTGATGTCGTAATGATTTACTTTGTTTTCTGGACACTCGACCAATAAATGAGAGTACTTCTTCTTCAGGATCGATATCCATTCTTAGAGGAACTGTACTCACCATCATTCCAATTAATTCCCGCTCCATTTTAGTCATACGATTGCCATAAGCCATTCCTAGGGCAATATCAAGCGATGAGGTCCATCGATACATCGACAACGAAAGCGCAGCAACAAAAAGAGTATATACACTATATTTGTATTCTTCAGAAAATTCTTCTATCTCTTTCTTGAAATATTCAGATAATAAAAACGTCTCGCGTGATGCTCTCGTACTAACTTGGTAAGCATTACAGGGTTTCAATCCCGTCACGGATGGAAGTGTTTTGAATTCCTCTAACCAAAAGTTTTGATCCTTTTGAAAACGACTGCTGTTCAAGTATGTCTGTTCATTGACTAGAAACTGAACATATGAGTTCCTAGGTATGTTCACATCTGTCTCACTATGAAACTCATGATAATATTTAGCAATCTGACTAGTAAAAATTTGGATTGATAAACCATCCATGATAATGTGATGGACATTGCCAAAGACGGCACACTCATTATCGCTTAATTTTATTAAAGCGAAATAGTATAAATCAGAATCAAATAACGTAAACGTCTCTTGCGCCTTCTGCTCAATCCATTTTTCCAGCGAATCTGAATCTCTCTCGGAACTGAAATCAAAGAAGTCAAATTCTCGTTCTTGATGTTTAACAAAATATTGCTCAGGTTCCTGATGTCCATTTTCTTTCAGCCTGATACACAAACCATCGTTTTCACTAATAACACGATTCATGGCTCGATTTAATAATGAAAAATCCATTTTTCGATGGATCTTGAACAAGAATTTTAGATTACATATACCTCTACCTGAATAAATAACTTCTGTATACCATATTCTCCTCTGTGGATGACTTAAAAGATAACGCTCCTCATTGGACATATAGAAATCTCCCTTCAAAGATTAGTTACTTTTATGTGTTCGTTTTCATGTTTAACCCAAAAATATCTTTGTAATGAAACCCCAATTACTCCAATGATGATGAGACCAATACCCACATAAAGATAGAGTTGAATTACTCCAAAAAGATGAACCAGTGGTCCGCTCATAGCTGGAGAAATGATGAGGACTGCATTTGCTAAACTGCTTTGAATTCCAAACACTCTTCCGACCTGTTCTTGATGAGATTCTATTTGCAGAATGACTTGATTGGATACAAGCATAAGTCCACTGCCAATACCAGCGATAAAACTAATCAGATAGCCAAAAATAAGCGATGTACCGGGACTTGACAGACTTATCAGACTAATCCCACCAAAACCAATTCCCATTAAAACAATGCCTCCACATACTACCCAACCATATTGAAAATGTTTTATTTTTTGAGTTAAGAATGCACCAAGTATTCCCCCTATACCAATAATAGAAATGATATATCCCATTTTACTCTTATCATTTGGGAACAAACTCTTAAATAAAGTAGGGAACTGCGAGTCTACTAATTGTAATACTGCCATAGCTATTGTAAAGAAAATCATGGTTGATAATATCATCCGATTGGATAATACATAACTCCAGCCTTGTAACCAAGCAGTCCAAGTACTTTGCTGTTTCTTTTCTATATATTCTCTTGACAGAGATTCCTTAAACCTTATTGTGGGCAATAAAACCAAAGCAGCTAGTAAACAACATATTGCCCTTATTACAAGACAAAATTCTGGCTGAAACCAGCTCAGTAACATTCCCCCTATAAGCGGACCCACTATCTTGGTTCCTTGCTCAACTATACCGTTGATACTTACCGCTTTGGTAAGCAAATCAGGAGAAACAATTTGTCGTGTCAGTGTTTGCTGTGCAGGATAATAGAAAACGGTAAAAATGGATCGAATCATTAATGCTAACAAAAGCCAATGAATATTTTGGACAAATAAAAGAACAATTGTTAATAGACCAACCATAAGATTACTAAACATCATAATTGGAATTTTTCTAAAGCGATCAGCAATCACACCTGCCCATGAACTAAATAAAATTCCAGGAAGTGCATACGCAACCGGAATCAACCCAATCATGGTGGGGTCTACATCCCATTCAAAACCAACAATGGTCATAATGGCTAACATGTCAATAAATACTCCGAGCATAATCAATGAATACGCAGAGAAAACTTGTAAATAAATTGTATTTCCCCATAGACTTTTTGAGTCGGCAGTTTTCATAAAAACGATCTCCTTAAGTTTACTAAAACGGATGTTTTTGCGTACATGGGACCCCTTTATTGGATATAATTAATCACTCTAAATATTTTCATTTAAACTTTAATACAATTCAAACTTCAATTAATCATAAAGTTCATTATCTTTTTTCGCTCTACTAAATCAAATACATTTATCTCTTCATCTCTTGTTTTTTCAAGTTCTTTCATTTTCTGTTCTTGCTCTGAAATAATCTCCCTTACAAATAAACGAAAGCGAATTAGAAAATTTCTATTCATGTTGTCATTTCCTGAAACATTAAACAACGGGAATAGTTCATTAATCAATTCATGTTCATATAATTCTCTTTGATTTTCCTCTTCTACAAGATTCACCTTCACTCGATGAAAATAATGATTTAATAGTTTTGTAACTTTATTATTTACAGTAGTTTGAACATCCGATCCACATCTCCTTTTCAGAATTTTCTACACTTTACACCCCACATACTATCACACAAAATTTCCTCCTACTATCATCATAAAGTTGAAATAATCAAATTAGAAAATTCTGATAAAAAAAATACATCAATAGCCCCATTTTATTTACTATCATTATTAAAATAGCCTACTTATCAATAAGACTACTAGGCTATTTTGAAGTTATTTTTATATAATAATTGATAGATTTTTATTAAATAAAAAATTCAAATAAGTTTACACTATGCCCAACTTCTGTCATTTGAATCGATTTAAGTTCCCTCCTATTCACATTGTATTTTTGTTACTTGTTTACTTCTTTAGAATACTCAAATAATGTAAATACCGGATTAATCCAATGTTAAGCATTCATAAATATAAACAATATAATATTATGCCACCAAGATATTAATTTGAATATTCAGCAAAAATACCTAATATGTGGTAAAATCAACCAATCATCATACATACCCTCACCTTAAGAGATTTTAATACCCTTAAATACAAAAAGACGTCATCCTTTCTAATAACCTTGTTTAGAAAGAATAACGTCTTTGTACAATTGAGGGTAGTTGATATTCTTAAGTTGATGGGCATATGACGGTACCCCAAATGATTTCAAATTTCCATTATCTGCACAATTCGTCACTCCGCAATCTGGCCAAATACATAAAGAATGAGCACAATTCTCGCTACAGAATTGCGCCCTTTTCTTGAATAAACAAGAAGTCATATTCTTAAAGACTCTTTTACACATATTACACCTTTTCTTAAGTTGGTTTTTACATATAAATCATACATGAAATTACTAAAAATCCATGGGCTTTCATTTCTTATAAAGTTCATTGTGTTTACTAAAAATGAATGAAATATACATATTAATGAATTTACTTCTTAGAGTCATTCCTTCTCTACATGCGTATTAATTACTCGAATCATGTTGTACGAATATCTATTTGCTTCATTGTCTTTTGAATTTATCCCCAAAAAGGGTCCAAGAATAAAAACGCCAATTTCTGAATACCAAGTTCCGGTACCTTCTGTCCCTCCATCCTCAAGTAATTCTCCATTAGGTTTTATAACTCTCATTGATGTCGATCCAGATGCATCTAACATAATATTTTCATTTTCCTTAAAACCTAACTTTTCAACATGCAGCTTTAGCCTTTCAACTGTTACAAAAGATTTTGTAACCATTAAATAAGCATAGACAGTACCATTCTCCTCTCTATATGCTAGTACGGTTCTTCTGAGAGTATCCCACATCCATCAACTTAAG
>NZ_NTRO01000125.1:0-6690 GCF_002560575.1 Bacillus sp. AFS023182 | reverse complement strand
GGGGTAGCACCAACAAAACGCGAATTTCGTACGCTAAGGAAATACAACATAGGGGTCACCATATAAAAAAGCCTAATTTCAAGCTACAATAACGAGAAATTAGGCTTTAATTATTTCATAAAGTATAAGTTACTTATTAAGGGTAGTACCAGCTACAAAGTATATGTTAATGACTGGTAATAATTGGACCGTGGTTCCGAGTAAAGTTCCGTTACTCACCGTTTTAGGAACTTTTCATTTTCTTACTTTACGGCCTATGTCAGCTACGCTGGTATCAGTCCTAAATAAAGAGGGAAAGACCATATGCCTTGTCGTTATGGCCTTTCTTCTTTTTTCAACTATCGATAATGAGATGTTGTGTAAACTTTATGTATACACTATACAATCTATTCAACTGTTAATAGCTGTTCAAAGAAACCGCCTATTTCTAGTTCTCGATCAATAAAATGTATCTCCAGAATCCAATCCCGCGGTTGACCGTTCTTATCAAGTTCTCTCATGGAAACATTATTATCAATATGAATATAGTTCTCAACTTCTTCTCCTTGAACTTGTTCATGTGGGAACTCACCAATGAGATGACCAGCATGTGGACCTCCATATTCCCACCCATACTTTTTGGCAAGATCACAAACAAATGAGAAAAGTTCACTACCTGTGATAGTAGGATTAGATTGAAAGAAGGCTTTTCCTTCTTCCCAGGCCTGTTCAATATCATTACGTAGTTTTAATTTGACTGGATCTTCTCCAAGGACGTATGTCCTACCAAAATCAGCTTCCCAATCTTCAAAAATAGGACCGAAGTCAAGAAAGATAATATCTCCCTCTAGCACCGTTAAATCTGGTGGATTTTCTCTATAAGGATATAATGTGTTCTTTCCAGCTCGTACAATGCGTTTATGCCAATATTTTTTGATTCCGAACATTTGAAAAGCCAATTCATAAATTTCTCGATTGATTTGTTTTTCAGTTACATCACTACGTAGTATCCCTTTTTCTTCAATCGCTCTGAAAAGATCTTCGGCCTTGCATTCAGCTTTTCGTAAAGCTAAACGTCTCTTATCTAGGGATTGTTTCAAAACTACCTCTCACCTTTCATAATAGTATTGTGAAATTAAATATACAAAAATAACACATTTATGTAATTTTAGTAAATTATAGGGTTTCAGAACTTCTATAATTTTTACTTTTCAGTCTGTGTCAGCTACGCTAGTTCTCCCCCTTATAGGCTTACCAACTTCTTAATTATATTTATATCTCCTAATTCACTAAGTCTTTGCTCTAGAATGTTTTCTATATTCTCACTTAATACTAGTTGTTCAGATGAAAACGGTGCTAATTGTAAGCTTTCACCAATCATAACAGAGTACATCGCATGTTGAAACATTGTAATATCATTCGCATCATTACCAAATGCTATATATTCTTTTTCTTCCACACCCAATTGTTGCAATCCACTCCACTTATCTATTCCGTTTGGACTTATGTCTAAGATTCCTTCGTTTCCGTGAGAGTGAACCACAACATTCATATTGCTAAGCCGTTCTTCAACTGCTTCCATATTGTCTGAAGTAAGCACTAAAATTTTTACGATTGACTGTAATTTATCCAATTTAACGTTTTTAGCACGTCCTTCTGGATCAAGATTATTCAAAATCGGATGTGTGGCTGGCCCTGTATAGGCATAATCCCAGTCACCATCTATTAAATAAGAAGCATTATAAGTTCTAAGTAATTGAACAATATTTGCAAGCGTTTCTTCATCAAAACTAATCGTTGATATGATTTTCCCTTTAATTGCAATCATTGATCCATTTCCACCAATCATTGGGTATTGATGAAAACGTTCATGTAAGATGGGAAGTAAATCACGTATTGGCCTAGCCGATGCAAAAATGACTTCGTGCCCTTGAGCTACTAGTTTTTCTAATGATACTAGTAGTCTTTCGGAAATAGGCTGACCTTTAAAGCAAATTGTCCCATCTAAATCGAATACAAATTTCATTCTATGCCACTCCTAAAATTTTTTATTGTTCTTATCATATCAGTTTATCTTATAATGAAAAGGACATATGTCCCAAAAGGAGTATTATATGGAATTTATTCATGACTTGAAGCTACTTGAAACAAAATTACGAGAATATCATATTGAAGAAATATTTGGCCGAGAAAAACAACTCCCATTTACACTGCAACAATATGAACAAGATGAAATTATTTTACTTGAGGGAATTGAACTAGAATCATTATTATTTTTGGTGGAAGGAAAAGTGAAAATAACATCAAGTGTTGAAACTGGAAAATTACTTTTACTACGATTTGTCCAACCATTTTCCATTATTGGTGATATTGAATTAATTCGAAACGTTCCCGTCCAATCACAGGTTAAAGCAGTTAATGAATGCTTATTAATTGGACTACATTTTGATTATATAAAACAGCATGAAATGAACAATCCGCAGTTTTTACATACACTTTTAGAACATGTAAGCTATAAGCTTCAAACTTGTACAACAGCTTCTCGTGTAAATTTATTAGCATCTGTGGAAAACAAGTTTGCGAGCTATCTTATGTCCACGATATCACCTGACCCCGATAACATCTTTGGAATGGAGCTAAAGACTTCCAATATAAAAGAGGTTGCAGATTTACTTGGCACGACATATCGACATCTAAATCGAGTTATTCATTCGCTATCTGAAAAGAAAATTATTGAAAGAGATAAAAACTCTATTCGTATATTGAATTGGAGCTGTTTGGAGGAAATATCTAATGGAATCCGATATAAATAAAAATGGATAACTCTGATTTCTCGGGGGTTATCCTTAAAATTCGTTAATTCTCTCTTTCTGATATGGTGACCCCTAATTGATGTGATTTTTATGAATTTATCGTACCGAAAACGACCGTTTATGGAACTTGTTTGTTTTTAAACAAAAGCGTTAAAAATCCATCCATATCAAGTACCAAAACCCATATCCAAAAACAAAGTTCCTTATTTTAATTCAACAAGGTTTTTGGTACTATTTTAATAGATATATTTAGATAGGAAGTGAAACAATTTGATTTTTGGTTATGCTCGTGTCAGCACAGAAGAACAAAATCTCGATATGCAAATAGATGCTTTGCAACAATATGGTATAGATAAGTTATATCAAGAGAAAATGACAGGAACAAAAAAAGATCGTCCTCAGCTCGAAGAGTTGCTAAAGGTATTACGTAAAGGCGATAAGATAGTCGTTTACAAACTTGATCGAATTTCTCGATCTACAAAACACCTAATTGAGTTAAGTGAAAAATTCAAAGAACTGGGTGTAGATTTTATTTCTATTCATGACAACATTGATACATCTAATGCTATGGGGAAATTCTTCTTTCGAATGATGGCAAGTATTGCAGAATTAGAAAGAGATATTATTAGCGAACGTACCAAAACAGGATTAAACGCAGCTAGAGCCCGTGGGAAAAAAGGCGGAAGACCACAAAAACATACAGATAAGGTAGAAATGGCTCTTAAAATGTATCAAAGTAAAGAATATAGCATTAAACAAATTACAGAGGCTACCGGTCTAAGTAAAACAACATTGTATCGATACATTAACAAATAACCTCATTACTTTTATAAATGGAGGAAATATTATGAGAGGAAAAGAACTTCTCACACCTGTACAAAGGGAAGAACTATTACATATTTCTGTTGAAACAGAACATGAGCTAGCACTGCATTACACATTCTCTGCAGAAGATCTTGAAATTATTAATCAACATCGTAGAGATCACAATCGCTTAGGATTTGCTGTTCAGCTTTGTGTCATAAGATATCCAGGAATTACTGTTACGAATATACCAGTAATTCCTGAAGGACTCTTAAAGTTTGTTGCTAAACAAATTGGTGTAGATCATACGGTCTATGAAGCATATGCAAAACGAGAACCTACTAGGCGGGAACATCTAGAAGAAATACGTAAAGAATATGGATATCGTAACTTTACCACTCGTGATTATCGAAGGATTTCTAAATTTCTAGAACCATATGCATTAGAAAATGGAAATACAATGTATCTGATTCAAACTGTATTACAAGAACTACGAAAAGAGAAAATTATTTTACCTGCAATACCAACAATAGAACGAGTTGTATGGGAAGTACGTAAGCGTACAGAAGAAAAAATTTTTAAAGTACTAACATCCTCTTTGACTTCTTCACAACAAGAAAAGTTAGATAGCCTACTCCATCCAATGCCTAATACTTCAAAAACTTATTTATCCTGGCTAAGAGAAATACCTGGCCAATTTTCTCCTGACGCATTTTTAAAAGTAATTGAACGCTTAGATTACATAAGAAAATTAACATTAAAGCTTGATACCAAAGGGTTACATCCAAATCGAATACGACAATTATCTCGAATAGGAGCAAGATATGAACCTTTCTCGTTCCGACGATTTCACAGCACCAAAAAATATGCAATCATAATTGCATATTTAATAGATTTAACACAGGATTTGGTTGATCAAGCATTTGAAATTCATGATAAACAGATTATGAATCTTCAACTAAAAGGAAGGAAACAGCAAGAAGAAATTCAAAAACAGAATGGAAAATCAGTTAATGAAAAAATCAATCATTACGCGAATCTAGGAACAGCTTTAATTAAAGCTAGACAAGAAAACTTAGATCCATTTTTATTATTAGAAACGATGATGCCTTGGGATACATTTGTAGCCTCTGTAGAGGAAGCAAAAAAGTTATCTCGTCCTATGAATTATGATTATCTTGATTTATTAGAAAGTCGTTATAATTATTTACGTAAGTATACGCCAACACTACTCAGAACATTAGAATTTCGATCTACCAAGTATGCAAATCCCGTTTTATTAGCTTTAGATACTATCCACGAGTTAAATGAAGCTGGAAAACGAAAAGTTCCAGAAGGTGCCCCATTAAGCTTTGTTTCCAAGCGTTGGGAAAGATATGTATATGATGAAGACGGGAGTATTAATCGACATTTTTACGAATTGGCCGCATTTACTGAACTTCGAAATTATGTACGCTCAGGGGATATTTCTATTGTAGGTAGTAGACAACATAAAGATTTTGATGAATATCTTATTCCACAACAAGAATGGACAAAGAGTAAAAATATCGGTACCAGGTTAGCGGTTCCGATTCAAGTAGAAGAATACATAAAAGAGCGCACTGAAACCCTTTTGCATCGAATTCAATCCTTTTCTAAAAATATAAATTCTCTAGAAGGCTTAGATTTAGAAAAAGGAAGTTTGCGTATTCATCGCTTAGAACGAGATGTCCCAGAAGACGCCAAGAAACTAAGCGCTAAGCTATACAATATGTTACCACGTATAAAACTAACGGATTTATTACTAGAAGTGTCGAATTGGACAAATTTTGAACAGCAACTGATTCACGCATCAACAAATAAACCGCCTAAAGGCGATGAAATTATTATATCTCTTGCTGCAATGATGGCGATGGGAACTAATATTGGTCTAACTAAAATGGCAGATGCAACTCCAGATATCACCTATCATCAGTTAGCTCATGCTAGCCAATGGCGAATGTATGACGATGCCTTACAACGTGCTCAATCTATACTTGTAAACTTTCAGCATAAAATCCCTTTATCCTCTTATTGGGGAGATGGGACTACTTCATCATCGGATGGTATGAGAGTTCAAATTGGGGTATCTTCTCTCAGCGCTAGCTTCAATCCACACTATGGAACCGGAAAAGGAGCGACCATTTATCGATTCGTAAGTGATCAATTTTCTTCTTTTTACACCAAGGTAATTAATACAAATGCTAGAGATGCTGTACATGTTATCGATGGATTATTACATCATGAATCTGATTTGGTTATTGAAGAGCATTACACAGATACAGCGGGCTATACAGATCAAGTCTTTGGATTGGCTCATTTATTAGGTTTTCGCTTTGCGCCCCGGTTACGTGATTTAGCCACTTCTAAATTATATACGATTGGATCACCTAAAGAATTCTCAAATATAGAATCCTTAATACGGGGACAAATTAATATGAAGTTAATTTGCGATAATTATGATGATGTTTTACGGCTAGCTCATTCTATCCGAGAAGGTAAAGTATCAGGTGCATTGATTATGGGAAAATTAGGGTCTTATACCCGTCAAAATAAAGTGGCGAAGGCACTAAGAGAAATAGGAAGAATTGAGAAAACAATTTTCATCTTAGATTATCTTTCAGATAAAACAATGCGTAGACGTATTCAACGAGGATTGAATAAAGGAGAAGCTATGAATGCACTTGCTCGAGCTATTTTCTTTGGAAAACATGGTGAATTACGAGAAAGAGCGCTACAAGATCAACTTCAAAGAAGTAGTGCACTAAACCTCTTAATTAATGCAATTAGTGTGTGGAATACTGTTTATTTAAGTGAAGCAATAAGCGTTTTGAAGAAAAAAGAAAAATTGGATGAAGAACTATTAAAACACATTTCTCCATTAGGATGGGAACACATTAACTTCCTAGGAGAATACCGATTTAGTAAAAAAGAAATTGCACCATTAGACTCTCTACGACCATTACAGATAACTTAGTAGTAAGAAGCCGATTATCTCTTAGCGTACAGGAAATCGGCTTTTTCTTTATAAAATTTTGCTTAGCGTACGAAATTCGCGTTTTGTTGGTGCTACCCC
>NZ_NTRO01000124.1:0-816 GCF_002560575.1 Bacillus sp. AFS023182 | reverse complement strand
TCAGTCATAGTGGCATCTTGACCCATTGCTGCAATATGATTCTTATATTCCTTTGCGGCGTTGTTCATAACCATATTGATTTGTTTCAGCGTGTTAGCGTACTGTACTTGTCCATCCATTTTAAAGTTAAGAACAACGTTTCTTTCTCTGTTTCCTCCTGGCATTTTCTCACCTCACTTATCGAAACGGAGTCTGATCTAACGTATAGATTTGTTTTGGTTTGACTTCATTTAGTGCATCTGGATTGGTGTATCGAAGATGCATAATGAATTGTTTCAAAAAATGATTAGGAGTGATTTTCCAAAAATCATCCATACTTAAACCTAGCAACGTATTACCAACATAAAAATAAAAATCCCAGTCCAACTCGGACTGAGATTCTTCATTTTTTGTCAGTATGTTTTTTACTTTTTTTCTTGCTTCAGTTTCTCCATATCAGAATGTTGGAAAGTTTGACCTTGGAAAATCTCCATTACAACTTTGAAAACACCAGGTAAATCGTACATAGGTATTGAATTTTTAATTTCGTCAGGTGTACATTCAGTACCACCACTACGAACCATCGCATAAATGAGTGTACTCATTAATTTAATTTCTTTTTCACCTAAACTAAATTGTTCTTTTGCCATCATTTCATGCAATTCTTTTTCAAACACATGATATTCTCCACCATATGACTCTTCCACATACGGAAATGAAGCCATTGTAAAAATAACAGGGATTTCTACTCCCTGTATCTTAATTTTATTTCTATTTATATCAACATTAACTAAATCACTTAAACGTGCCATATTATCACTCCTTATTGTCCTGTAG
>NZ_NTRO01000123.1:0-822 GCF_002560575.1 Bacillus sp. AFS023182 | reverse complement strand
CTACAGGACAATAAGGAGTGGTAATATGGCACGTTTAAGTGATTTAGTTAACGTTGATATAAATAGAGAAACAATTACAATACAGAAGGTGCAAATCCCCGTTATTTTTACGATGGAGTCATTCCCTTATGTGGAAGAAGCCTTTGGAAAGAAATTTCATGAATTTCAGGAAGAAATGAATGATATGTTCGAAAAAGGCGAAGTAGTTATGGGAGAACATGAAATTAAATTAATGAGGGTATTAATTTATGCAATGATGCGTAGCGGTGGAACAGAATGTACATTGGAAGAAGTTAAAGGCTCCATTCCATTACATGAACTGCCTGATGTCTTTCAAGCTGCAGTTAACATATTCAACAGACAAAACTTCCAAATTGAAGATATGGAGAAGTTGAAGAAAGAAAAAAAGTAAAGAACATACTGAATAAAAATGAAGAATCTCAGTCTGAGTTGGACTGGGATTTTTATTTTTATGTCGGTAATACGTTGCTCGGTTTAAGTATGGATGACTTTTGGAAAATCACTCCTAATCATTTTTTAAAGCAATTCATTATGCACCTTCGATACACCAATCCGGATGCGCTTGAAGAGCATGTAGTGAAACCAAAACAAATCTATACGTTAGATCAGACTCCATTTAGATAAGTGAGGTGAGAAAATGCCAGGAGGAAATAGAGAAAGAAACGTTGTTCTTAACTTTAAAATGGATGGACAAGTACAGTATGCTAACACGCTGAAACAAATTAATATGATTATGAATAATGCGGCAAAAGAATACAAAAATCATATTGCAGCAATGGGGCAAGATGCCACTATGACTGA
>NZ_NTRO01000122.1:1006-1212 GCF_002560575.1 Bacillus sp. AFS023182 | reverse complement strand
CCATGTTATTTCCTCCTCTTATGTTGTTGCTAAGATGTGATTTATCTTTATGCCTTTATTATAGTAAGCGCTTACATTTATATCAATACATTTTTATATGTAATATTGCATATTTATATATTTAGACAAAAATCAGGCCTCTATTAGTCATTCCTTAATGGTATTATAGCGGGGTGAGAGTCTTTAAGGGTTCTCCTTAATAGGAG
>NZ_NTRO01000122.1:0-956 GCF_002560575.1 Bacillus sp. AFS023182 | reverse complement strand
AGTGGAGTCTTGCCTACAGAGGTAAGGCTCTTTTGTTGTACCTGAGGTGAACAAACTATACACAATACCTCTCAGACTCCTTTATGAAAGTAAACTTCTATTCAAAAGTTTACTTTTAGAAACATAAAAAAGAGTCCTGTAATATAGGACTCTTTTTCTTTTATTTACAACAAAAAAGCCAATCATGATATAATTGAGTTGCGACGCTACAACTATATATAAGAGGCTTTTTTATTCTTATAAAATTCTAATTACATAATAGCATAAAAAAAGTCTCTGTACTAGTTGTAAATACTAGGAACGAGGAGAAAAGTTATGACAAATACTATCAATTTAAAACAAGCTGAAAAAAATGCAAGATTGAGAGATATCGAGGATTCGAAGATCTTGTCAGAAGAAGAGATGTATTTAGCAAATGAACTTCAATCAAAAGCTAATTTAAGAGGAATGAAATTAGTTCCAGAGCGAAAAGTAAAAAATAAAGCTAAATTTGTTCAAATTATTCAAGACAATTGGAGTTATTTACAAAATATATCTTATTTAAAGAATGAAGAAATTGTATTTTTAATGAGTTTGATTCCTTTTATAGGTTTTGGATCTAATGCAATTGTAGACAATCCCAAAAAGAAACAACCATTACCGCTTACACAAAGAGAATTAGCAAAGTCTTTAGAGACAAGTGAGACTAAAGTGAGTAGAGTTGTAAAGGCATTATATACAAAAGGGATCATTGCTCGTTCTGAAAGTGTTGTAGAAAATAGCAATGTAAAGTCTTATGCATTATTTATCAATCCTCATATTTTATATGCTGGAGATCGGGATAATATTGAAGAAGGATTAAAGATACAATTTATAAAAATTATGAGAGCTAAACCATTAAAAGATTTACCTATTAAATTTTTTTAAAAGACATCAATTAGATGTCTTTTTTTTACATTTTTATACTTATCAAATTT
>NZ_NTRO01000121.1:0-18466 GCF_002560575.1 Bacillus sp. AFS023182 | reverse complement strand
ACCTAAATGGGATAATACCAAATATATCTTCTTTCATTCTCACAAACATTCAACATTTGATTGGTCGTTTCAAGGACAAAATTTCTTCCTTAATAGAGGATACTTGCTGTTCTTTTGAGATTTTAACTAACAAAAAGATACTCCTTTTAGACTTTATAACGTTAACTATAAGAAATAATAATTATAAAAAAAAGACTACAATATTAAAAATTTTTATGTCCTATGTTTTTAAGACTTTATATCACGTTTCCCAAATTATATGAACTAAAGATCCTCTTTCATTGCCGAAAACATTGCTTATGTTGACTAGTGGTTTCTCCCTTGTTTTTGGGTGTTGTATAAAGTTAAAAAAGTTGTTTAATTCTCTGCTTAGAAATATAGTAACCATCTATCTTATAACAGATAGATGGTTATTAAAATTGTTTTAAAAACTAACAGATTCTTTCATTCTACAATTATTAGGGTTAATAAAGTTATTTAAATTTCAGATGGCAAATAATAAATTATTGCCCACAAATAAAACTTAAGATCTTGTATCTATATATAGGATACCGCCACACATCCATCAACTTAAGAGTTTTATATCACCCCCAAAACAAAAAATTTACCATTTTACAGTTATTTATGAGAATTCGGCTCACTTTTTTTGGGATCAATTAATTTCTTAAGTTGATGGCGATAGGGCGAGACCCCTAATTTAAATAAGAAATTGGAATTAATTGAATAATTTCCTTTATTATCAAGAAATAAATGACAAAGCTTTTAAAATAAAAGAATATCAATTGTAAAATTCTTCAATTCTATCCAACCATTCATTTACTAGATTGTTAAAAAGTTGTGGTTGCTCTATTTGTAAATTATGACCAGCTGTATCCAATACGGCAAATGTTCCTCTCGGATATTTATGTAAAATGTTAAGTGCATCTTTATATCCAACAGAAGAGTCTTGTCTTCCTAAAAGAAATACACTTGGTTTATCAAAATTAGACTGATCGACTTTAAATGAAAACTCATATTTATTCCTTACTCTATTTAAAAACTTTTCATCTGCAATTTTACAACCTTCAACAATTTCATTTTTGTAACGCAACCAATTATACTCATCAAGTACAACTTGATTGCTTTTGAAATGTTCTAATTCCTCTTTCGATAAACTTTCAATAAATTTATCATCTGCTTTCAAGATTCTATGTTTCTCAACTGCTCTATTTTCGTTCAGAGGAATAATAACAGGACATATAAATGCCGCTCCGAGTATTCGCTCTTTTTGTTTTTCGATAAGTCCTCTAGCTATATAGCCACCGTAAGATTCACCAGCAATTATGTATTCTTGATCAGGGAGAACTGCTTGAATAAAATCTAAAACAGCATTCAACATTTCATCAGAGCAACTTATTTCGTCATAGTTTTTTGTTACTCCCATTCCAGGTAGATCAATATAAATACGTCGCCATCCCTCTCTCTTAGTAAATATAGGTTCCATACAACCACTCATTAACCGATGATCAGGTGTATAGCCATGTATCATTAAAATTGGTTTTCCTTCCCCTATATCTTCATAGTAAATGTCGGCTTGCCCAACCTTGCAATATGGCATATTGAATCCTTCTTTCTTGAAATTTTCAAATATTGGAGCGTTTATTGCCTCCAAATTTAAATATACAAAAAGATAATTGAAGATTCCAGTTATTTGGAACGGAATCCTTATTCCACAAAATTGCCCTTTAATAAATTAAACTGGTTAACGGGAGCTCACCCCATCGTTAGCAAGCTAACAAAATGAAATTCCCTTAAAATGAAAAAGATATGCCATCCTTTCCTATGATTCTACTGTACCTTTGAAATAAAGTTTAATTGTTTTGATCTGTTTTTATTTATGAACTATTAAAGCTTGCCTTCATTAAAATAAAATATTAGACTGAAAAATGCGAATAGAAATGAAATTACTTAATAAAAACTATTATTATCTATTTTTAAGCTTTCAATTTAATTATATTAAATTGAAGTGGTGAAATTAATATGAGTCAATGGATAATTAATGATGAAAGAAAAAAGAATAGTATCGGTTGCTTCTTAACATTCTTATTGAGTATAGGCATTGTTATTGCATCAATTATATACTCTGTTTATTGGGTGTTTTTTGAAGAAGTTGAGACACCCCTTTTAAAGGGTGCATCACCAAACCAATTAAATCAATTAGACATTAGAGAGATTGCACACGGGCATATTTGGGGTGATACAGAAGTGAAAATTTACTTTACGGAAAAAAGAAAGGTAGTAAAAACAGAAAAGGTAAGAATATCTAATTATTTAGAGTCTAATCATCCAAATCGCTATAAAATTTCATGGAAAGGTAATACTGAAGTTTCAATATTAATGAGATTTGAGTATGCAACTAAAACGTTAGAATATAATTTCGAAACTGGAAAAATAAGTGGACATGACGAAAGAGAGAATAATAGGTTTTTTTAAATTATTACAGTGGTTAATAACATCCTTAATTTTCTATTAAAAGATACGGGTTTTTTCACTAGAGAGATAAAAATTTTGTTTTGGGGATTCTTCAAAATATTAGCTTGATGAGCATGTGGTGGGATCCATTATGCACTTCTAAGCATACCGACTGTTATACGATTATATTTTTGACACGCTGAAATGAGCATTTTCTCTACTCGTTTATCAAATGCTAAATCCTTGCCTAATTCGAGCCAACGGAACCAATAGAGGTAAGTTGTCCAAATACTGAGTTCCCACACCTCGAAAACGCTCCAACCAACCTTTTAAGCGATTGTGGAAGTTATTAACGTG
The DNA here is from genome assembly GCF_002560575.1 of Bacillus sp. AFS023182. NCBI lineage: Bacteria > Bacillati > Bacillota > Bacilli > Caryophanales > Bacillaceae > Bacillus > Bacillus sp. AFS023182. Next base: position 15,658 of record NZ_NTRO01000121.1, on the reverse strand, counting down.
TTGTATATGGAATATCCCTTTCTTAACACTCAGTAAATGAACGTAGCAATTTCATAGAGATTCCCCTTTTTTATCATTTAGAGAATGGATTTGAAAAAAGAACACTTCAAAAAATTAAAAGAAGCATTGAAACCTGTGATGTATTAATTTTAGATGAATTAGGATATGTACCATTTCAAAAAGATGGTTCAGAATTATTGTTTCATATAATTGCAGACTGTTATGAACAAAAAAGTGTAATTGTGACCTCGAATTTAAAGTTCGGGCAGTGGAATAAAGTATTTGGTGACAATATATTAACAGCAGCCTTAGTAGACAGACTTGTCCATCACGCACACATATTAGCTTTTACTGGAGAAAGTTATCGTTTAAAGAACGCACTTTCTACTATTTAATAAAATTGAATATAAACGTTGGCAAGCCTGTGTATGTTTCTCTTCATTTGTCTGCACTTTGATATTGCAAAACACAAAACGGTACATCTTTTTTATAAACAGTACGACTTTATTTCAAATCTACAACAAATAAAAACTGTGTAGAAATAATAAAGTTTTTAAATAATATATTTAACTATATGAATATAGTAACACTAAAAGATATTGAAGATGTTTAAATTTATTAAACAAAAGCATCTTTTAGTTTAATAAGAAAATTAGTATATTTTTTGATTACATTTCTATGAAATCATACATTAAACATAATTCCAATCTTTTCCGATATCACAATCCCCATATGGATTTATTCCATTAAATGCTCCGACATACATAACTTTTCCACTGCGAATGACCCATTCCATACCATGTTCTTCTTCCCATGTGCAATTTAATTCTAAATCAATGACAGGTTCAGATTTATTTTTAGGATTCGGGATACATATAGTATTTGGTGTAATATAAAGTAGAACATCTGTCGGTTTAGAAAATTCTATAATATCTTCACCTATATCATCAAGAAATTCATTACAGTATCTAATAGATGCTTTACAAAGTTTATTTATCAGTTCCTCACTTAAAGCATTTAAGTATGTTATACATAGTTCTGCGTATTCAATATCTGCATTTTGGTCTATGTATACCAGAATATTTTGATCGAATAATTTGAAATAGGCCTCTCCTTCTAATTCGGAATATTCATTGGTTTTAAGGTTTTTAATAGCCACTTCCTTTAATACCTCCTTTAAATTGAATTTTTATATTATTTTACCACATAAGTAGTCCCTATTTTTTAAGGTTATTAACTATAACTACTCCTTCAGTCCAATAAGAAATAAACAACTTTATTATTTTTTTAAAGACTGTATTGTCATTTAACAATAACATCGTATCTTTTTTAGAAACATCGTGACTTTGTTCAAAACATCGCATCTTTTTTTTAAACGTAGTAACTTTATTTCAAATTTACAAGACCATGAATTAAGGTAACCAACAGTAAACTGATGATAGAGAATTGGAATTCTTTGATTGAAGAGACAAAAAATCGCATCTATTATTAGAAACTTCACGAATTTATTTAAAACTTTGCATCTTTCTTACAAACATCGTGACTTTATTTCAAATTCACAAGTGCCATACGATTTAAGAAATCCATAGAAGTGAAAAAGGCGAAAACGGAAGAATTGCGAGCGTCAGGACAAAATAAAAAAACATCTCTTTTTATCGAGATGTTTTTTCATAATACCTAAATCAATTCATCTGTTATATTATTTCGCTTCATCTTCAGAAATTAAAAAGCTTATATCATACTCTCCTAACTTTTCAAGTAATGAATCTGTATTGATTTTCAATAAATTCAAATGAATATAAAATGGTGTAAATCCAGAACGTTTATTAACTTGATACAGCCGTTGTCCTTTTGATGGTATAGAGGTGATATAGCGCTCTTCAACATCATCTTCCATCACAATTCCTAAATACCTTTGCCCTCCGATTGTATAAGGTAACAAACCGTATACATCCTCCAAAGCAATTTTCACAGGATATTTTGGGGTGTTAATAATTGTAATATATTCCGGCTCTAAAATGACGGCTGGATTTTTTGCAATAATTTTTTGAATAACTTTCCAAAGAGCAATTAGGACAACTAACGCAAAAACTCCAAATAAAAACCCAATTACAAAGTTAGGCTCCTCAGATAAAAATGCATACGTAGCAATAAAAAGAAACATCGCTTCAATTGCCAAAATCAAAAACAATAATCCGATTACTTTTACCTTTGATTCATAAATATAATATTTCCCCATTCGATTCTCCCCATTAATATAAATCCACTTTGATTTTTCAACTTGTTTGTTCGCTGCAATTTTTCTAAATCCAATATAACGATAAACTTCTTACACCAAAAACGCCTTTATTCATTCCCTTTCAAATTGAAAAATATCTTGATTGATCATTTGACGGAAGTATCTATCCATTTCTTCTGCTAAAACACTTTTTCTATTTTGTAACCACCATGAACTTAATGTTGTAATTACACCAGAATGGAATTCGATAATTAACTCAATTGGTACTGTATGATTTTTACAAAGTCGATTTAATTCTTGATTCTCCTGCTTTTTCATTTCACGAGTTTGATAATGCATAAAGCTAATAAATTGTTCATCATCCATTTGTGACTCTAATATTTTACCAATTTCTTTATGATGTAAAAATTGTTCCATCACTTGAAATGGTTTAGTTAATCGATCTAAAAGTGTTGTGGTAAAATTCCCCTCTAGATATTGCTTAAATCCAAAAACCAATAACGCGTTTTTATCTTCAAAATGTTTATAAAATGTTGTTCGATGCACCATCGCACGATCGCAGATTTGGTTAATGGTAATAGAACTATATTTCTGTTTTGATTGTGTCATTAATTCAAATAAAGACTCCCATAAAAATTTATGTGTACGTCTAATGCGTAAATCCAGCTGTTCCTCATTACTTTTCATCTACACTTCTCCTTTTCTGTAGATTAATTATACAACTTTCGAAATTTGACCCTCCCTTTTTAATCTACATATGTATATTATATTACACATACTCCTTAGTATAGAAACGTATTAAAAATAATCAATGCAGGAGGTGATCTAAGGAGAGTATGTTTCTGGGCTAGACGGATTAGGTAGTCAAATTTTGTTCTATTGTACTCTAATTAGACATGGAGGGTTTGTATGGAAAATACAGTTCTTTCAACTTCTGAAATTAAGGGTTTCAAAACTAAATCCGAAGAATTTGCTCCATTTTCTTGGTATAAAAAAATGCTGACGGAGCATCCGATTTACTATCATGCAGGTACGGACACTTGGAATGTTTTCAAATATGAAGACGTTAAGCGAGTTCTTACAGACTATGAACTATTTTCAAGTAAACGCCACCGTTCCATTTCCCAGATTGGGGCAGACACAGAGGAAGGCAGCGTCCCAGATCGCTTAAAGATTAATGAAACGGATCCACCAGAACATCGCAAGTCACGTTCTCTACTTTCAGCTGCTTTCACCCCTAGAAGTCTCAAAGTTTGGGAGCCGCGTATTGAACAGATTATTAACGATTTGATTGCCGAAATGGGGGATAAGTCGGAGATCGACATTGTCAAAGATTTTACAACCCCCCTTCCGATCATAGTAATGGCCGATTTGCTTGGGGTTCCGCATAAAGACAAACTACTGTTTAAGAAATGGGTCGATATCTTGTTCATGCCGTTCAATAGTGAAAATGCCGAAGAAGTGGCTCAACAAAAGGCGAAGGCAGCGATGGATTACTTTAATTATCTGTATCCAATCGTTGTGGAAAAAAGAAAGCAGCTTTCAGACGACATTCTTTCTGATTTAATTCAAGTTGAAAGCGAAGGAGAAAAGTTTACGGATGAAGAAGTTGTTCGTGTGACTATGTTTCTTCTTGCGGCGGGTGTTGAAACAACAAGTCTATTGTTGGCTAATTCATTCTACTCATTGCTATATGATGCTCCTAAACTTTACGAAGAATTAAGAAGCAATATAAACCTCGTACCTAATTTTGTTGAGGAGATGCTTCGTTACCGTTTCCACGTTATCGCATTGGACCGTGAAGTGAAAGTAGATAACAATGTTCTAGGCGTTGAGTTGAAGAAAGGTGATTTGGTGATCACTTGGAATAGCGCGGCAAACTTTGATGAGGATGTATTCGAAGATCCATTTACTGTGAATATTCACCGAAAAAATAACAACAGACATCAAACGTTTGGCAATGGGCCGCACTTCTGTCTCGGTGCGCCACTGGCGAGATTGGAAGCTAACAAAGCGTTCAAAATTTTTATGGAAACATTTTCTCGTATTGAATCGGTTCCAGGCTTCAATTTGGAGACAAGTTTACAGACCTCAGCTGCTGGCCGGGCCTTATCCAGCTTACCGCTGAAGGTTCACCGCTAAGCCAAGTTATCCGATAAATTTGGGTGTCCCAAAAGTCGTCAAAAATGACGGAGGGACGCCCTTTCTTCGTTTTGAAAATGATCCCTAATCTTCTATTTCAAATCCAAAAACATCTTGATTGATCATTTGATGAAAGTATCTATCCATTTCCTCTGCTGAAATACTTTTTCTATTTTGTAACCACCATGCAATTAACGTTGCAGTGACACCCGAATTGAAGTCGATAATTAACTCATTTGGTATCGTATGATTTTTACAAAGTCGATTTAGCTCTTGATTCTCCAGTTTCTTTGTTTCACGATTTTGATAATGTACACGGCTAAAAAAATTGCTGGATAAGCCGTTGTTTCCATTGTGAGGGTATCTTAATTAAATGGATTAACAGTATGAGATGCGGTAAATCAAACTTAGTATTTTATTTCACAAATAACATAATCAGATCCTACAAAGTGAATCCCATTTTGTTCTGGACATTCCCCGAACATGACGGGGGCCATATCCGCATTGCCCATTGCTTCTACTACTTTGCATCCCCAGTCCTGTTCAATTTTTTTACGAACCTCAGGTAACCCCCCGCCTGGTTCTCCACCAACCGAAATCAGTTTAATTCCTAACTCTGAAGGCTCCATATTGTAATGTTTTCTGGCAAATTCAACTAAATAGGTTGCATAGGAAGGGGTACAGAACAATGTGTCTGCTTTGAAATCGATGATACTTCTGATGACCCTGTCTGAAGCTCCTGTGCCAATCGGAATAAAAGTGGCACCTAATCTTTCAAGCCCATCCTTAAAAGAACTTCCAACGAAAAAGGAAAGACCCATTGCGAAAACCACTTTACTCTCTTTCGTAAGCCCATGTGTGGCTGCGACTCTTGCCAGAATCTCCGTCCATACATCGTAATCATGTTTGGTGATTCCGACATATGTAGGCCGTCCTGTTGTTCCGGAGGAGGAATGGACACGAATAATATCTTTCATTTCAGCTATGGCATGAGAACCTAACGGCGGCCTTGCTGCTTGACTAGCCCTGATCTCATCCTTATATGTAAAAGGAAGTTTTTCTAAATCACGAATACTCTTTATATCTTCTCTTTTGATTCCTAATTTTTTATACTTCTGCTTGTAGAACTCCGATTGTCCAAAAATGTAATTCATTTACTTTAAACACTTTTGAGACTGAATTTCTTCCAATGATTCCTTTGGCTCTTGAAATTTGACTTGTTCGTTTTGAGTAATCAAAAACCTTACCCCCTTACGTATTCGTGAATGGTTTTCCTATTATCCACTATAGCTATATCTTCATGAAGCGACTATATATTCTGAGTATTAAAAACATAAACACATTTGCACATATTTGCCTGAATCAAATGTGCAAATTAATTTCAACTGATATAAAAGACTTTTTTTATTTGAGTTTTCTAAAAGCAATTCGTTGATAAACTCACCTTTGACGCGTTGCTCAACTTCAATAACTGAACGCTCATGAAGAATTTGTATCGCACAAATGTTGGCGGTACCTTCCAATGTAATTATTTCCATCTCATCAAAATGACCTTGTTCCTTCACTAAAGATAGATAGCCACAAATTTCATTCTTCAATAAAATTGGAGCAATCAGCCGTTTATGGCGCCATCCAAAATCTTCTGAAATAGTAAGCTCGACGGTTCTCTTTTCCGTCATTAACTTTTGAATCAAGGGATCTCTTTTTCCATTCGATATTTGGATGTACCTCATCAGTTCATGTTCTCGATAATCACCAAACGATTCGATTCTATTAAAATTTTGATCGTCAAAGGCAACAGGTGTTTTTAGGCTTTCACCTAACTTTCTCACAATTTCTGCTAACCCTCCTCCTTGTATCAGGACATTCGACAGCTTCTCATTAATGTTTAGAGCCTTCTTTAAATCCTCTTTTTGTTTTTCAATACTCCGATAAGCCCTATCTAATTCTATTGATAGATTCTCTTCCTCATAAAGAGGCAGAATATCATTTATTTCAGTACCCCAGTCTTCAATTGGTTTTCCAATATATCTACAATAAGGGTCCCCTTTACCAACACACTCAACTTCTTTAAAAACAACCCTCCGTCCTAAATAGTAACTTCCATAGCCCCCAGCATATCCTATCAGCGTGGAGCATACGGGCTCATGGTGGTGACCAAAATGTTTAATATGCTGTTCTGCTTCATAGGAATGATACCAATATCCTTCTGAATAGAATTCACCCTTCTCTTTGTTAGCTCGAAGTTCTATTGAATCAACTAGAACAGTTCCCTCAATGGAGTGAATCTTTGGGGCAGCAAGGAGCCATTCCAGTTCCTCTTCCCATGGAAGCATTTCTTTTATATATTTTGCATCATTTACGCCACAATTCCACCCATATCGAAGCAAAAAACCCTTTGCCCGTTCATGACCCAAAACAGAAATAAGGTCTTTTCGTAAGGTTCCATATGAATCTGCTCCCGTAAAAATAGTTCTACGATCCTTGAAAAATACCTTTCCTTCATCCTTTTGGAAAAGCAATGAATCTGCGACCAAATCTGCTACCGATAAATCCTTTGCTTGCATAGTTCCAACTCAATTATGATTGGATATATTTACGTTAGATTCTAGCTTGCTTTTATTAATAGTTTACAGATTATTTAGAATTTTCTTCAATACAATTATAATAGTTAATCGTATCAAATCTATCCAATCTATTAATTCAAATAAAAATGGATGAAACCATTACGATTTCACCCTTAAATAACGCCTATATTTCCCTGAAATGGATTTTTCATCAATATCTCATCCAAGACAGCCATGGCCTCAAAATAAGAAATGTTTTTTTCCAATATGTTGATTAACAAAAACATCCGCTTTTTACTTCAACAAATTTAACAGTATTTCCAACAGAAGTCCCCTTCTTCAAACAACTCGTAAGAGTGTTAAGGAGGGGTCATTCACTTATATTAGTACTTTGTTGATAATGCTGGTGGACCAGAACGTGGTCCAAATGGGCCTTCGTCAAGCCATTTTCCTAATTTTGGAATATAAGGTGCTAAGAAAGCGCTGATTTCCCGTTTTAATTTAATCTCTTCATTCGTACCTTGAATATGTTCAAGAGCTAAGTTTGAACACTCACGATTATATAGACCAGCGTTTAAACGCTCATTTGCTGCAGTTTTAATGACCGAACGAGCTTCCTCAATTGTATCAGCCTTTAATGCTGATACAATACCTTTCACACCAACTATTGCATCCGGTACCCCTGAATTTAATCCGCGCGCACCGAAAGGAGCGAATAAATGGGCAGCTTCACCAGCTAAAATAATGCGACGATTTTCATCAGTGTAGGTTTCTGCAACAACTTGATAGAAGGTATAGGTTGATATCCATGTAATACGTTCTGTATACTTTGGATCCAGTACTTTTGGAAGCCATTCGCGTACACCCTCTTCTGAACCGTAATATGCCCTATCATCTTCATCAAATAACTGTAAATCGATTCGCCATCCCCCAGCAAACGGGACATACATCACATTGCGTCCCCCAGCATCAGGATGTTGATAATGGAAAGTACGTTCTATTGGAAGTGGATTTTCTTCATCCTCTTTTACATCAACTACCACAAACGCATCACTCGTACGCGGCCCTTCGAATTTGATTCCGACTGACTTTCTTACTGCAGAATGTGCACCATCTGCTGCGAGAACATATTTTGCTTTCCAAACATCTTTTTCAGTTTCAATCGTAACGCCATCATTTGAAGTGACTACATCTTTCACTGGTTCTCCCCATATAAATTCAATATTGGCAGCTTGACAGGCTTTAAACAACGCTTTTTCAATTTCGTGCTGATGTAAACTTGCGAACGCTGGAATTGTGTTTGGAGCCGGTGGCTCATACACACGTTTGTAAACCGATTCTCCCCGATAGTATGTTTTCTTTACTGGCCAAACAATACCAATATCCGCTAATTCGAAACCTAAGCCTGAGGATATACTTTCTAATAGTTTTAAAGTCTCTCTATGAAGATAAATGGCGCGACTGCCTGCACGCTCGCGTCCTTCTGGTTCGGCTTCAATAATGGTTGCCCGAATACCTTGATTATGTAATGCAAGGGCAGCAGTCATACCAACTGGACCTGCACCAACCACCAATACTTCACGTATGTTTGCCATTTTAATCTACTCCTCTAATAGTCTCTTTTTCACATGTTCTGGAATGGCGACTGCCTTCGTACGCTCTTCTGCTGTTGAAGCCCAAGCCCGGACTTCATAGCCTTCCGCTACAAGTTGACCTTCACAATAAAAATGATGTGATAATTTAAATACTTTTTCTTTTAGAAATTCAATTTTCGAACGTACTATCAGTTCTGTATTGTATAGAACTGGTTGTTTAAAATTACAATGTGTTTCAATCAAAGGTAAAACAATATTCTCTTTAAATAAAGTATCCGTCGGATGTCCTATTGAGGAGAAAATTTCATGTGTTGCTTCATCCATCCATTTATAATAATTCGGATAAAATACTATTCCCGCAGCGTCTGTGTCTCCCCAATGCACTTTTACTTTGTAATCCATTTATTTATCTCCTTCTTTTCCAGTAACCCCAGCAGTTGATTTTAAAACTTTTACACTAAAATAACAGGTTCAAATTCTCCCGTTACTTCTTGATAGCCATTGTTACTCTCAAATGGTTTTTCTTGTTCAAGATCGAATTTTTCCATGATTGGTAAATCATTTACAGAGAAGAAGAAAGTATCCTCTAATGCCACATGCTCGTGTACAGCCCAGTTCGGAATGATAAAATAATCCCCTTTTGCCCAATCAAATCGAACACCATTAATAATGCTGTAACCAGAACCTTTAAATACTTGATAAATCGCTGAATGTGTATGACGGTGAGCCTTTGAGTGGAACCCTTTTGGAAGCTTTTGCATCCAAGCTCCAATGTTTGGATTGGCTGTTTCACCGTTTGATGGATTAATATATTCCACCGCATATCCATCATATGGATCTGGCTCAAAGCGAGATAATCCTTCAATTGCTTGTAATGTTTTATTCCATTTATAATTGCCCAGTGGTGCTACCTTAGAATTGCGGTCAGAAATCGGTCGAACCATACCACCCTCATAGCGCTGTGCTGTATAATTATCAGGAACTTTCGGCTGTTCAATTCTTTCAGGATATGGCTCAAAGAAAGTTCCGCCCATCATATAGATTGTTGGGATATCAAGAACATCCATCCAAATCATAGGCTCTGTGCCCTCATGGCCATGTCCATGCCATAGATTCTTGGGAGTGATGACAAAATCCCCTTCTTCCATAAAAATTCGTTCGCCTTCTACAATAGAGTAAGCGCCTTCACCTTTTGTAATAAAACGTAATGCATTTTGCGTATGACGATGCGACGGAGCTACTTCGCCCGGCTGGAGAAGTTGTACTGCAGCATAAAGGGTTTGTGATGTCGAAGCCCATCCCCATGGCTGACGATAGTCCAAACCTGGATTTTGCAAATAAATAGCTCTTCGTTCACCGCCGCGATCTGGCGTAAAGATTTGCGCCGCTTCCATTAATTTCTTCTCAAGCAGCTCCCATTTCCAAAGGTATGCTTGTGCATGCGGCTCAGGCTGGTGATGCATTAAGGCCGGAATCGCCTCCCAAAGCGGTCCGAGATTGTATTGCCGAATATCTTTTGTAAAGTCTTGGACAATTTTACTTTTGAAAAACTCATTTTTCTCTGCCATTCTATATCCCCCCCGAATATTACTGATTGACTTTGGATAAATTACGCTCAATTTGGCCAAAATGCTTACTTGTGTGTTCTACGAGTAAATGATCGACGATAAAGGAAATCGGTTTTGTTCCAAAGCGAGGATTTCGGCTTGGTGCTTCAAGCGATAATTTCTCCTCATCTAATTTTCCTAACGTCTGCTCAACACGATACTTAAGTTCCTCAAGTTGTTTCAAAACATCCGATACTGAAGTGCTATCAACCTTATCTTTATTTACTGCCTCCAAACGATCTTCTTGCTGTAGACCGCGTCCCCATTCCTTACCAGGAGTCTCTAAAAGAAGTTCAATTTCATCCAGCCAATAAGGGACAGCTTCCACAAGATGGCAAAGAATTTGCATAATGGACCATTCTTCTTCTGTAGGATTCCAGCGAATGACTTCTTCTGAAAGTCTTTTCGCTTTCAGAAGAATTTGATCCAATGACTGCTTAACAGTTTCAATAGAGTCATTTATCGTTAAACTCGTCATGATTATTTCACCTCTGCTGGTTCTTTAACAGTTGTAACCTTATTTTCCAATACGCCAATTTGATCAATTTCAATTCTTACGATATCTCCATCCTTTAAGAAAACCTGCGGATTACGGGCAACACCGACTCCTCCTGGTGTTCCTGTTAAAATTACATCTCCCGGCTCAAGCGTCATCAAGTTGGATAAAAATTCAATTAAATACTGAACAGAGAATACTAGATTAGCTGTATTGGACCGTTGGCGTTCTTCACCATTAACGGTTAGTACTACTTCTAAACCAGATGGATTTGTAAGTTCATCTGAAGTAATCAGCCATGGCCCCATCGGTGCACTGCCTTCAACCGTTTTCCCTTGAAGCCATTGAAGTGTGCGGCGCTGCAAGTCGCGGTATGTCACGTCATTCACGATGGTATAACCGGCCACATAATCAAGCGCTTCGGCTTGTGACACATTTCTTGCACGTTTCCCAATTACAAAAGCAAACTCTGCTTCATAATCAAGCTGTTCTGAAATTGGAAAGAATGGAATATCATCCTGTGGTCCAACGACAGTATTCGCAAACTTAGCGAATACAACCGGATATGGCGGAAGTTCACGCTTCATTTCCAAAATATGTTCACGATAGTTATGACCGACACAAATCATTTTTCCTGGTGCTGGAACCGGAGCTTCAACTTTTACTTCACTTAAATCGTATATAAGTCTATAACCATTTACTGTTTTATTTTCTAAAGCAAATTCAATTGCTTTTTTAGCAAGTTTAGCGCTTTCATTTCCACCTTGTAAAAACCCTGTCATATCTGCTGGAACATATGCATCTGTAATTTGTTGGGCACGAATTTTTCCTTCTGATGTTAGTAAAGACTTATATGCAATATGAAGATCGATAACTTGATCATTAAGAATAGCCCCGGTACGATGTGAAATTCCTTCACGGCTAAATGTAATTAATTTCATGAGTGTTCCTCCAGGTAAATTTATTTTTTAGTGTTATAAAAGTTTCAATTATCCTAAGCTATAATTTAATGAAAGAATCTTTTACTCTACTAAAATGGATTTATTTTTCTAAATATAAACTTGAATATAATACAATTCCTTCAGTGGAAAATGTCTCCTTAATGTACTTTGGTATGTACCCCCTATTTTGCAGTACGATTGTCGATAACACGACGAGCCTTCATCGTGAAACGTGTTAAGGAATTGTCTTCCATTCGCTCAACATCAATTCTGAGACCCACACGTTTTCTTAACGATTGCGCTAAAGCCGGAACAACTTTTTCAGGGCCTTCAATTTGAATTTTTACTTGATTCATTTCCTGTTCTGTATAATAAATAATTCGGAATTCCTTAATGGAGTCGAATTCACGAACAATTGCTTCAAGAGATGAAGGGTAAATATTAACTCCACGTATGACAACCATATCATCTGTACGCCCTAACAAACCGCCTGGTAAAAATAAAAATGGATTTCCACATGTACAAGCATCCGGTTTATATACAACAGCATCCCCAGTACGATAGCGAATCATCGGATAACCGAAACGTCCAAGATTTGTTAATACGAGCTCTCCACGTTCACCAGGTGCCACATGGTCTAAGGTATCTGGATTTATAACTTCAGCAATGAATTGTGTTTCATTCACATGTAATCCACTTTGTTTTTTGCAAGAATAGCCGTATGCACCCATTTCAGTCATTCCAACATGATCAAATAGCTTAGCTCCCCATAATCGTTCAATTTGAGAACGTGTAGAAGGAACCGATCCTCCTGGTTCTCCAGCTGTAACGATTTTTTCAATAGTTGAGTCTTTAATATTTAGCCCCAACTTTTCGGCCACCTCTGCTAAATGAAGTGCATAGCTTGGTGTGCAAAAAAGAACTGTTGCTTTGTTTTGAAGTATACTGTTTAAACGTTCCTCCGAAGACATGCTCCCACCTGGAATGGCCATGCTGCCGAGTTTTTGAACAGCTTCATGTGCTGCCCAAAACCCGATAAAAGGTCCAAATGAAAATGCTAAATATGCACGATCATTATTCGTTACACCTGCAGATTTTAAAACTACCAACCAACAATCTGACCACCAATTCCAACTTTCCGTCGTGTCGAGTACCTTTAAAGGTCGTCCTGTCGTTCCTGATGTCTGGTGATAGCGAATATAGCTATCTTCTGGATATGAATGATTTCGACCGTATGGAGGATTTATGGTTTGATCTTCAGCTAATTCGCTTTTCGTTGTAAATGGTAGATGACTTAAATCTTTCAGTGAAGTAATAGGTAAGTTTATACCTTTAAGTTTTTCCTTATAAAACTCATTAAAGCCTTTAACAAAAACTAATAGCTCATTTAACTTTTGCATTTGGTAAGATTTAAGATCAACTTTTGTCTCGTAGACTTGATGATCCACTAAATATCCACCTCACTTTTATTTTATTGAAATTTACAAAAATTCAATAAACCTTGTAAAAATAATAAAACAAGATTAACACTATGAAAATGCTTTTATACCGCTATGTGGAACAAGGAGAACAATTTTTTTTATAAATTGTGAAGGTTTACTTATGGTTGAAGTAGTATTCATATATAAAAGAAAACTTTTGTTCTTTGGAGTTATGGTTTATTTATAGGGGGAATATTTATTTATGTCTCGCACGACAAACAGCTCATTAACAAATGCACTTCGCATTTTAAAGAACTTTTCTATTGACCATCCAGAATTCACATTATACGAAATTGCAGATCATATTGGTGTTTCCAAAAGTACGGCTTGTAGACTTCTTCAAACATTAGAAAGCGAAGGATTTATTTATCGAAATATAAAGTTTAATTCGTATCGTTTAGGATCTTCCATACTCGCACTATCGAATACTGTTATCGATCAAATAGCCAACTTAAAGGAAACTACACATTTTTTAAAACAATTAACTATACAAACAGGTGAATCCTCACACATTGCTATTTTAGAAAACACTAATGTCATATATTTAAAAAAAGAAGATAGCCAGCACCGCGTTCAATTACTGTCACATATTGGACGCCGTAACCCTGCACACTGTACGGCGTCTGGTCAAGCCATTTTAGCATTTATTAATCCTCTAACGATTGAAAAACTATTCGAACATGGTTTAGAACAAACGACCCAATATTCAATTGTAAGTTTACCTATGTTAAAAGAAAAATTAGCGACTATTCGAAAGCAAGGCTATTCTATTAGTAAAGGTGAATTCATTGAAAATATCGTGTCAGTCGGAGCTCCCATTTACAATAAAAAGAATCAAGCATTCGCTGCAATTAGTGTTGCTGGTCCAAAGAAACGAATCCTACCAAACTTACAAAAGATCGTCGAAAACGTACTCTTCACAAGTGAAAATATTACAAAATACGTTCAAGCCCACATAAAGGATGTTGACATTGAAACATTTATTCAATGAAAAATATTTAGTTGCCTCTGTAAAAAATGCCATGCGCATTTTAAGACTTTTTACACCGAAGCAAAATGAATTAGGAATAACAGAAATGGCGAAAAAGCTTGATTTATCTAAAAGCACAGTGCATCGTTATGTGAAAGAACTAGTACAAGAAGGATTTTTAGTCCAAAATAAATCAAATGGTTATTATCGCCTTGGCCTATCAAATTTAGCGTTAGGCGGTATTGTCCAATTGAACAAAGAAATGTACACAGATACGCTACCAATACTTACCAAACTTGCAAATCGTTTTCAGTTACTAGCACATATTTGCGTAGTGGAACACAATCGTGTTGTCTACTTAATACGTGAAATGGGCAATCAACCCGTGAAATTAATTACGAAAAGCGGGCGGCACAACGACATACACTGTACAGCAGAAGGACTCGTAATTTTAGCGTTCAAAAGTAAAGACATTATAAACAATGTCCTCACACAGGATTTAAAAAAGTACACAAAATACACAGATACTGACCCGGTGCTTTTGAAACAAAAAATTTTAAAAATCCGCTCCAATCAATACGCTGTCACAAAGGATATGTATGCAATCGGGTTTATCAGTTTAGCTGTGCCAATTCGAGATTATACAGGTGAGGTCGTTTCTTCTCTCGCCCTTATTGGAGAATCAAAAAATGTTATGACAAATGAATACGACGAAATAATTAAAGAGTTACAAAGGAGTGCTAAAAAAATCTCAGAGCAGTTGGGATACTATGACCAATTATAGTACCCCTCTCCCCGTTTGTTTAAGTGTATTCCTTCACTTCTTGCATTCTTTAAACAATCAATCTGTTCAATAAACGAATATCATTAGTCATACCCTCATAAGGTGCCTGAAATATGACTTTTTCATTATTGACTCTCTCATTTTTGAAATATGTGATATCAGCAAACTCAGGAACAACATGCTTTGGATAGGTTTCATATTTTATGCGAGACTCTTCCATTCAGTACATATCTTCACAATCTTGCTTTTTTTATAATCCAGATACCTCAACATGTTCCATAAACCAAAAGACTATTCTTGCAAAGATAGCCTTTTGATTTATTTTTAGTAGATTGACTTCCATGGATAAATACAAATAAAGCGTTCCGATTAAAAAGTTATTTTTCCTGAACGGATATCATTGGTCATACCCTCATAAGGAGCTTGGGATATAACTTTTTCGTTATTGACACCCCATCGCCATCAAGCTAAGGAATTTTTGTTCCAAAAAAGAAAAAAATGAGCTGTAGTCTCATAAATAACTGTAGAGATATAAAATTTTCGTTTTGGGGATACTTCAAAATCTTAGGTTGATGGGCATGTATGGTGACCCCTATTTAAATACTATCCAGATCCAGATGGATCTGTGGAAGGTGGATTTGTAACGAAAATTTCTCCTTTGTTTCCAAATGAGGGCATTAATTTAGGTAACTGTATACATGAGTTGCCTCTGGATGATAGTTTTTCCCATATGCCTGGATGGAGCTGGATACATACTCCAGGGCATACTCCTGGACACATATCTTTGTTTCGAAATATGGATGATTTTTTAATCGTTGGAGATGCTTTTGTTACCG
>NZ_NTRO01000120.1:0-1879 GCF_002560575.1 Bacillus sp. AFS023182 | reverse complement strand
AAGTTTTCGCACCAGAACCCCTGTTGATAAGAAACTTCATAGCTTTTGGCTGCGAGTTGATAGTTTTTCTGATGCTGTAGACAGTAGTTTACAATTTGAATTCGTTCTTCTAATGTTGTTTTTCTTGTATTTGTCATAGATTTTATCATTCCTTTACCCGTATCATGTAATTCTCTATGACTATTATACTTTTTAATCCATTTTCCCAAAACGGCAGTACTAGATATATCGTATTTTTGAATGACCTCATGTAATGAATAACGTCCTGATAGATACTCATTAACGGCCGCCAATTTTAGTTCTTTTGAATATGACTTCCAAGAGATTGCGTCTGTTAAACCATCTTCACCATTCAATTCATACCTTCTTTTCCAGTCTCTAATCGTTCCAGGATCAATTGAAAATTTAGCAGTAATATCAGCTATTGAATGCTGACCATCTTTATAAAGAGCTAAAATAGCCAATTTTTCAGCTTTAGAATATTTTATTCGTGACATAAAAACGCCCCCTTAGATAAACAGATTTTTATTTTTTATCTGTCTACCTAAGGGGGAGCATATCAAGATTGATCAAAACAGATTCTTTTCTAGGAGTTTTAAGTTATGGTTTTATAAAAAAGTTTAATCATTTTTAAATATGTTCTTTCACAATCATGAAACATTTTTATTCTGGTACAGGCATAACAATAACTTCTGGGCCTCCAATATAGGGGTCTATTTCCTTTATATCTAATTTGATTTCTCTTCCATCTTTAGTAATCATCTGGATTGCGCATGCTTTTATATTATCATCATTGCAAACGTCTAAAATAAGGTCGGTAGTTGTTTTGGAAGAATTTGTTTCAGGTTCATTCTTATATGTCATAACCTCTGCTTTAACTTCTTGTTCTTCAGAAGAGACCTCATCAATTAAATTGTTTACTTTTTTAAGTAAATATTCCATATAATCATCTGGTGTCCAACGTTTCGTGAAACCAGGACCATAAACTAGTTCGTTGTAAAACGTTGCACGAATCGCGTTATCAAGACTAAAAAGTATATCCTCCTCAAAATCAGGATCACTTGCTTTTAGGATTTTAAGTTCTTTTAAAATATTATAATAAGCAGTTTCTATATGTTTTGGAGTAAGATACTTAATGGTTAAATTAGCTAATTCATTTTGTACGAATGATAAAAATAAGTTTAATTTATTCCTGTATTCTTCTATTCGTGGGTTTTTAGTATTTATAAGACGGGTATTACGCCTTATTTGGCCTTCTATTTCAATCTCCATAGCCTCAATGATTCGCTCTTTAAACATCTCTAATTCTTTTTCCGAATAAAGACGTTTTTTTAATCCTATCATCTTAAGTGTTTCAGATATTAGATTAGCTATAAGAGAACATACAATCCCTTGAAGAGTAGAGAAGTCGAACCATAGAGAACCAGTATAAACATTACTAATTTTCAATTTATTATTCTCATAGTTGATATTATTTTCTAGACATATATGATAATTGATGTCTTCTAAAGCCTTTAAAATCTTTGTTAAACTAGACAAGTCTAAATCTTTTTCAAAATCAATATATAACTTAAAATAATCAGTTTGTATCTTGCTCTCAACAGCCATATTTAATTTCTCCTCCTTTTATATATGAACTAAATAAAGAAATTTCATTCACATGAATATTCTAACATTTTTAACGTTATTACAATTAAATGTTTATGAAGATGTGACTTCAAAATAAACCTAAATTAATATAATCAATCTAATAAGTTGAAAAATTAATTATTTGAAGGTTAATCTTTTTATAAACGATTCAACTTTGTTCAAAACGGTACGACTTTCTTATAAACAGTACAACTTTGTTTCAAACTAACAATACGCATTGTTTTTGTGC
>NZ_NTRO01000011.1:0-103853 GCF_002560575.1 Bacillus sp. AFS023182 | reverse complement strand
TTGGTGTATATTCTGAACCAGGCACATTCTTCTTACGTTTAAATCAAAAGCGCGGTGGTCAAGATACACCATTAAAGAGCAAAAAATTGCGTGAAGCCATTGCATTGTCAATTAATAAAAAGGATTTGGCAAATGTAATTTTAAATGATGGTTCTAAACCTGCAGATTACTTAGTAGCGAACGGATTAGCAAAAAGTCCTGATGGGAAAGACTTCCAAGAGGAGTTTAAAAACGGCTTAAAGAATGATACGAAAAAAGCGGCGGCAGCATGGGAAGAAGCGAAAAAAGAACTTGGTAAAGATCAAGTGACACTAGAGTTCTTAAACTATGATACAAGTAATGCGAAAAAAGTTGGAGAATATGTAAAAGACCAAATCGAGAAAAATTTAAAAGGTGTAACAGTAAATATTAAAATGCAACCGTTCAAACAAAAGTTAAAATTAGAATCTGATCAAGATTACGATTTCTCATATGCTGGATGGAGCCCAGATTACGCGGATCCAATGACATTCCTAGATATGTTCGAATCAACAAATTCTCAAAACCAAATGAGCTACTCGAATCCAAAATATGATGAAATCATCAAACAAGGTAAGACAGAGCTAATGGCAGATGCGAAGAAACGTTGGGGAGAGTTAGGGAAGGCAGAAAAACTGTTGCTTGAAGAGGATGTAGCACTTGTACCGTTATTCCAAAGTGCTAGATCGTATGTAATGAGACCAAACGTAAAAGGTGTTGTAAAACATAACATTAGTCCAGAATACAGTTTCAAGTGGGCTTATGTAACAGAAGAAAATAGTAAGTAATGAAGATAAAAGCATTTCTAAGGAGAACTAAACCCACCTTAGAAATGCTTTTTTATTTTGCACCGTTTTTTATTTGTATGAATATAGGTAATATAGAAAAAATGAAGGAGAATCCTATGAAACGGAATATATACATTGATTTTTTAGCCTATTATGGAATTGGGAGTGCACACCCTGGTGGTTTTACGTTAACGAAACAGTTATTGGCACAGTTGCCATTACACCGTGAAGCAAATGTACTTGAAATAGGTTGCGGAACAGGACGGACAGCAGCTTATATGAAAAAACAATATGGTTATAACGTCACAGCAGTTGAAAATAATGAGATTATGGTTCAAAAAGCAAAAAATAGATGGTTACAAGAACAGTTACAAATTGAGCTAATTCAAGGAAGTGCTGAGAAATTACCGCTTTTCGACGAGCAATTTGATCTTGTACTGGGAGAATCTGTACTTGCTTTCACGAACAAAGAGCAGGTAATTCCTGAATGTTATCGTGTCTTGCGAAAGAACGGGAAACTTATTGTTATTGAAATGATAATTGAAAAGCATATAACAAAAGAAGAGGAGGATAAAATAATACAGTTATATGGAATAAAGGAATTACAAACAGAAACAGAATGGATTGACTTATTTCAAATGGAAAAATTCAAAAGGGTAACAATTGTAGGTGGAGCTACGATTGCGGAGACGATCGCAGGACAAATGGAAGAGCCAGAATGGAACATGTCACAATTTATTCCGACCGAATTGTATGATGCATGGGTACAACACGAGCGAGTATTGCATATGTACCAACATATATTAGGGCACCGGATATTTATTTGTGAGAAATAAAACAGTATATTAAAGGAGTTGACTAAAAATGCAGTCAGCTCCCTTTGTACATTAGATGAAAAATAATGCAGCTAAAGTAATACCAAAAATAAACCCGAAAGCTAATTGAACGGCACCACCGCCACAAAAACCCCTATCGCAACATCTATCAAAACCAAATCCACAATGGTCACATTGACCTATGCCACCGCAACAATCACAACCACCATTTGCATATGCATCATAATATCCAAAACCTGTATCAAAAGATGGACGATGAATTGGTGTAATCCAAACAGAATCATCTGTTACATCAACAATTTTACCAAGATGAATATAACCATCACGATCTTCAATTCGTACAACTTTACCTAAATAACGTCGGCAAGTATTATAACATTTTTGTCTATGCATGTTCTTTCCTCCTTCCGTATTACAGTAATACAATATGTTATTGGGACAAGGGCGGCTTGTATGATTGACCTAAGTTTCATAATTGTTATAAGAAAGGGAAAAGATATGGGAAGAGTGTATGTGAAAAAGGAGTGGGACTTATGGAACCTAAAGATCAATTTCAAACGTATGAAGTGCCTTGGAATGAATTTACGAATGCCCTTCGCAGTGAAATGGAAAAGCAAATAGGAGCAGATGTTATTGACAGAATCGTTTGTGATTTGAAAGATGGATTTGAAGTGTATACATATATACAAGGAGATTTAGATTTTGAATATAGAGAAACACTTGAACGAAAACTTGGGAGTGATGGAAAAACTCCTAATTTGTTAACTATCATGTTATTAGCAAGTATTTATCGTACAAGTGAAGAGAAGATTCGTTTGCACGCGGATCGTAAAGATAATCCTATTGTTGAAGTATATGTAAAACAGTAAAAACACGCTTTTATAGGCGTGTTTTTTATGTATATGATAGGGTGTAAGGGAATCAAACTTTTTTACAGTGATTTTCCATATAAAATGTAGTAAGAGCTTGTAGTTCTCATTTTTGTTCCATGCAGGCTTGTTTATGTGAAAAATAAATCCTATAAGATGCACAATTAATCAGAATTTATAAGGTAACGCTCAACAGAATGAGATTTTTTATTTTAGCAATATTGTTTGCATAATTAAATTATGAGAGCCTGTTTGTCTAAAAATACAAGTCATATATCTTGTTTCTCTTCATAAATTTAAACATAGGAATTTGTCTACAAAGGTGGCGAAGCCTCATCATGAAGATTCGAATCTGTGCCACATTCATCTTTTTTCTATTATTATGTTTGAATCCTTTTTTAACTTTTGCAAAAGGAGAGGAGGCAAAAGAAAGGGTCGTTTCACTTGTATATGATGATTCTGGCAGCATGAGAAATAACGATCGCTGGAAATATGCCAATTATGCTTTGCAAAGTTTAGTTGCATTATTAGATGAAAAAGATAAATTTTCATAT
This sequence comes from Bacillus sp. AFS023182, assembly GCF_002560575.1. Taxonomy (NCBI): domain Bacteria; kingdom Bacillati; phylum Bacillota; class Bacilli; order Caryophanales; family Bacillaceae; genus Bacillus; species Bacillus sp. AFS023182. The sequence continues at coordinate 100,788 of NZ_NTRO01000011.1, read as the reverse complement.
GTTCCAATGAGTCGTCCTACTGAAGCGTTAAATGTAACGCTGACCAATGAAAAAAGACAAACAGAAATTAATGAAATTGGAGTGTGGAAGAACTATTTAAATACGCCGTTTCGTGCTGTAGAAACAGCAATGCAATCTATTAAAAAGGAAGCAGACATAAATGGAAAACGTGAATTTTGGCTTATTGTATTAACTGACGGAGCATTTAATGAACTCGAAAAGGAAAAGACTGATGGTAAAGAACAAATCACACAGAAACTAGGACAATTTAAAAAAGAAATGGAATCAAAAAAAATATCATTGCATCCAGTTTTAATAACAATGGAAGAAAATTTAGGTCAGCAAGAGCAACAACAGATGAATACGTTCAAAGAAATTTGGAAGAAAGAAATAAATGGCATCATCATGCCAACAAGTGGGGAAGATGGGGTCATTGAGAGTGTAAATCAAGCTGCGGCCTTGGTTGCGAATCGAGATCCATTTTCTTCTGTTGAATCTGTTGTGAAAACGAATATATATGGAAATAAATTAGAGATTACGACACCGTTTCCATTAAAAAGAATGACACTGGTGCAACAATCTTCTAATGTATCACAATATCAAATAGAACAACTTTCTAAACCATTAGCAGTACAATCGTTCTTTTCGATTCATGCACCAGGAGAATCGAAATTATATGGTGGTATTACCCATATTAGTGCTACGAATGGTGAAGTGATGAAACCAGGGACATATACGCTAGAAATTGATAGAGATATTGTGAAAGAAGGGCTGAAAGTACTTGTTGAACCAGCACTTGATTATACCGTTTCTACTTACGATAAAGAGGATAAAGCGAAAAAAAACGTTGAGGAAATGTATGAGGGAACAAAAGCAGTAATCGAAGCGAAGCCGACGGATTTACCAATTCAATCTTCTTATTTTCAAGCAGAAGTAGAACTAGATGGAAAGATGTATCCAATGAAATGGGATAGTAAGGGAAAACGATTCTATTATGAAACACAAGTTGGAAAACAGGCAGTACGTGGGAAAATTCATATGAATATAAAAGGATTTTACAGGCAAACAAGAGAATTCCGAATTGAATCGGTACCTAAACCAAAACTATCTTTACAGGTCATTACGAAAAACTATGAAGAAAAGGTGACAAATTTAGAAAAGAGTAAACCATTTGTCTTGCAGCCCTTACTGAATGGTGAACCGATAACAGAAGTGGAAGTAAAGAAACTATTACAATCTACAGGTATCACATCTCATCAATCGATCAACTACGAACTGCGGAAACATGGCAATCAAATTTATATTTATCCTCGTCCTTACTACTCCGATACATTCAATTTTACAGCTACCGGCACCATAGAAGCTACCATCACTATAAACGATTCAAAGTTACAAGAAGTAAAGAAAACGATTTCGTTTCATATTCAAAATGCACCATTTTGGGAACGTTATTCGCTAATCTTTCAATTCGTAATCCCAGTTGCATTACTATTTTTGCTTGTTGCGATTCTTATTTTAGGGTGGATTGTCCGGCCGAGGTTTCATCGGAAAGCAATGTTGTACTACGAATGGGATCAAGAAGTAGCGAAAGATTGGCTGTATCAATCTGAACCAGAATTACTAAGAAACAAGTGGTGGAAACATTATTTTGGTATTCCATTTCGAGCAGAGCGAAAGACTGTGCAATCGGTAACTTTTATAGCAAAAAAAGGATCGAAGTCTGTATTTGTCGCAAAGGAATCGCAAGTGATTGGTATGATTATTGACGGTATGTTTATCACAGAGGAAGAGGCCGGGAATGAGCATAAGACATTATATCCGAATGAGATTTTACTGATTGATCGAGGGTATGGGAAAGAAATTTATCGATACGAATGTGAATAATAGAAAGTTCGAAAAGCCCAGTACTCAAGTAGTACAGCTAAACTTCGTATCCTCCCGGCTGTTGAGCTTCGAACTGCTCGGCTCTCTTTATCCTTCTTTTTGAATACATACTAATAGGAAGGTGGTTCACATGACATTACAAGTTCCAACAATTTTAATTGGCTTAGGTGGAATCGGTAGTACTGTTACTCATCAAGTATATGAAAAGTTACCAGAAGAACGACGTAAAAAGGTAGCGATGCATGTGTTTGATACAGATGTGAATACATTAAGTAAATTTGAGCACATTCGTAAGTTTAAGACACAAACTAGTTCTAGTAAAACACCGCGAGAATATATTGCGGGGGATCCAACGATTCCGGAATGGTTTCCGATGGATCCTACTATTTTAGATAAGCCGTTAACAGAAGGAGCTGGCCAACTTCGTGTCATTTCACGTCTAGCTTTACGGGCAGCGATGAAAGAAGATAAATTAACTGCTTTTTGGCAAGAAATTGAAAAAATATTTCCTGTCACCAGTGATCAAACTGAGTATGGTGTTCGCGTGATTATTGTCACATCGTTAGCTGGCGGCACGGGCTCAGGTATGTTTTTACAAATTGCATTATATTTGCGTGAAATGCTTAGGAAAAAACTGCAGCACCATAACATCTTAATACGTGGCGCGTTTTTAATGCCGGATGTACTTGTCAAGACGCGTACGATTAGTGCGAAAGAGTTTGAAACTGTGCAAGCAAATGGTTATGCCTCTTTAAAAGAACTTCATGCGATTACCCTGGGCTCAACAGGTGAATTATCAAAAAGAGGTGGTGTAACGATTGAATTAGAGTATCGTCCGGATCAAGTAGATGAAGATGGCCGGACGAATCACACGATTAAACAACACCATTTGCCGTATAATTATTGTTTTTTATATGATTATGAAAATTTACATGGTCATCATTTACACAATTTATCAGATTATATGGAACAAATGACAAACACGATTTATTTGCAGTTATTTAGCCCGATGTCTACAAGTCATTTTGCACAGGAAGATAATCAAATTCAGCAGCTTGCAGAATCGAATGGAAAAGCACGTTACTGCGGAGCTGGAACTGCAAAGCTCATTTATCCGTATGAGCATGTGTTAAAATATTGTGCTTTGAAATGGGCCGTGCAAGGCTTAGATGAATCCTGGCTTCATTTAGATCAATTGTTTCAAGAGAAAAAGCAGCGCTATGAACAAGATGTTCGTCGTGGTATGCAACGTGAGAAGCCAGAGCGTGGGAAGAGCTATTTAGAAGATTTAGAGCATCTTGCCACTCGTCCAGAGCAAGCTCATATCTTTTATAGACAGATGTATAATGAAACACGTGAAGGGGCAGAAGGTGGGAAGGTTGGTATTGCAAAATCAAAGTTATTTTTAGAGGCAGTTGAAAGCTATGTACAACGTACTGTACAAAAAGATGAAGAGTTAAATAGATTGCAGCATGAGTGTAAAATATCGGCCGCAAAACTCAAAATTACGGAACAGATGAAGGGGGAAGTGGCGAGGGTTGATCATGCTGTTCGGTTGTATGCTTATGCAATACCAAGCCGTGTACATGAACATGTGACGACGCTTTTGTATGACATGATAGAATCGGATCGATATGCTCCAAGTGGTTCAGAAGGACAGTCATATCAACTAAACACGTGGTTTTTAAAGAAAACAGAAGCTGTTCATCCGGTGGCTGCTCGTTTCATGTTATATGAAATTCGGAAGCAGTTAATAGAGAAAATGAATCGATTGCATGAGAATAATGAGCAGAAGCGTAATTTAATTCAAAACTACGATAAGAAATTTAATGTAAGTAATATTGACGGTACAGTTACAGCAGTGCGACGTGTTGAGCTAGCTCAGCAACAAAGTTGGTTTGGGAAAATGTTCTATAATCAACAGCGTATGTTACGAAAAGAATTTGAAGATATAGTCACGCAATATGTGCATAAATTGAATGAGTATCGTAAAGAAATGTTACTCGAACTCGTTTATCAATCATTATATCAAGCGGTAAACAAAATGATTCAACATTGGGAAAGATTCTTTGATAATTTACAAGAGACACGTGAAAATTTACTGTTTGAAATTCAAAAACGTAGCAAAGAATTTGAAGGAAAAACAAACCCGACAAATGTATATGTGTTAGCAGATGAAAGGCTGCAAGAAAAAATATGGCAAGATATGCAACAACATTTAAATTTAGGTGTACTGCCAAAGGATATATCAGCGGAGATTTATATGAGCTTGTATGCAGAATATTGCCGTGATGCACAAGCTGAAGAAAGTCAATCTAAGAAGGTAGAGGATTTTTATCGAGAGCATATTTTAACGTATTGCTATGCTGAACTTCAAGTGCGATATCGAGACAAACTAGAGCTCAATATAATTGAAGCATTGCGAAAAGAAGCGGATTTTAAAAAACGTGATCGCAATGAATATGTGAGAGAAAAAATTGAAGACCTTTTCCATCTAGCAAGTCCATTTATCCCGAAAGTATCTCATCATAGAGAGTTACAATATTGGGGCATACATCCTTCGCTAAGACAAGAATTACAAGAAGAACTTCTACAAGAGATGTTTCAAGAAAAGGATACAGTGAATGAAGCATTTTCACCATTTGAAGTAATTTGTTACCGAGCACACTATGGATTATCATTACAAGATTTTCCTAAACTTTCTTCTGGGCATATTGCAAATGGTTTTATGAATGATAAAGGGGATTATTTTCAGTCTTATTATCGTCGTGTGAATAAGTTAAATATTAAAAAATCTAATTTAACGCCGCATTTAGATAAATATTGGCACTTACCAGCCTTTATGCCGGATTTGAATGCAACGCAAACGAAGTTAGATTATGATAAATGTAATCGTGCTCTTCTTTATGCATATATGTACCGGTGGATTAGTCTTGTTGCTGTCGATGGTCAATTTGTCTATCAATATAATGGGGTAGGGCGTAGCTTTTTAATTCAGTCAATGGGGAAAAATATTTCAAGTGAGAGCTATAAATTACACCGTGCATTGCTTCATAATCCGTTTATTTATGAAAATATTTTGTCGCGTTTTGAAGAAGAACAGGAGAAAGCGACACTCCAAGGCGGGCATTTATATACACATGCTTTTGTGTTAGGTGCACAAGATGTAAGATGGCTTAGAAAAGAACATGTCCATAATATTTTAGATATTATTTTAATGTATGATCGAGAGGCAAAGTATGACCCGACGCTCGAGGAAACATCAGATGAATTGTTACGGTTATTTCTTGATGAAATTTTAGTTTATTTCCAAGATTATTATGGAACTGGTGCTGAAATGGTGGCAAAGAAAGAAGCAGAGATGTTTGTAAAACAACTATGGGACCGTTCGTATGCGAAAGGCTATGTTGATCCAAATAGTGCGCCTTATAAAAAATGGCAACATGTACTGCATGTTCAAGATGAGGAACAAGATACAAAAACGAATGTGTAGGATGTAGATAGGGAACCCTTAGTATAGACATATCATTTTTGAAAAGAGGGGTTCAAGTGCCGTTTTTAGGAAGCGTATATCAAATATTTGGATTATATCCGGAGATCTACCATGCGATGATTTCTATGGAAATGCAGGAAGAAGAATTACGTAATGAGCATGTGGAAAAGAACAATACGGAAATAGAAATGGAAGATTAGGAAAAACCATGCAGATTTTTATCTGCATGGTTTTTTAATGATTTGTTTTCGGAGTATTCGTAATGAATTTCATTCGGAATACATAAATGAAGTAACCAATACATCCTCCAACAAATGCAGGACAGATCCAACCTAAACCTGCATCGTATAAAGGAAGAAATTTAGAAAAAGTAACATTGATTGCTTGAATAGGGATATTTGCTGCATTTAGTCCATCAAACAAACTAACGACAAAAGTTAGGAGTAAGCTCCATTGATATACCTCAGTTCTACCTTTAAATATGGGGTGCAAAAATGTTAAAACAATTAGCATAATTGCAAGTGGATATATCGCTGTAAGTACCGGTACAGAAACCGCGATTAATTCTGTCAAACCAAGATTTGCAATCAATGCGCTAAAAACAGAAAGTATAACAGCAAATGTTTTATAAGATATTTTCGGGAATACTTTATGAAAGTATGAAGAGCATGATGTTACAAGTCCGACGCTTGTTGTTAAACATGCAACAGTAATCATTAAGCCTAACAATAAATTGCCTAAAGAACTAAAATAATAATTCGCTACTTTAGCTAATACTTCTCCTCCATTTGTTAGGTGCCCTAGTTTAGATACACTAGCGGCCCCCATATAAGAAAGTGAAGTATAAACAATTGTTAATACAATTGCTGCAATACCAGCAGCCTTTGCACAAACGCTCACTATTTCTTTTTTATCATAAGTACCTTTCTCTTTTATAGCATTGATAATAATAATGCCGAATACAAAAGATGCAAGTGTATCCATTGTTAAGTAGCCTTCTTGGAAACCTTTAAAAAAAGAATTGTTCACAAATTCTTTTGCAGGTGCCTGAATAGGGCCGATTGGTTGGACAAACGCCGCAACTACTAAAATCCCGATGAATGTAAGCTTGATAGGGGTTAAAAGCTTCCCCACAACATCTACAATTTTCGTTGGATTAAATGAGAACCAACATGTAATACTAAAGAAAATGATTGTGAAAATAAGTAATGCAAACGTCTCTGTTCCGTTAGATAAAAATGGTTTTACACCTATTTCAAAAGAAACACTTCCAGCTCTAGGGAGTGCAAATAACGGACCAATTGCTAAATAAAGAATAAATGTGTACACAGCGCTGAACCAAGGATGAACACGATTCGCTAATGTTTGTAAATCATCACTATTAGAAATACCAAATGCTAGAACGCCTAACAAAGGAAGACCTACTCCTGTAATTAAAAATCCAGCAGTAGCAGTCCACACATTATGCCCAGCTGCTTGGCCTAACATAGCTGGGAAAATTAAATTTCCAGCACCAAAAAATAGTGCAAATAACATAAGGCCGATTACAAGGACACGAGAAAAGGGTACTTTATTTGCCAAATTAAAACCTCCATTGAAATAATTCTTTACAATACCATATTGTTACAAAGAAAATTCTGAATTTTAAAATTGTTATATTCACAACGTTTTTTATTATACTAATACGAAATTTATATAGCAACCAAAAATTTATTTTCTGAATTAATAATAAAAAGTAAATGTATGATATGAAATTTAAATCATGCAAATAATAGAGTTAAGATACAATCAAGTAACTATAGTTTTTATTTCACAAAAACAATTTCGATTATGAAATAGTGGAGTGCATATGTATCTTGTAGGGTGTAGTGAATGGAATATTAATATTAGAAAAATAAATCAGGGGATATACCTGGTGATGATTAGAATCGCATGATTTTAAATTATGAAATAATACTTTTTGTTACATAATTATCCATTATAAAAAGAGTGCTCTTATTATTGACAATTGAATTAATTATATGATAAATTCAATTCTGTTTCTTAGTGATGCATCATTTGCAAGAATATCACATTGTAATTTTAAATGTATATTTTGAATTTTTGCATTTTTAAAAAATTTAGTTTGGAAATAAGTAAAATTTCTAGTTATTTAAAAATAATAATTATAAAAACTCTAAAACGGAATAGAAGAGGTTGTACTTAGTAAGGGATTATATTGAAAACGAGGTTTCTACTAATGAGTCTATTAATTAAAAAGGAAATGAATGAAGAAAAGAAAAGGGTGTTGAATCAAACGTTAGGAGCATTTGATTTAACTCTTTTAGGAATCGGGGCAATTATTGGAACTGGTATTTTTGTATTAACGGGTATTGTGGCAGCGAAACATGCTGGCCCAGCAATTGTTCTATCTTTTGTATTGGCTGCACTTGTTTGTGCCTGTGTGGCATTTTGTTATGCTGAATTTGCTTCTACTGTTCCAGTGTCCGGTAGTGTATATTCTTATACATATATTACATTAGGAGAAATTTTTGCTTTTATAGTTGGTTGGTGTGTCATGTTAGAGTATTTATTAGCGACCTCTGCAGTAGCAGCTGGGTGGTCCGCTTATTTTCAATCATTACTTCTAGGATTTCATATTAAAATCCCTACTCTTGTTGCCTCGGCACCGGGCATGGGGAAAGGTGGAATCATTGATTTACCTGCAGTTTGTATTATTTTAGTTGTTACATTTTTGTTAAGTCGTGGTGCGAAAGAAAGTGCACGCATTAACAATATAATGGTTATTATTAAACTTGCAGTTATTGTAGGATTTATTATTGTAGGTGGACAGTATGTAAAACCAGAGAATTGGCAACCATTTCTTCCGTTTGGGTTTCATGGTGTTATTGGAGGAGCAGCTACTGTATTTTTTGCTTTTTTAGGATTTGATGCAGTTGCTACAGCAGCTGAAGAAGTGAAACGCCCACAGCGCAATGTTCCGATTGGTCTTCTTGTATCGTTATGTATTTGTACAATTCTTTACATTGGTGTTTCATTTATTTTAACAGGAATGGTACCATTTACTGAATTGAATGTAGCTGATCCAGTCGCCTATGCGCTGCGTGTTGTAGGACAGGATAAAATTGCAGGTTTGTTATCAGTAGGAGCCATTGCTGGTTTAACTACTGTTCTTTTGGTAGCTATGTTTGCTTTTGTACGGGTATCTTACTCAATGAGTCGTGATGGATTACTTCCAAAAAAGCTTTCAAGTGTACATAAACGTTTTCAAACACCATTTCTTAATACGTGGATTACAGGGGTTCTCGCAGCACTTTTAGCGGGGCTTGTAGATTTGAATTTATTGGCGAATTTAGTAAATGTGGGAACGATAACAGCTTTCATATTTGTATGTATTGCGGTAATTGTACTCCGTAAAACACACCCAAATATTGAAAGGCCATTTCGTGCACCATTGGTTCCTTTTTTACCGATAATGTCAATAATCAGTTGTATGTATTTAGCTTTAAATCTTTCTAAAGTAACTTTAATCAGTTTTATGGTTTGGATTATAATAGGTATTTTGGTTTATTTTGTGTATGCTAAAAAGCATAGTAATGTAAGGGGAAATGGGGCATAAAGTGTATGGGGTGTTAGCCCTTATCAATTTAGCTTTACTTCCTGCGAATAGTGGGATAAATAATTGAAATAGCAGCTGTAGGCTGAAAAGATAGCTTGTTTACAAGTAATTCTTTACTGTCTACAGCGATTTTTATTTGTATATAAATAAAAAATCTATTATTGTACAAAGAATTAAATTAAAAAAGATAGTGAAGTGAGAATTAATAATGTTCGTAAAATGTATGTATATATTGTGTATGAGTGTCATTGCTTTTTCGATGATGGGGCTTGATAAACGTAAGGCTGTGAAAAAACAATGGCGTACCCCTGAAAGTACATTGTTTTTAGTGTCTGCAGCAGGGGGAGCAATCGGAACGTGGATTGGAATGTATGTTTTTCACCATAAAACTCATAAAAATAAATTTAAAATTGGTATACCGCTTTTTGTTGCTATAACCTCATATGCTATATGGCTGATTTAGGTTGAGGTGATACCAATTAGGTTTCTAAAAGGAGTTTAGCTGTTTTTACTAGGTTCTAAAGCATGTATATATAAATGATAAGTAAGTTGTTTGAAAAGGGAATTATATTGTCGAAAAAGATAGGGAGAGAATATTTGTAAAGGTTTAAAGCTACACCTTATAATGAAGAGAAAAAAGAAGAGGAGAAAAGGGAAGATGGAGAGTCAAAAAGCACTGCAAAAGAAAGGGATTTTATATGCGGCGGGTGCTTATATGATGTGGGGAGTTCTCCCCATTTACTGGAAATGGGTGGGGGAAGTTCCTGCAGAAGAAATATTAGCGCATCGCATTGTTTGGGCATTTGTTTTTATGTTACTAATTTTAGGAGTATCAAAGCGAATGGGGCAATTTCTGAGCGAGCTTGTGAGTCTTTTTAAACGACCTAAATTATTAACATCATTAACGATTGCTTCTATTTTAATTAGTGGGAATTGGTTTGTGTACATATGGGCTGTGAATCAAAATCATATCATTGAAGCAAGTCTTGGTTATTATATTAATCCTCTTGTAAGTATTTTACTTGGTACAGTTGTTTTGAAAGAAAAACTTAACTTTTGGCAATATGTTGCAGTTGGTTTGGCGGGAATAGGTGTTATTATTTTAGCGTTCCGATACGGTTCAATTCCATGGATTGCCCTTTCACTTGCGTTTACATTTGGATTATATGGATTAACAAAGAAGTTACTGAATTATGATGCAATGATAGGACTTACGATGGAAACAATGATTGTGACGCCTCTTGCAGTCATTTATTTAGTTATGATTGGTGACCATGGTTTTGGTTCGTTTGGTTCTATTTCGTCTACTTCAACGTTACTTTTAATGGGAGCGGGGGTTGTTACTGCATTACCTCTTTTTTATTTTGCCAAAGGAGCACAACTTATTCCACTATATATGATTGGGTTTTTACAATATATTGCACCAACTATTAATCTTATTTTAGGGGTTTTTGTGTTCCATGAGCATTTTTCATCGGCACATATGACGGCATTTTTCTTTATTTGGATTGCACTTTTCATATTTTCGGTCGCTAAAACAAAGTTTTTATTGGAAAAGCAACCGAAGTTTCTTAAAAATAAATCAGCAAAAGTATCATAAAGCGTAGTATTTTCTACGCTTTTTTCTTTATACTTATAAGTATAGAATTTCCATTACTGCAAGTAGGGAGCTGGAAAAATGGAAACAATTTTACATAACGATCCGTTGATGGCAGCTGTACTCGCTTGGTTTTTGGCGCAACTAGCGAAAGTCATTTTTAAATTAATCAAGGCGGGAGAATTTGATTTCGCACAATTCTTTGCTTCTGGAGGAATGCCAAGCTCTCATTCTTCAACAGTTACTGCATTAGCGACAGGTGTTGGGATGGTGGAAGGTGTAACGAGTGCGGTATTTGCAGTGGCCGCTATTTTTGCAATTATTGTAATGTATGATGCATCTGGGGTAAGACTTGCGGTAAGTAAACAGGCGAAGATTTTAAATGATTTTTTTCACGGTAGACAAACAGAATATAAGAAATTAAATGAGCTTGTCGGACATACACCATATCAAGTTGTGGTGGGAGCTATATTAGGTATTGTAGTTGCAATTGGATATTGTTTATGAGCAGAACATGTATTTTTATATGTTCTGCTTTTATTTGTTTATACATAATTTTTTGTAAAGTGGAATATGGTATACGAATTTAGAAAGGGTGGGTGAAAAGAGTGTTATTATATGAAAAAGTGCGTCAGGAAGTCAATCGGAAAATTACTGCACTGCAAACGATGCAGCATCAAGACGGAACATGGCGATTTTGTTTTGAAGGTTCTCCATTAACAGATTGCCATATGATTTTTTTGCTTAAATTATTAGGTCAAGATCAAGAAATAGAGCCGTTTGTTGCAAGACTGGCATCTCTTCAAACAAATGAAGGAACTTGGAAGTTATACGAAGACGAATCTGTCGGTAACTTATCCGCTACAATTCAGGCATATGCGGCTTTACTCGCTTCTAGAAGATACACGAAAGAAGATATAAATATGAAACGTGCGGAAGTATTTATTCGTGAACGAGGTGGGATTACACACGCTCACTTTATGACAAAATTTTTATTAGCGCTTCATGGTGGATATGAATATCCTTCGTTGTTTCACTTTCCAACACCGATTTTATTTTTACCCGAAGATTCCCCACTCAGTATATTTGAGCTAAGTAGTTCGGCCCGTATTCACTTAATTCCGGCGATGATTTGCATGAATAAGCGATTTACTGTGTCAAGTACAATACTTCCTAATTTAGATCATATTTCAGGAGTGAGTAAGACGCAGTGGTTCCGAGAAGAACGTTCATCGCTGTTTCAAACGCTAATTAGAGATGTGAAGAAGTTTTTATCATACCCCTTATCTTTGCATCATAAAGGGGACAGGGAAGCAGAGCGTTTTATGATTGAGCGGATTGATGAAAATGGAACATTATACAGTTATGCGAGTGCTACATTTTACATGATTTATGCGCTACTTGCACTTGGGCATTCAATTCAGTCGCCGCTTATTTCAAAGGCAGTATTAGGATTGAAATCTTATATATGGAATATGGATAAGGGATTACATCTTCAAAATTCACCATCTACAGTGTGGGATACGGCTTTATTAAGCTATTCGTTGCAAGAAGCGGGTGTAACGCATGACAACAAAATAATTCAAACAGCAACAGGTTATTTACTGCAAAAACAACATAAAGAGAAAAAAGATTGGAGTGTACATGCTCCATCACTTGAAGCTGGGGGATGGGGATTTTCAGATATAAATACGACAATTCCGGATAATGATGATACAACAGCTGTACTTAGAGCGTTAGCACGAAGTAGGAGAGGGAATCCAAAAGTAGAAGGAGCGTGGAAGAAAGGAATCCAATGGGTGAGAGGATTGCAAAATATTGATGGGGGCTGGGCGGCTTTTGAAAAGGGTGTAACCAATCATTTACTGACGCATTTTCCTCTTGAAAATGCAAACGATATGCTTACAGATCCATCTACATCAGATATTACAGGGCGGGTATTGGAGTTTTTTGGAAGGTATGCGTCACATGAATTACAAGGTGAACGAAGAAATCGAGCAATAAGATGGCTAATCAATGCACAGGAGAAAAATGGATCGTGGTATGGAAAATGGGGAGTGTGTTACATATATGGTACTTGGGCAGCTCTGACAGGTTTACGTGCTATAGGAGTCTCGCCTAATCACACAGCTTTGCAAAAAGCAGTCGCATGGTTAGAGAATATTCAACATAGAGATGGAGGTTGGGGCGAGTCTTGCAGAAGTAGTATAGAAAGACAATTTATTTCGTTACCTTTTAGTACACCATCACAAACAGCATGGGCACTCGATGCGCTTATTGCTTATTATGATATAGAAACACCAACCATTCGAAAAGGGATTTCTTATTTACTTACACAATCAATGGAGAATCAAGATTATCCTACAGGCTTAGGGCTATCAGGTGGGTTTTACATTCACTATCATAGCTATCATTATATATTTCCCCTTCTTACTTTTGCTCACTATATAAAAAAATATAGAAAATAAACCGAGAATTTGTCTCGGTTTATTTTTGTTGGTAGTAGGTTCCAATTGAAAAGAACAAGGTAATGAATCACACCTTATTTTTTTGTTGATTGGTGTTTTTGACGTGCGTCGGCGGCATCTGCACGAGCGTTTGCTTCTAAGTCATCTTGGTCAGCGAGCTCACGTGAGAACTCGACATCAATGCCATCAGAGGCTATTTTTCGCTTTAAATCCTTTTTGTTCATTCGACACAATCTCCTTGTGTTTATGCTATGTTGCAAGTTTAGTTTGACACAAATAGACTTTTTTATACAAAAAGGATTTGGAAAAGGGAAAGCCGAAATATACAGTATAAGCGATAGAAATGGGGGAGAATAATGGACTTTTTAAATGGGAGAACAGCGGTTATAACAGGGGCAGCACAAGGGATAGGTAAGGAGATTGCTCGTACGTTTGCAAAGCTTGGAGCAAAGGTATTAATTAGCGATGTAAACGAAGAGAAATTAAAGGAAACAATAAATGAATTTTTGGAACAAGGGTATGAAGTGAGTTTATATCCTTGTGATGTAAGTAATCAAAATGAGGCGAAATCATTAATTGAATATGCGGTTCAAACATTCGGCGGGTTACATATTTTAGTGAATAACGCTGGAATTACAAGAGATGCGATGTTACATAAAATGGAGAAATCAGCTTGGGAGCAAGTGTTGCAGGTGAATTTAACGGGTGTGTTTTATTGTATGCAACCAGCACTTCTTTATATGAGGCAGCAACAATTTGGACGTATCATCAATATCTCTTCAATTAGTAGAGAAGGGAATATTGGGCAGGCAAATTATGCCGCAACGAAAGCAGGTGTCATTGGATTAACAAAAACGGCAGCGAAAGAAGTGGGTGGATTTGGTATTACTTGTAATGCCATTTGTCCCGGTTTTATGGATACAAGTATGACAAAAACCATACCAGATAAAGTGAAAGAGAAGATGGTTGGTGCAATTCCAGTTGGAAGAATTGGAACGCCACAAGATATCGCAAATACAGCGGCTTTTTTAGCTTCAGAGTATGCGTCTTATATTACAGGCGAGGTATTAAATGTGAGTGGTGGATTACAAGTTTAATGGGAAAAGAGCCTGACTGCATGAGTCAGGCCCTTTTCGTTAGTTCAGATTCACCCAAACACTCTTCACTTCTGTATAGTTATTTAATGCATAGGATCCCATTTCACGGCCAAGACCAGATTGCTTAAATCCACCAAATGGAGAAGCTGCATCAAATACGTTATAACAGTTTACCCATACAGTACCAGCGCGGACTTTGCTTGCGATATAGTGTGCATGTTTTACATTTTCTGTCCATACACCAGCAGCTAGACCAAATGATGATTTATTTGCACGTTCAATTACTTCATCAATATCATCAAACGGCAATGCGGAGATGACAGGGCCGAAAATTTCTTCTTTTGCAATTGTCATTTCATCGTTCACGTCTGCAAATACAGTTGGAGCGACGAAATAGCCTTGTTCGTATGGTTTGTTTCCACCACAAAGTACTTCTGCACCTTCTTCAATACCTTTTTCAATGTATCCCATAACGCGTTTTTGTTGTTCTTCTGAAACAAGAGGCCCAATGGTTGTTTGAGGATCTAGACCTGCACCTTGTGTTAATTTTTTCGAATACAGAACAAGGTCAGCCATAACATTGTCATACATTTTCTTTGGAATAAATAAACGTGATCCAGCGCAGCACACTTGTCCTTGGTTAAACATAACGCCAGAAAGTGCACCTGGGATTGCACGAGATAAATCAGCATCTGGCAAAATAATATTTGGTGATTTACCACCAAGTTCTAATGTAACTCGTTTTAGTGTTTCAGAAGCTTGTCTCATGATTTGTTTACCAACAGGAGTCGAACCTGTAAATGCGATTTTATCAACGAGAGGGTGATTCACAAGCGCTTGTCCAGCTGTTTCGCCAAATCCTGGTACGATGTTGACAACACCTTTTGGGAAACCAGCTTCTTCAAATAATTCAGCTAAGTATAGAGCAGAAAGAGGTGTTTGCTCTGCTGGCTTTAGTACAATTGTACAACCAGTCGCAAGGGCAGCACCCATTTTCCACATTGCCATTAGGAGAGGGAAGTTCCATGGGATAATTTGTCCAACAACACCAACTGCTTCATGGCGCGTGTAGTTAAAATATTCACCGGAAACTGGAATAGTTTGACCGACAATTTTTGTAGCCCAGCCAGCGTAATAACGCATATGTTCAATCGCAAGAGGAATATCTGCTGCCAACGTCTCACGGATTGGTTTTCCGTTATCTAATGTTTCAAGTTGTGCCAGTTCCTCTGCATGTTCTTCCATTAAATCTGCAAGTTTGTACATAAGACGGCTGCGCTCGGCGCCACTCATCCGGGACCAAGGTCCTTCATCAAATGCAATCCTAGCAGCGATTACTGCTTTATGAATATCTTCTCGACCAGCTTCCGAAACGATTGCAAGTGTTTCACCAGTTGCTGGGTTAGGAGTTTTAAATGTTTTACCGGAAGCGCTTTCGACGAATGCTCCATTCACATATAATTTTTTTGTTCCTTGAAGAAACTGCTCTACTTTTTCATGAAGATTTGCAGCTAATTGACTCATTGTATAACCCCCTTGGAAATATAGTGTAAACGCAGTGCGAGACGGCGTTTATTCCTGCAATAGGGTTGTGAAAAACTAGTTGAAAGACCTCTAATTTAAATCATAAATAAAGAAGATTGAAAATTCAAATTTCATTTTTGTTACAATTGTAAAAAATATGTAATACCGGACTTGCTACTGTATCTTAAAAAAATCCCTCTAATTTTTCTTTTCTATTAGGAAAAACTAGAAGAACAATGTTACAATAATACATCGTGAGAGGAGGGAGAAAATGAAGGATTATCATGATGATCCACGCTTTCGAATTGCCCATAAAGAAGCGTTAATGGGTCTTGGACTTGCTTTTATTAATTTTATAATATGGTATGGGTTTGCTTATGGGCTTGGTAGTAAGGATCCAAGTGAATATACATATGTATTAGGTTTTCCAGCATGGTTTTTTTATAGTTGTATAGTCGGTTTTGTTGTAGTAGTTATACTTCTTATTTTAATCGTGCGTTTTGCATTTCAAGATATTTCGCTCGATGAGGAAGAAAAAAGTGAGGAATGATGAATGAATTGGTACGTAATAATTCCAATGATAATTTCTTTTATCGTTGTATTTTTAATTGGTGTATATGCATCAAGGCGTGTGCAAGCAACGGCTCATAATAAATTTTTACAAGAATACTTTCTTGGAGGACGTGAGCTAGGCGGCTTATTATTAGCTATGACAATGATTGCTACGTACGGTAGTGCGAGTAGTTTTATTGGGGGACCTGGAATTGCATATAATATGGGACTTGGATGGGTATTATTGTCGGCAATCCAGGTTGTAACGGGTTACATCGTCTTGACGGTAATTGGTAAAAAATTTGCAATCATTGCAAGAAAGATGGAGGCAATTACACTTATTGACTACTTAAAAGGAAGATATAATCATAAAGCAGTGGTCATTCTTTCAGCACTATGTATTATTATCTTTTTATTTTCAGCAACAGTTGCTCAGTGGGTTGGAGGCGGAAGGTTAATTGAATCGTTAACAGGTCTTTCGTATACAGCGTCTTTATTTCTTTTTACATTTTCCGTACTTATATACGTTTTAATTGGTGGATTCCGTGCAGTTGCTTTATCTGACACATTGCTTGGCATTATTATGTTGGCGGGAACGACAATTATTTTAATTGCAACGGTGATTGCTGGTGGCGGAATTGAAAAGATTATGCAGGAACTTGTTCAAATTAATCCGAATTTAATTACGCCGTTTGGAGCGGATGGTAGTTTAACGAAAACGTATGTGACATCATTTTGGATATTAATCGGTGTTGGTGTGGTTGGATTACCACAAATTAGCGTGCGCGCGATGTCTTATAAAAATTCAAAAGCAATGCATCAAGCTTTAATTATCGGAACAATTGTTGTCGGTACAATTATGATTGGTATGCATTTAACGGGTGTGTTTGCACGCGTGGTGCTTCCAGGCGTAACGGTACCAGATAAAGTGATGCCGCTTCTTGCAATGGAAGTATTGCCACCTTGGCTTGCTGGAGTCTTTTTGGCAGCCCCAATGGCTGCCATTATGTCAACTGTAAATTCACTTTTATTACTTGTAAGTTCATCAATTATTAAAGATATATATGTGAACTACATCAATGAAAAGGCTACTGATACAGCTATCAAAAAAGGAAGCTTGTGGATTACTGGAATCGTTGGTTTACTTGTGTACGTAGCAGCTATTAAACCACCAGATTTCTTAATTTGGTTAAATTTATTTTCTTTTGGTGGCTTAGAAGCAGCATTTATTTGGCCAATTGTTTTAGGATTATATTGGAAAAGAGGGAATGCATGTGGTGCGCTTGCATCCATAATAGTTGGAGTAGGATCTTATGTAGTCATCCATCTTTGGTTCCCAAATCCGTTCCATATACATACAGTAGTCTTTCCGATTTGTTTTGCTTTTATTGCTTATATAATTGGCAGTGTATTGACGGTGAAAAAAGAATAGAAATAGTAAAACAAAACCACAGTGCTTTCAAAGGTGAAAAGCACTGTGGTTTTTTATTCGGCTATTCGTGAGCCGTAAGACTTCACCTCAAAATTCAGTACAAGATAAGAATTTAGGCTAGGGACCAGAATGCATGTAAAAGCCTGATTAGTAGGAGATGATTTAAGTTTTACGTTATGATGAAAATGAAGTTTTTTATTCTGCATCCTTTTGGTTATTCATAAAGTAGTAACAATTGATGGGATGGAGTTGAAGCCTATGAAAAAGGTACTTTTTTTAGGGGATCCTGGGATTGATGATTCTTTAGCCATTATGTATGGGCTGTTACATCCTGAGATTGAAATTGTTGGGATTGTAACTGGATATGGAAATGTAACACAAGAACAAGCAACGAGTAATGCAGCGTATTTAATGCAATTAGCAGGTAGAGAAGATATATCTATTATAAATGGAGCAAAAATGCCATTGTCGGGTGAATTTACAACATATTATCCGGAAATTCATGGAGCGGAAGGATTAGGCCCAATTCGCCCTCCGAAAACGATTCAACCAAATATCAAATCGTTTTGTGCGATCTTTGACATAATTCAGCGTTATAAAAAAGAAATTATTATTGTGGATACAGGGAGATCAACAAGTTTAGCAACGGCGTTTATATTAGGGAAAGATATAATGCAAAATGTAAAAGAATATTACTGTATGGGCGGTGCTTTCCTTATTCCAGGGAATGTTACCCCTGTAGCGGAGGCGAATTTTCATGGTGATGCACTTGCTGTAAATTTAGTCATGCAGTATGCAAAAAACGTAACATTAATCCCTCTAAATGTTACAAGTGAATCAATCGTTACACCTGAAACTGTGCAATATATAAAAAAACATTCACAAACTGCATTTAACAAATTAATTGAACCTATATTTCAATATTATTATAAAGCATATAAGAAAATAAATCCGAAAATTACAGGAAGTCCCATTCATGATGTGCTTACGATAATGGCAGTTGTAAATCCTTCAATGATTGAATATGTATATCGGAAAGTAGAAGTTGATTTAGAAGGTAGTGCAAAAGGTGAAAGTATTGCTGACTTCAGGCCACAACCTGATGCAAAAGCACTTAAAAATTGGGTAAGAATTGGGTGGAAATTAAATTATAAGAAATTTGTTGAAAATTTTGTTCGAATTATGACATAGACATAATATAAGATTACAAGTTAAAATAATAGAGACGATTATTTAGATAATCGTCTCTATTATTTTGTGTATAACTATATATAAAAGATAAAAGATAAAAGATATGAATTGGGAGAGGGAATTCACTTGAGAAAAGTTATAATATGTGCGGGAATCATTGGTGTATTCATAGTGCTTATATCCGGTAACTTTTTAGTGAAAAAAGTTTGGAGTTCTAATAATGATGATGCTCAATTTATTGCTTCATTTGTTGAAGAACATAAAGATGAAAAAAATAGTGCCTTACTTATAAAACGAAATGACAAAGTTGTTTATTCTGTTAATCCAAATGTTGTGTTACCGGTTGCGAGCACGATGAAGCTAATTGTCGCAATTGAATTTACGAAACAAGTTGTAGATGGGAGAATTGATCCAAATAGTTATGTGTCGATTGATGATGTAAATCGTTACTATATTCCAAATACAGATGGTGGTGCACAGGATCGTTGGCAAAAGTATTTAATAAGAACTGGTAAAATGGATGGAAATGCAGTTTCTTTAGAGGAAGTTGCAAAAGGCATGATAAAGTTTAGTTCTAATGCCAATACAGAGTATTTAATGGATCAACTTGGATTAGATCATATTAATCAAAATTTACAAAACTTATCACTTCCTTCGCATCAACCGTTATTTCCTATTGTTTCTTCTTTATATATTCCAGGATATTTGCATAAGGAATTGCATATTCCAAAATCTAAATTAGAGAAAAAGTTAAAAGAAATGCCCCCAGAAGAATACCGTCGTTATGCTGTGTTAATACATGAACGCTTAAAAGAGAAAGGGCCGTTATTACAAAAAGAAATTCCGCTATATTTAGAAGAGAAATATGAAAAAATATGGTCAGACAAGTTGCCAGCTGCATCCGCAAATGATTATATGGTGCTTTTGGAAAAAGCGAATCATAAAAAAGGTTTTACAGATGCTGAAGAAAAAGAGTGGGCGAATCTTGTTGAAACGGACATGAAAGCAAAAAAGTACCGTAAGTCATTTAGACATGCTGGGCAAAAAAATGGGTATACGCCGTGGACATTAGCAAAAGCGGTTTATGCCACTGATAAACTTGGGAATTGTACAGAAATAGTGTTTTTAGCAAACCAATTGAATGAAGATGATAGTGTAGAGCTTCGTAAGCACTTGCGAAATCTACATTTCCAAGTGTTACAAAGTGAAAAATATGATGCAACTGTTATTAAATAACCCCGATGCGTGAAGCACCGGGGTTATTTTTGTTCAGTTAATGAAAGTTTCACTTCATACAAGCACCTTTTCAGAAGCTCTGGGTATGATGATTAGTAAATAACTGGGCGAAAGGGGAAAAAGTGATGAAACAGGGTAACGAAGAATTTATAAAGAGTGAAGGCGCTAATTTCCCTGGAAAAACCTATGCAAACTGTGTGTTACAGCATGTGTTTCAATTTCAGCGAGATTATTTATTGCAAGAGATGTTTATGATTCATCGGGCTCATATTATCATGCTTGTGGAACAAAAATTAATGAGGCAAGAAGATGCAAAAGTTATTTTAACAGCGTTAGAGAAAGTGGCGCAAATCCCAAAGAGTCAATTATTGTATGAGCAGGAACATGAAGATCTCTTTTTTTTAGTAGAACATTTAATTGAGCAAGAAGCGAATCATAATTTTGTAAGTAATATGCATATCGGCAGGAGTCGAAATGATATGGGAGTCGCGATGTATCGAATGAGTTTGCGCCGCTATTTATTACGGTATATAGAGCATTTTCTTCTTTTACAAGAAAGTATGTTAGAAGTGGCAAACGAACATATAGAAACAATCATGCCGGCTTATACGCACACACAACCCGCGCAACCAACAACATTTGGTCACTATATGTTAGCGATATATGATACGATGCAGCGGGACTTAGAGAGAGTTTGGAACCTATATCATCTTGTCAATCAATCTCCTTTAGGAGCAGCTGCTCTATCTACTACAAGCTTTCCTATAAATAGACAGCAAGTTGCAAAGTTGCTCGGTTTTTCAAGTGTTATTGAAAATTCATATGACGCTATTGCGAGCGCAGATTATTTATTAGAGACAAGTGCGACAATTATGGTGGCAATGACAAATAGCAGTCGATGGCTCCATGACTTCTTACTACTAGCAACAAAAGAATACAATGGGATTACTGTTGCAAGTCCGTATGTACAAATTAGCAGTATAATGCCACAAAAACGGAACCCTGTTTCTATTGAACATGCTCGTGCTCTTGTTAGCGGTGTACTTGGAGAAACCTTCACTGTATTTCAAATGATTCATAATACACCATTTGGAGACATTGTAGATACAGAGGATGATTTGCAACCTTATTTATATGAAGGAATTGAAAAAGCAATTCGTGTATTTTGTATAATGAATGCAGTGATTCAAACAATGAAGGTGGAAGATGAAGTTTTAAGAAATCGATCGTTTAAACATGCGATTACGATAACAGATCTGGCAGAAACATTAACCAAAAATTATAAGATTCCTTTTCGGCGCGCTCATCATGCTGCAAGTTATATTGCCAAAATGTCTATACAGCAACAAAAAGAGTTGTATGAACTAAATTTTTCTGAAATCAATATGTACCTACAAGACAACTTTCATGTAACGCTTTCAGAAAAAGAATGGGATGACATTATATCACCTGAAGCATTTGTTAAAAAACGAACTGTATACGGTGGGCCGAGTAAAACGGAAATGATACGCATGATTCGAAAGAGGAAAGAGGATTTTAAGAAAGAAGAAATTAAATTTGACAAAGAAAAACAACGGATGCTACAAGCTGAAAAAGAAGTGATGGAGAAAGTCTTGAATATTATTGAATCATAAAAGCAGGATTTAGTGAATTAGTCGCTAATATTCTATTTAAATATAAATAGAAGGAAGAGATTGTCGATGATTCAATTACAGATATATAAGGAAGTTTCTTGTTTTAAGGAGGAAGTTACTCCTATTTTAGAAAGGAATGAACAAGAGAATAATTTATTATTAGGTGTGTTACAGTTCACGGAGAATCCGTTGTTTATGGCAGTGGCAAAGCAAAATGAAAAAATTGCTCTCATATTTTTTCAAACCGAGGAGCAGAAAATGATTGTTGCTAAATCCGAAGTTTCGGGGGGGACTATACAGGAAATAGCGAAACAATTAACAAAGGTGTATCCAGATATACCTGGATTGATCGGTGAAAAAAGAGTGGTGAAACAATTAGCGGAAGAGATTGCACAACTAGAACAAAAGAAGCTTTCTATTCGTATGAATCAAGGTGTGTATGAATTAAAAAAAGTAAAGAAAAAATGGGATGCGCATGGTGTTTTCTGTCAAATAAATAGCAGTGAATTACCATCTATTGAAAAGTGGGTGTACCAATTTTGTGAAGACGTTCAATTACCTACTACGGAAGAAAAAGCCAAACAAACTGCAAATACATTAGTAAGTACAAATCGATTGTTTGGGTGGGAAGTGGATGGAAGATTGGTTTCGGTAGCTGCAATTACAAGACCAACTAAGAGTAATATTACAGTAAATTTTGTATATACACCGAAAGACGAACGTAAAAAAGGGTATGCTTCTAATTGTGTAGCTGCTCTTAGTCAACATATGTTAGAAAGAGGCTATAAAACAACTACTTTATATACGGACTTAGCGAATCCGACTTCAAATAAGATTTATCAAGAGATAGGATATGAACTGATAATGGAATCTGTATTAATATTTTTAGAACCGATGTAATGAAGGGCTCGCATACAAGCGAGCCTTTTGCTATGAAACTAATTTTCATCAATCCGAATTATTCCACCTTGCTTAAAATCTTGAGTTTCTAGAAGATGAACAACAGCTTTTGCAACATATTCAGGAGAAAGTAATTTTCCTTCTTCTTTTAAAGCGATAAATCGATCTAAGTTAGTAAAATCTTCTTTTTCTGTTTGGCGAATTTGCTGTTGCATATTTGTATCCACAACACCTGGTGCAAAGGCAATGGTTTTAACAGGATATTCTTTTTCAGCTTCCTCTGTAGCGATGCATTGTGTAAACATGTTCAAACCAGCTTTCGTTGTACAATAAGCACCCCATCCAAAGTAAGGTTTTTGTCCAGCACCTGAGGAGATATTGATAACACGTTTGTCGACTTTCCAATTTTTCGTATGTTTCATAAATGATGAAGTAAGAATCATCGGTGCGATTAAATTAATGTGTACATTTGTGATCAAAAGTTCACTCTCAGATTTTTCAATCGGCTTTATTGGTGTAAGTGTACCGGCGTTATTAATCAAATGGATAGAAGAGACGCTTTTTTCTTCGATAGATGAAAAGATTGTTTCGAAATGAGTTTCTAAATGATGTACATCTTGGAGATCGATTGCGTGAAATGTGAAAGAAATACCTTTTTGTTTTGCTTTTTCAAGAAGTTTTTCATTTTGTCCTCTAGAAATACAAATAAGTTGTGTATTTTCCTCTAGTAGTTGTGTAGCGATAGCCTCGCCTAATCCTTGTGAAGTACCTGTTACAATAACATATCTCATAGTATATTGAACTCCTCTCATATGTATAGGGATTTTTTAATTATGTGGTGTACATAATCTATTTATAAAGTATAGAGGATTTTTTTTATAAATGAAGTAATTAGTAGCAGATTATAGTTGGAGTTAAAGAAAAAAATAAGCAGCGGAAAATAATCCTCGCTGCTTATTGGCTTTAGCGGATAGCAAGTAATCGCTTGAATAAAATGTTGTTTTCAAGATGTACGTGTTGGAATAAATCGGATTCAAAATCCTCTAGACGATTATAGACCATGCGATATGTGCGACATGCATGCTCTGGAGGAGTAAAGTCATTTGTAATAATTCGTAATTCTTTTATAAGATCGCCAGCTCCATCATGCTCTTGTTCTAATTCTTCAAGCTTTTCGATTGCCAAAACTGAATTTTCTTGAGTTGGGTTTTGTTCGTATTTTTTGATAAGTGGAAATACAAGAGTTTCTTCTTTGATTATATGTTGTTCCAGTTCTAATTTTAACTCATGGAAAAGTCGGTGAACGGCACTTAAATGAGACCCTGTTTGACCATGTACGCGAAATACTTTTGTTACATATGGACTTAGTTGCGGTAATTCTTCTTGAATATAGCGATGATGTTTTTGGATAATGTGGTCAATTAGTGTTGAAAAATTAACTTCACTCCAGTTTATAGATTCATTATTTTTTGACTGATATAAAGTGTATTGTTCATTCAATATTTTTAAAAGTTCATCAGGGGAAATTTCTTTTGTTTGTGTCGCTACTTCGATTGTTTTGTCCCCGCCACAACAAAAATCAATGCGATGTTTTTTAAATAAATCACTTGCTTGTGGAAAAGTAGTAACTATTTCACCAACAATAGATGTTTTTGTAAAAGGTATAGTCATATCAAACACTCCTCTGTTCATTTGGATGTTTTTAGCATAATGGTTTAGGAAGGAGGTCGGAGTGATTAGAATCACAAATATATTGGAGAGTTTATGAATGTTTTGTATATGGTGTGATATTTCCTTTACCACAATAGAAAGGGGAGGAGTGTAATGACGGAAAAATCAAAAAACGAAGAAGGGTTACATGATATAATGAAGCAGGGTGATGAAGAGTGCAACATAAAATGGGGCTATATGATGAGCCGTTTCAATCTATTCAATCTGGAAAAAAGGTATTTGAAGTACGTTTATATGACAAAAAACGTCAGAATATACAAAAAGATGATGAAATCGAATTTATAAATTTAACAACAAAAGAAACAATTCGTGTAAAGGTAACGGAATTGAAATGTTATAAAACATTTCAAGAAATGTATAAGGATATTGATAAAGAGTTGATGGACTGTGCAAATTGGAGTTTAGAAGAGATGCTAACAAGTACATATGAAATATATACAAAAGAACAAGAGCAAAAATGGGGGACAGTTGCGATTGGGGTTGAGGTGATAGCGTGATCCGAAATCGAGGTGCAGCTCTCATTATACAGAAGGAACAAATTGTTCTAATAAAACGTATTCGAAACAATGAAGTGTATTTTGTATTTCCAGGTGGGGGAATTGAAGAAAATGAAACACCTAAAGAAGCGACAATACGTGAGGTTTATGAAGAGCTGGGCGTGCACGTTGAAATTCAAAAGCTTGTTACGAAGTATGAGTATAAAGGTACGCAGTATTTTTATGAAGCCCGTATCATTGGAGGTCTTTTTGGTTCAGGAAAAGGTGAAGAATTTACAAGGATTGATAGAGGCCAATATATTCCGGTTTGGATCCCTATAAAAGAGCTATTACATCTAAATATCAAGCCGTATGAAGTAGCGGAAATGATCGTGCATCGCTACAAAAGTATGAAGTCTGACGACATACAATAAAAACCATTGACATGGCCTTCTGAATTCAGTATTGTATTCAAGTATGTGTTCAAAATCAGGAGGTTTTTTATGAGTAATCAAACTACACATCATGTAAAAATGACAACAGCGGATCCATCTGGAATTGGTCTATTTGGATTAGCAATGGTAACACTTGTAGCATCATCACAAAAATTAGGATTAACGGATGGTGTTGCATTTGTATTGCCATGGGCAATCTTTTTAGGAGGATTTGCACAACTTTTTGCTTGCGTTCACGATGCAAAGCATAATAATACGTTCGGTACAACTGCATTTGGTGCATATGGTCTGTTTTGGCTAGGCGTTGGAACGTCTTGGTTAATTCAATTAGGTGTATTCGGTGAAAAATTAGCACAAGCTGTAGATCCAAAACAACTTGGAGTAGCCTTCATTGGATATTTAATCTTTACGATTTTTATGACAATTGGAGCAATGGAAACACATAAAGTATTATTTATGATTTTTGTACTTATTGATTTCTTATTTATTGGTCTTTCATTTAGTACTTTAGGTGTTATGCCACATGCTATGCATAGCTTAGCAGCGTATTCTGAACTATGTATTTCATTACTATCTTTCTATGGTTCAGCAGCAGCTGTATTAAATACACATTTCGGAAAAGTTGTATTACCAGTAGGAAAGCCATTTGGCATTTTTAAAAAATAAGAAAAAAGCACGAGTGACAAGAATAGTCAGTCGTGCTTTTTTTATACAAATAGAGAGAGGGGTTAATTATGGTGTGTGGATCAATCAAAGGACATAGCCAGCGAATTGTTAATGAAAGGGAAAATTATGTTGTAGCAGGGGCTGGAAAATCGAAAGTGATGCACTGGGAGAAAAGCATTGTGTAAGATCTACAAAAAAAATAAGGAATTCAGCTTTACTTTTATTATATTGATATGATATAGTAATTATAAACCATTTTACTTTTAATAATATAGAGATTTAAATGAGCTGTAACTTCAGAGGAGGATAGCAATGTTAAATCTCCTCTGAGGTTGCAGTTTTTTAATGTCCTTATTATTTTGTAAAGTGGTCGAAAATGAATATGTACATATAGGTACATTGTAGGAGGATTTTTTCATGCAAAACGGTAAAGTAAAATGGTTTAACTCAGAAAAAGGTTTCGGATTCATCGAAGTTGAAGGCGGAGAAGACGTATTCGTTCATTTCTCAGCTATCCAAGGCGAAGGATTCAAAACTTTAGAAGAAGGTCAAGAAGTTACTTTCGAAGTAGAACAAGGTAACCGTGGACCACAAGCTACTAACGTAGTTAAGAAGTAATTGAATTAAAAGGAGAAGGGATTTCCCTTCTTCTTTTTTTTGTTGGATTTAATCCATTTTATCCTGTAGTATATATCATTGAAAATAATTTGACGAAGATAAAGAAAAAACATGGATTGAAGTTTTATAAAAATTTTTGGGTGTTTTTGTCTTAAAATTCAAAAAATAACCTGTAATCTTTTTTAGAAATTTTGTTTTTTGTACTGGTACAGTGGGGACTATATAGTTAAAACTATAATTAGACAAGGAAGAGGTATGTGACTTGAATGAACCTAAATATTATATTGTATTTGATGTTGAGAGGAATTTTCGGCCTTATAAATCGGAAGATCCATTGGAAGTGGTTGATATTGGAGCAATTAAGGTAGAAGCAAGTACAATGCGTATTATTGAGAGATTTTCTTCACTTGTTAAACCGATAGCACCTCTGACTCGTCATACAACAAAATTAACGGGAATTACAAAGAAAGATTTAAAAGGGGTAGAAAAGTTTCCAAAGGTAATGGAGCGATTTCTTCAATTTGCTGGAGGTGACTATATGTTTATAACATGGGGGAAGGAGGACTATAGATTTCTTGCGCAAGATTGTAAACTACATAATATAGAATGCCCTAATATAGAGAATGAAAGGAAATTTGATTTGCAAAAATTTGTATTTCAAGCATATGAGCAATTATTTATACATATACCAAGTTTGAAATTTGCGGTGGAGCAATTCACATTAGAATGGGAAGGCAAACAGCACCGTGCCTTTGCAGACGCTAAGAACACCGTAAATATCTTTCTTAAAGTATCAAAGGAAAAGGATATTTATAAGCGATATAAAAGAAATGAGGAGCTCGTACTTGCTAAGAACGGTGTATTGACCGAAAAAGCAAAAAAGAAAATGAAAAGATGGGTATTTAAAGAATTAAAGAAAAAAGAGCATGTTCAATTTAATTGGGAGGATTTTTATAATAGCAAGACATGGGAACATATAATGGAACGGTATTATATTCATGATGATACAATCTTGCTTTTACAGGAATATTTTACTGTTGCTGTACAGAAAGGAAACCAGCAATTACGCGTATTAGAAGAAATGAATGATGTATAGTCAAAAGTTAGGTCGGCTGTTGGAAATAATTTTTATAAGGCGTATCCTTTTACCTAGATTTCTTTAATTAGTAGAAAAAGGAGTATATGTATACAAGTTTTCCAAAATCTAATTTGTGAAATTGTAGTATTTTTTGAGGTGAATGAAATAATTATTCTTATTAATAAGTGGGCTTTTAAATTTTATTTTTGGTTATCTCACTTTGAGCTCGTCTTCATACATCATCTTTCTAAGTTGGTGATTTTTCTAATCGGAGGTTTTAATACTGTAGTAACGCGGTGATAGAAATGTGAGTGGAAATAATCGAGCACTATAAATTAGCGCTCGATCAAAATGTAACTTTTAATATTGATTGGGGTTGGAAGCTTTTTTCTCAATCCTTTCAATCACATCCTGCAACTCATCTGGCTTCAAAAATTCAATAGGAGAGAATCCCTTCTCAAATGTAAGTGTATCCGCTTCAATCATGAGTACATACCTATCGTTTACCTTCGCAATATGGATCTGATCCCCGAAATCTGCAAGTAAGGCCTTCACAGAAATATGATCTGCTTTTACTTTCAGTTCAACCTCAGGGGCATGCTCGACGATTTGCGCTGTGGCTTCCAGTACTTCTTCCGTTGAAAACTGTTCCATAATTTCACGCTTCGGACTTGCAGCCCATACTTCCATTGCTTGGTCAAATTGCTCGCGTTCTTCTGTGCCTTCTTCAAATACATCTTCGATTTGGTCATATACCATATCCATAACTTGTGTTTTCATAATTTCAGGCATGGAACGTTCGTATTCTACGAATTTTAAGAAATCCTCAAAGTAGCGGGCGTGTGATGCTTGGTGTATTTTTAGTTCGCCTACTTCTACCATGCCTTCTTCCGGCATATATGGGTATTGAATGGATTTCATATTTTTTGTTGTAATTGCCATTTCCACGTTATGAATAAGTGTTGCTTCATCAGAAATGGAAGCAACTTTTGGCTCGAAGTCACACTTCATAACGAATACGAACGGGTCGTCAAAGTATTTACGTAATTTTGCCTGAGCAACTAAAAATACACCACCACGTACTGCGCTTGTATCGATATATGTATAAACGAGAGGTTCGCTCATATCTTTGAAATTCTCTTTCGTTTCTGCAAATCGGATACGATTAAATAAATTATAATGAGGATTGGAATCGAATTCGTGCCCAGCTTCTACAATAAATCGACCGATCTTTGTTGGGGCTTGTTCGGTTTTTGCATGGCGTTCTACTTTACGTTTAGATATTTTTAATAATTCACCATCTAAGAATTCTTTTAAAGGGCTATCTTCATATTCTTCAGCATCTAACGTTTGGAAATGCTTATATCGCTTATCTGCTTGTTCACCTTTTCCTTCTACTTGTACGACATAGAAAGAAAGGAAATTTATTTCAAAATCCATATTTATCACCTTGTTTCATTTCATTGACTCTTATCAGTATAGAGATGGA
The DNA here is from genome assembly GCF_002560575.1 of Bacillus sp. AFS023182. Lineage (NCBI taxonomy): Bacteria > Bacillati > Bacillota > Bacilli > Caryophanales > Bacillaceae > Bacillus > Bacillus sp. AFS023182. The sequence continues at coordinate 71,648 of NZ_NTRO01000011.1, read as the reverse complement.
GAAAACTTTCGTCAATTTAATAAGAGAAAACGAATATTGGAGAACTACTACCTATTAATTGGGGCTATAGGGAAGGAGCCTCCTTCCCTATAGTTTTTTTTATTTTATTAATTAGAATCCATCTTCAAGTGCTGAAAATGGAATATTTAGTCGGTTCTCTACAGTACGTAAACGTTGATTTAATCGATTAAGTCTACGTATATGGCGTTCTACTGTGTTTTGAAGTTGATTTACTTGACGATTTAATTGATTTACGCGTTGCTCTAGCTCATTTACTCGTCTTTCTAACTGACGGCCACCAGTACCTGGGAATGAAATTGGAATTTGAAATTGTCTGTTTGGATCATATGGATCAATTTGTTCAGTTTGTTCTATATATGGTTGATATTGCGTTTGTCCGTCATATTGACCTTGATAATGATAAGGGGTGTAGGGGTACATAAATATCCTCCGTTCTCTAAATTTGGTTGAATTCATCATAATGTATGTGTAAGAGCGGATGGGTGGCACGGCAAATACCTATTTTGAATGAGGTCCTTCATAAGACATATTGAAAAGGATTTTTATGAATTATTATTGATTATGAAAAAATTCTTACATATTAATTTATTAAAATTGTTTTTGAATTATCATTTGGTATATACTGGTTAAATAAGAGAGGGTTACAATCTTACAAACTTAAGTTTTTCAAGTAAATATTTGTAGACATTTCTTAAAGAAAAGAGTAATTTTAATATAGTGGAAATCAAATTGTAATATTTTAGAGTCATATTGCAAAAAACATGTAATCATATATACATAAATTTGAAAACAAAGAGTAATAGCAAAAAAAAGGAGAGAGTGTATTGTTACGTAAGGTACAAAGTATAGTAATAGGGGCACTATGTGTAAGTATAGTGAGTGGATGTGGTACAAAAGTAAGTGAAGTTTCATTAGTGAGTGGTATAGGAGAGCATACTGTAGAAGCTAAGACTGGAGTCAGTGACAGTGTGAGTTTAGTTGATCCTAGAAGTGGGAAAGAAATAAAAAATGTGAATCTAGCAAACTTAGGTTATTTTGAAGATGAAAATAAATTTAAAAAAGAAGTAACGAAGGTTGCTAAGGAAGTTGGAAAAAGCATTGATCAAAAGATGGTTCCTTCACGTATGGCAAGCAATGGAACATGGCAGGAAGGTAAGCCTTCTTATGAATTAATGGAAAAAGAACTAGTAGACAAATTAATGAATGTAGGTATGTGGGATGCCTCATATCAATTGCCGATTGTTGAGAAAAAACCAGTAGCGACACCGGCCGATGCAAGTGGTAATGGTGCAGTTTTAGGGAGATATGAAACAAATTTAGGTGGTTCTACTGGTGGTAGAATTGAAAATATTCGTTTGTCTGCAAATAGCATTAGTGGAGTTGTATTAGGAAAAGGAGATCGCTTCTCTTTTAATGCCCTGATTGGCGATACAACACCAGACAAAGGGTATCAGTTAGGAAAAGAAATTGTTGATGGAAAATTAGTAGATGGTTATGGCGGTGGTGTATGCCAAACGTCTTCTACTTTATTTAATGCAGCAGATCAAGCTGGATTAAAGATGGTGGAGAGAACAACGCATTCCAAAGAAGTAGGATATGTTCCAAAAGGCCGAGATGCTACAATTGCCTATCCATATTTAGATTTAGTATTTGAAAATACAAATGATGTACCTGTGAAGCTTTATATGAGTATAGAAGGTGGAAAGCTTATTGCTGAGGTACGTGCAGCAAGATAAGAAGTGTATTCTTGTTTCGTGCTTGATTGATAAAGGTTGCCTATTCGTAAGGGATGAAAAAATTTTCATTAATAGAAGAGCGAGCTAAGCCATTCTTTCTAGTATTTTTCTAGAAAGAGTGGCTTTTTGTATACAATTAGAAAGCAATTGAGTAGGATAAGAGTGAAATGAGATTTATTTTTTATGTTTTTTAAATATCTGATTAAGATGATGGTTCATATGATCAATATAATCTGTAACAAGCCATTCTAAAGTTACTTCTTGTTGGTCTTCTAACTTACATGTTAGTTGCCATTGTTCATTCTTTACATTGTTTAGTAATCTTATAATTTGTATGTTATTAGCTTCCCATAATTTTAGAATTTCATTTGATGAAAAAGACTGTTGATAATTATGTGTATGCACCCATAAATCTTGGTTATAGCCAGTGAGTGTAATAGCTTCCTTTGAAGTAAGAATATCAACAAAGCGTTTATGATTTACCGTACCGGAATCGCAAAGATGACCTAATATTTCTTTTTTAGACCATTTTGTTAGATTAAATTTTATGTCCATATCAGAAAGAAGTATCATTTTTTGCGAAGCAGTATGAATTATATTTTCTAATTGGGTTGCCAATGTAGACATGTGAACTCCTCCTTTGTCCTTAATAACTGGATGTTTACAGCTCAATCCAATACCTTCTTACAACATTACCGTCTTCTTCCATAAAGTCACTATCACGAAATCCTCTGTTATGCAAAATTGTTTTTTCTGAAGCGGTATTATTTTCATCGCAAACAACAAGCACTTTTGTAACACCTAATTCTTTTATTTTTTCTAACGATAAAGCTAACAATTTTGTAGCGTATCCTTTTTGTCTTGCTGAAGGGCGGATGCCATAACCAATATGTCCACCAGCATTGAATAAATGCTCTGTTAAACGGTGACGAATATTAACAACACCAACAATTTCTTTATCTTGTGTAACAAGCCAATAAGTAGAGTCAGGTACCCAGCCTTTACGGAGGTTTTTTCCTTCCGCTGCATCGAGTAACTCTTGAACCATGGCAGGTAAGTTAGAAGGATCTTTTGCAATAACCCAAGGAATCATTGTTTCACCACTATTTTTCCATTCTTGATAAAATTCTAAGTATTCTTTTTGTAAGTCAATTGTGGGTTGTACTAAGTAGACATCCATTATTATTAGACTCCTTTTATGTATTTTTTGAAATATTAAAATAATCTTAACATAATTTGGATGATAGAGAAATAAAGTACTTGCAGATATTGATGTTTCTGAATAAGAGGTGATAGAATGAAATGTTCAAAGGGTATTCATTGTTTCAATGAACATGTACATGGAGGTTTGCAAAATCAATAATTCGTATATGCAAAATTTATCTGTAATATTTCACCATGTTCATAATGTTGTAGAAAGACATGAATTCCTAAACTGAAAATTTATGAATAAACGTTTGTAAATAGACATGAAAGTATAAACTTTTTGATCGTGAGACAAGAAACTCTAAACTTTTTTAAATTATGGTGATAGGGTGGCTTGTCTACTGTGAGAACACAAGGATTTGAAACATGAAAAGACTACAAAGCTTTCTTAAAAAAGCGCTTTGCAGTCTTATAATTTCTTGTTTTATTTAATATAAACAGACAAATAAAATAAGGAGAAAAATGATGAAACGAAACTCTAGCCCTCATTAAATAAAGTAAAACCAATTGCACACAAGGGTCCTTTAGTCAAAAGCTTCACTAATTGTTGTGCAGTATATTTTGGTGAATATTTCATGTCATTTTGAAGCCACCAAATTGCCATCCCAACAACAGAGGAAGTGATGAAATGCAATACCATATCCTTTGGAATATCTAAATCATGTTCTTCAATTTTAAGCTCAATGAAATTTTGTTCAAGGTTATCCATAATAGTCCGCTGCATTTGTAGGTTAAAATCATAAATGCCATGAGGACCAAGCATGGTTTTATAAAAGTCTGCATGTTTTACCATACATTCAAATATGGATTGTAAAATTTCCTCGAATTTCGAAAGATCTATTTGATCTCCCTGTACATGGGCATATAGGACCATCTTACTTGTCAACTCTCCTAGTACCCCCTCACTAAGCTTTGTTAACAAATCTTGTTTATCCTTGTAATGCGAGTAAAATGTTGCCCGATTGATGAGTGCCTCATTTGTGATGTCTTGAATGGTAATAGCATCGTATCCCTTTTCCGCTATCAGTTTGATAAAAGCATCATATATAAATTTCTTTGTCCGAATAATCCGCAGATCCGCTTTTTTCAACATCTTATACCTCCTTGTTCGTTATTGCTGTTATAAACAACAGATTCTACCCTGTTGTTTCTTATCTTACATTTATGTCCTAAATGTAAATTGCATTGTGTAGCAAAAACGATATAATTTCATTATAAACAACATGAATTCATTATAAACTACATATTGTTCGTTATCTATCTTTTTGTTAGACGAATGCTAGGAGGAATAATTTAAAATGCTTACAGTAAAGCAATTTTTCAAACAAAAGATGGTTCTAGGTGGCTTGTTAGGTATTATGGCTGCTGTTATCATCGCTAGTTTTGCTTTTATGGGATCAACTGTTAATCCTGTTCCAAAAGACTTGCCGGTTGCCTTAGTAATACAGGATACAGGTGTGAACTTACAAGGACAAGGAAGTGTAAATATAGGAGATAAAATAAAAGAGCAAATTCTGCAAAATAAGCAAAGCACAGTTAAATGGACGTTCTTACAAACGAAAAAAGATGTATTGCAAGGGATGAAGGATAAGAAGTATTACGCTGCCATTGTGTTTCCACCAGAAATATCCCAGCAACTTGTATCGCTGACCACACCTAAGGGAAAACAAACTGAGGTACAAGTCTTGGTGAATCAAGGAATGAACTATAATGCCGCAATGGTTTCGAGCCAAATGATTGATAAGTTCATTGGAGGGATCAACGAAAATATCCGTAATACCTTGCTTGATCAGCTTTCACAAAAAAATATGACACTAACAACTGAACAGGCAAAGTTATTGGCAAGCCCATTTATTGTTAAAACGGAGTTGATTCATCCAGTTCAAGCACATACAGGTAATGGAAATATTCCTATAATGCTGACACAAATCTTATGGATTACTACTCTTATCAGTTCCTTAGTCTTATTTATAGCTGTCCAAAAGTTTACAAACGGACGTGTTACAGGAAAATCAGTCTTATCACAGATCCTTGCAGGTTCTGTTTTCGTGACAGTAATTGCAAGTTTAATCCTTTTCATTGCTCATACCATACTCGAGGTAAACATACCGAACCAAGGAGAAATTTTCTTATTGTTCCTTTTCTTTGGCTTCATGTTCTTCCTTTTGCAAAGTGCAGTACTCAACTGGATTGGGCGTGTCGGGGTACCAATATTAATGGTATTCTTCTTCTTTTCTATGCCAATCTTATCACTGGCACACGAATTTCTTCCGGATGTGACAAAACACTGGTTGTATTCTTGGACTCCTTTTAAGTACAGTGTAGAAGCATTTCGTAGCAGCTTCTTCTTTGGCGGGTACAGGATAGGCTCATATGTTCAGGTGATGGGGCTTCTTGGACTTGTATCTCTTATAATTATGGTACTGTCTGTATTCAAAAAAGATAAACAAAAAGGTTCTATATCTACTGTGTCAGTATAGAGGAAGTAAATCCATAGTCAAAAAGATACAAGGGAAATTCCTTGTATCTCTTTGGTTTTCATGAGCTCGAATTTATTAAGTCATTACATTTTATGTGAATGATATGACGGACTAGAGCAGCACCCCTGTGATTTAACACTAATAGAAATGTTAGATTACAGCTTCCATATACGAATCCTATATTTAAGACAGAATGGGTGAATTTTATCAAGATGAAAAATCCTATCGTTCAATTATTATTTGTGTTTACACTTGTCTCTATCGTGCTCTTTCTGTTAGATACATCCATTATCTCACTATACAACTTTGTCCGCGTACTATGGTATATCGCAATAGTAGGAATTTCCTTCATTATTTTTATCGAAAACCGTTCCCCACAAAGTACTTTAGCATGGTTTTTGGTATTAGCACTTTTTCCGATTGGTGGAGTACTTTTGTACTGTCTTTTTGGCCGGAGCCGCTGGAGAAGAAAAAAACATCTACGTCGTTCAGAGGAGAAAAGAAAATTATTCCGTGAGATTTTAGAAGAAAAACGCCTAGATCTATCATTCACTTCCTCATTAAGTGAGCGCTCTGCTCGTTTAACACAGGTTGTACAAAAATTCGGTGGCAGTCCTGTTGCCAATAATACCACAACAAAACTCTTAACAAATGGGGATCAAACATTTACAAACATTATACAAGCTATTGAAAATGCTACACATCATATACATATTCAATACTATATTTATCGAGCAGATGAAATTGGTACAAAAATTCGCGATGCATTAATAAAGAAAGCAAAATCTGGTGTAATTGTACGCTTTCTTTATGATGGGATTGGAAGCAATTCATTACGAAAGCGCTTCTTACAACCCATGAAAGATGCAGGAATTGAGGTTATGGCATTTGATCCTGTTCTTTCGGCATGGCGTCCACTTGAAACAGTAAATTATCGTAACCATCGTAAAATTGTTATTGTAGACGGAGAGATTGGTTTTACAGGTGGGCTCAACGTTGGCGATGAGTATCTTGGTCGTTCTAAAAAATTCCCAATTTGGCGTGACAGCCACTTACGAATAGAAGGAAAAGCATTGTACAAATTACAAGCAATATTCCTTGAGGATTGGCTCTATGCCTCTAGTGATTTAAATACTTATTCTTGGAATCAATTTATGAATACAAAATACTTTCCAGGTAAAGAAAAGTCTCATGCAGAAGGTGCTGTTCAAATTGTAGCAGGTGGGCCGAGTTCAGATGATACAAACATTCGTAATACTTTACTTGCTGTTATAGGTTCTGCTAAGAAATCAATTTGGATTGCAACACCCTACTTCATCCCGGATAAAGAAATATTAACATTACTACGTTTAAGTGCAATGGCTGGAATAGATGTCCGTATTCTATATCCAGGTAAGAGAGATAGAATCATTAGTGATCAAGCATCTCAATCATACTTCACACCTATTCTAAAAGCCGGTGCTTCAATTTACAGCTATAAAGATGGGTTTATGCACGCTAAAATTGTACTTGTAGATAATGAAATTGCAACAATTGGCACAGCAAATATGGATGTCCGTAGCTTTGAACTAAATTATGAAATCATTAGCGTACTTTATGAATCTAAGACAGTTCTTGATATTAAGCGTGATTTTGAAAAGGACTTTAATTATTCAACTGAAATTCGATGGGAATCGTTTCAGAAACGTAGTATTCAAAAACGAATAATGGAATCCCTAATGCGTCTAATTTCTCCTTTATTATAATTCTGAAAAAAGTAATCTAAACAATAAAATAGCAGTGTTTTTTCTGATCAAGAGTTAAAACATGCATTTTACAGAACAAATCTTTTAAAAAATTATTAAGCATAAAGGTAGCGTAGAAAACCTTGTAAAGGTAGGAATTGAGAAAGCTAAATATTTTTTGTGAAATTTTCATTAGCGTACGAAATTTGCGTTTTTGGTGCTAGCCCTATCGATAGACTAAGAGATCAGTATATCAATATTTCTTTTTTTGATTTATACATTTTTTCTCCTAGAAAGTTTTATTAATAATAATTGGGGCTTCTTATGTGTTACTAAAATGAATTTGTAATGAAAGTATTGATATATATTTTCCTTTACACTAACATAAAGGTGTAATATAGTTAAGTTAACTAAACTAAACTATGTGTCGAAACAAAAAACGGCGCACAATGCAATAACAGAATGGCTGGAGGAACAATACTATGACCAGATCTTATAAAGAAGTAATTAACGAAATGAATCGAGCCTACAATGAATTCTACATTTTACTATCTCAGGAGTTAAAGGATGAGTTCGGTCTTACAGGGCAGCAAGAGAGTATGATATTCTATATTAATTTAAATAAAAATACTACAGCGAACAATATTGCGACCACTTTTAATATATCTAAAAGCGCTGTTAGCCAAGTTTTATCTAAATTGGAAAAGCATAATATGATTTCGAAACAAGTAAATCCTAACAATAAACGTGAGTATTTCCTTACACTTGGTCCTAATGGTAGCAATTATATAGAACGGTTGTCTCAGCTAGATGATTTACTTATTGAGAAGTACTTCTCTAAAATTGATATCGAAGCCTTGCAGCAAATGACTGATACCTTAATTAAAATAAATAAAATTATATTGGAAGAAAAAAAGAAGACACTTGAGCCCAAATAGTAATAAAGTTTCTATGAAGCGATTTTTATTAAAAAAGTTGTATATGTTCACTGAGTTTTAATTAACTTTTTGAAACATTACTTAGTTAGTTGAAAGAGGGAAAAGCATGTTATGAGTTATATACCAAGTATTATTACGATAGCAAATTTTATCTGTGGACTTCTGGCTATTTACTCAGTTTTCGTTCACGATATTTATTTTGGAATGATTTTTATTATTACAGGTATGTTATTTGATCTGTTTGATGGCATGATTGCTCGGAAACTTGATTCTGTTTCGGAGATAGGTAGAGAATTAGACTCATTTGCGGATTTAGTTACCTTTGGTATAGCTCCGTCTATACTTGCATATAGTGTAGCTTTAAAAGATCTGCAGTCTATTGGGATGCTATGTGCACTGGCTTACAGTATTTGTGGAATGCTTCGGCTTGCTAGATTTAATATTCAACAAAGCAAGCTCCCGACGTTTATCGGAATGCCAATTCCATTTGCGGCAATGTGTCTCGTCATTTTATGCTTTTTGAATAATCCTATTCTTATAGCCCTTGGCACATGTGTACTGTCTTATTTAATGGTGAGCAAAATAAAATTCCCCCATTTTAAAAAACATATGTCAAAAAAATTGGAGTCTGAAAGATGGAATTAGTACAGCAGGTTATAGCAGACTATGGTTACCTCGCTATTTTTTTGATGCTTGTTCTTGGGATTGTAGGAATACCAATCCCTGATGAAGTCATGATGACAGTCGTAGGTTACTTTACGAATATTAATGTCCTGAATTATGAGCTTGCCATTTTAGTCAGTTTTGTAGGAGCGTTGTTGGGTATGTTGATCAGTTATATGATCGGCAAAAAGGCAGGTCGTCCTTTTATTGAGAAATATGGGAAATGGATCGGTTTGAAGGAAAAGAGAATAATTAAAGTTGAAAAGTGGATGGGGAAATATGGATCCTATTCTCTTATTTTTGGGTATTTCATTCCAGGTGTCAGACATATAACCTGTTACCTTTCGGGGATTAGCAAAATGAAGTTGAAAACTTATATTTTGTTCGCTGCTATCGGCGCATTTTTATGGTGTTTCGTTTTTATTACGTTCGGCAGGGTTATAGGAGTTATTCATGAATAAGAATGTATGAAATTATCGAAAAGATTCTAACTGGAAAAGCTAACTCTAAAATCATTTAAGACAGTTATGACGATGTTTTGCGGTTATCTCATTCTAGAGGTCACGTTATCAAAAGCGAAAACTTGTACGTTAAGGGATAACATGTTGTTTTGTACAGAAACCCCATGTTATTGAATATAGATATAAAATAAAAAGGTGACATAAAATCATCCTTTTTTTGTGTGGAAGAGAGTATCCGGCACTGGATAGAAGCGGTCAGTTCTTTATTTCACGTGACTTATATATTAGAAAAACAATAGGGATATATGTATTTTTTTAATAGTAGTAGCTGTAGTTGTTGATATGTAAATACAATGAAGCAGGTAAAGGAGCACAGCATGATTCGTATGGCACTAAGAGCATTTAATATACAAATATATTATTTGCTAGGCGCGATGTTATTAGGATGGGTTATGACGCCTTTCTCGTCCCATTTTTTAGGTGCAAGCATTGGCTTGCTTGTTAGTATGTATTGTGTTTGGATTTTAGGAAGGCGTATTGAAAAGTTTGGAGATAGCATTGTAAAAAAAGTAAAAGCACCAACGCTTGGTATGATGAATCGGTTTGCAGCAGCGATACTCGGTGCGATTATTATGTATGAGATTGAACATCATAGTGTCATGTGGACATTTGCTGCTGGAATTATGGGTGGTTATTTCTTAATTGTGATTAATTTAGGATATTATAGCATGAAAGATGCGAAGAAATAGATTAGCATAAAACCTTTTTGGGTCCACTCAAAGTAGCCACAATCTTTTCATAAACAGATTGTGGCTATTTTTTATCTAATTTGAAGCGTTTAATCGATTAGGTGAGATGGCGTAATCGCACTGGTACAGTGGTAACTGGACTATTGTTAGAATTAGGTTATGCTTCCAATGTTGGAGATGCAGAACAACAAGTAAAAGAAGTTCGTTCAGATTAATATTAAGCTGGAAATGAAGTAAGTGTTGAAACATGTATACGTATAATTCATCTAATCCCCAAAAACAAGAACTTTTGGGGATTTTTCTTTAAAGGAGTTATCTTCTTTCAAATTTATTTATTTGATTTAACCTAAGGCTACATGGGTAGAATTTTGTAAATCTATAAAATTCTAGTTTAGACTTTCTTGTTCTTGTACAAATGTTAATTAACAAGAATAAACAGATGAAATTTTGTTGATTTTCGTTTAAACTAAGGGTAATACACTTTTTAGGAGTATTGATAAATACCACTTAAGATATGCATCCCATTCAAGTGTTAAGATAGGAGGTCTCCCATGATTGATTTACTAAAAAAAATAGGTTTGTCTGATTTAGAAGCAAGGTGTTATTTGACGTTACATGAAGAGACAGAGTTGTCCGGCTATGAAGTTGCAAAACGGGTATCTGTATCAAGAACAAATGTATATGCTGCATTACGATCATTAACGGACAAAGGAGCTTGCCGTAGTATAGAAGGGGAGACAGTACTTTATAATGCTGTTCCAATTAAGCAATTAATTCGCCTTGTTCAGACTGAATTTGAACAAACTTCGAAGGCTCTTATTAATCAATTAAAAAATCCGCCTAGACCTGCATCTGCTTTTTATAATTGGCAAGGAAGCAATGCGTTAGATAATGCTGCACGTCGCGTTATTGCAAATGCAGAAACATCTATAGTTGTAGATGTTTGGTCAGAAGATTTACACCATATAGAGGAAGCGTTACTTGTAGCTGAATGTAAAGGGGTTAGTGTCATATTAATTACAATGGGAGCATGTAAAACACCTCTTAAACATGTATTCCAGCATTATAGGGACGAAGAATGGCCTGTGGATGAAAGGAAGTTTTCTATTCTCTGTGATTCTAGTTCAGCTTTAATTGGTAGTTTCAAAGGAGATATGAAGCCATCTGCATTAGAGACGAGCCATCCAGCAGTAATTGAAGTAATAAAAAACGCTTTTTACCATGATATGATGATGCAACACATTGAAGAAGATTTTGGAAAAGAATTTCAGGAGAAGTATGGTGAGAATTACCGGAAAATGTTAAGTTATTTCAAAGAGAAAGGTTTGCATGTTTAATTGGGGTGCTTTTGGAATTATTGCTGCAAATCAAGATATACATGAAGAAATGGAAAAGGAACTTCAAAATCTTTTCACATATATACAAAAGAGTCCAATACAAGTGGACTCTTTTTCGTTTTTTGATGGTAGGAAGAAGTTGTATTCATTGTTGCTTTGTATCATTATAGAAAAATGAAACGAAATGCGCTATTGGTATAAAGTATTACGATGTGAATACAGTTGTCGCACATTGATATATTAGGTGCAATCTACATGTAAACGGTGTATACCGCAGTGTAAACACTTGAAAAGATATCCTTGAAAACTACCTTGATGCCCCAATGAATACTGAAAATCTTGTAAACTAAGTCCATAATACTCCGTAAATTCAACTAAGTCTTGTTGTAATTCATTCTCTAAATGAGCGATTTCTTTCCATTCTACATATCCAATGAATGCACAAAAATCATTGCAATGTCCTAGCCAGTATTCCTGTTGCCATCCGCGATATCCAGGTGTTCTATGGATAAGTTCCTTTAATTTTTCTTCATCGTTTACTTCATCACAAGAGTATGAATCTTGAAATTCGCCATCAAATTTTTTAGCTGCATTTCCATTAGCGATACACCAAGGGCAGATGCTTTCTACATTTTCTATGGAATAGAAAGGACCACTATAAACATATTCACGTTCGTTTTTGCAAACACAACAAGTCGTAAGTTCTTTTTTTATAATCCCTAATTCTAATGAGTTCGGATTATATTTAAAGGTTGGTAATTGCACGTCTAATTCCCCCATAAATGATATTTATCCTGTATGTCTATTGTTAAATTCAGGTTAATTTGAATATAAACAAAATTTCTTGATGTTACAAACATTAACTCTGGATAATTTTAGTAATCTCCTAACAAGAAAAGAGAAATTTCGAAATTTAAATTGTTTCCGAATTAAGACTTGAATTATTTGATTTTTCAGATTACCATGTATGGAATAGTTCATCAGATGAATCATTATAAAACGATCTTAAATTGTATATCAAATCTGTAACAAAATGATGGGAGAGAATAAAATGAAAGCTGAAACTGCAAATTTGATAATTGCCTTAAAAGAGGTACTTCCTGAAACGCAAGTAGTAGTAAATGAAACGGTGAGAGAATTGCACAGTAAAGATGAATCTTATCATGCTAGTAGTTTACCAGATGTTGTCGTATTTCCAACAACGACAAAAGAGGTTAGTGAAATAATAAAACTAGCGAACAAGTACCAAGCACCCGTTGTACCATTTGGAGTAGGATCAAGTTTGGAAGGGCATGTGATTCCATATGAAAACGGGATTACAATAGATTTCTCACTTATGAATCAAGTGCTAGAGGTAAGAGAAAATGATTTTCTGGTTAAAGTTCAACCGGGTGTGACTCGTTCGCAGCTCAATAAAGAGTTGAAAAAGCATGGGTTGTTTTTTAGTGTAGACCCAGGAGCCGATGCTACGCTAGGAGGAATGGCTGCTACAAATGCAAGTGGAACGACTTCAGTAAAGTATGGTGTGATGCGTGATCAAGTTCGTGATTTAGAAGTGGTACTGGCAGATGGGACAATTATACACACAGGGACTTTAGCGGCAAAGTCATCATCTGGCTATCATTTAAATGGTATTTTCGTTGGATCAGAAGGAACACTTGGTTGTTTTACGGAATTGACATTAAAAGTGTATGGAATACCTGAGCATACGATGGCAGCAAGAGCATCTTTTCCGGCAGTAAATGATGCTGTAGAAGCTGTGATTGATATTTTACAAGCTGGCATTCCGATCGCACGGATTGAACTTGTTGATGAACTTTCAATGAAACAAGTTAATCTTTATAGTGAAACAAATTATAGAGAAGAGCCAACTTTATTTTTAGAGTTTCATGGGAATGAAGCAGGATTAAAACAGGATGTTGAATTTACAAAAGAGATTATGAAAGATCATAAATGTAATGCTATTTCATTTGAAACAGAAACGGCAGCAAGAAATAAATTATGGGAAGCAAGGCACAACTTAGCGTATGCATATGTTCATAGCCATCCAGGGAAAAAACTGATGAGTATGGACGTTTGTGTGCCAATTTCAGAGTTAGCAAATGCAATACAGTATGCCAAAGAGACTTTAGATGCAATGGGAATTGTTGGGGGAGTACTTGGACATGTCGGAGATGGGAATTTTCATGTTCTATTAATGGTGAATCCTAATGATACAGAAGAAGTGCATAAAACAGAAGCGGCAAATGAAAAAATTGTAATGTATGCTCTTGAACGCGGTGGAACATGTACAGGTGAACATGGGGTAGGAATTGGTAAACGAAAATATCAAGAAAAAGAGCATGGGGCAGCACTTCTTGTGATGAAAAATATAAAACAAGCTCTTGATCCGAAAAACATTCTGAATCCGAATAAGATCTTTAAAATGAAAGAATAGGGAATGGTTCTACTAATAACTAGTGGGGAATGAAAAAAACAACTGATTAAAGCTTCACTTTATACGAATCATGTGAAAGAAATGCTCCCCCTTCAAGTGAAGGAGGAGCATTATGTTATATAAACAGTAAATCATGAAAAGGTGTTGACTGCATGTTTTCTCACGTACCACAAAAAGTTCGATAAGGACGGGATGAAGGCGCAGGCAATGTAGCGTATTCACATTGTTCAGGTGAATGTGCGTAAGGGGTTGAAAGAACCGCGAGCAGTCGTTCCGTCACACTATAATCCCCTTGTTTTACTGCGGCCTCTAGCGCCTCTTCCACACGATGATTTCGTGGAATTACCGCAGGATTATTGTCTCGCATCAACTGATGTGAAGAAGATTTTGATTCCTGCTGTCTGCCTAGTCTTGCTTGCCATTTTTTCTTCCACTGAGTAAACTCTGTGCTGTTAAACAAATCGGTATCTTCATTTGTATCAAAAGTTAAAGCAAGGAAGGTATTCGTATAATCTGCGCGATATTTCTCCATCATCTTAAGGAGTTCATCAATAAGGACTTTATCTTCTGCTTCTTCATTACATATACCTATTTTCGCTCTCATTCCAGTTAGCCAATGTTGTTCATATAGAGCACCAAATTTTGAAAGGCTATCTTGAGCTATTTGGGTCGCTTGTTCCAAATCTGTATGTAGGAGTGGTAATAAAGATTCCGCAAATCGGGCAAGATTCCAAACACCTATATAAGGCTGGTTACCATAGGCATATCGGCCTTGTGTATCAATGGAACTAAATACGGTTGCTGGATTATATTCGTCCATAAAGGCACAAGGACCGTAATCGATGGTTTCTCCACTAATGGTCATATTGTCGGTATTCATCACCCCGTGGATAAAACCAACGAGTTGCCATTTTGCAATTAGGCTGGCTTGTTGCTTCAGCACTTCTTCAAGTAGCGCTAAATATGGATTTTCCTGCGATTGAATAGCTGGAAAGTGACGCTTAATTGTATAATCAGCTAAAGTTTTAAGTTCCTCAACTGAGCAGCTAGCTGCTGCGTATTGAAACGTGCCGACGCGTATATGACTGCTAGCTACACGTGTCAAAATTGCACCTGGCAAGGCAGTTTCGCGAATGATTAACTCACCTGTTGAAACTACAGCCAAACTACGGGTAGTAGGAATACCAAGCGCATGCATTGCCTCACTTATGATATATTCACGCAGCATGGGTCCAAGTGCCGCGCGGCCATCCCCTCGGCGGGAGTATGGTGTTCGACCAGAACCTTTTAGCTGAATATCAAACCTCTTACCTGAAGGAGAAATATGCTCGCTAATTAGTAGAGCACGTCCGTCCCCCAGCATATTAAAGTGTCCAAATTGATGCCCAGCGTATGCTTGAGCAAGGGGAGAAGCACCTCCGGGAACTTTGTTGCCGGCAAGCATTGCTAAGCCTTCTTCGTTTTTAAGTTCCTCTATGCTTAACCCTAAAGATGTTGCCAAAGAATCATTTAGAATGACTAACTTTGGTGAACGTACGGGTGTTGGAGAGAGATTGGCGAAAAATGGCTCTGGTAGACGAGCATAACTGTTGTCAAAATTCCATCCAGCTTCTTTTAGTTCTTTTTTCTTTTCCATTGTATCTCCTTTTGTTGTTTTATTTTTAAAACTAGTTTTTTACAAACCTTTCTTGGATTCATCTATAATTATGTGCATTTCCTCTGTAATCAATGAATAAAAAACGTATCAATCATTGGTTTTATTAAGTCGTTCTGATATCTATAGTAGCACTTTTATGAGTGGAACTAAAACGTATTTCATCATTTAAAATTGTATAAAGTTTTTTTCGGATATTCATTTATGTAGTTCATGGTGAAATGTAAGTGCCTCTAGTTGAGGAATAAGAAAAAACAAGGTAATAGAAAAGAACTGTGTCCGATAAAATTTAAGAAAGAATGAAGAGTTAAAAAAAATGTTATAAATAAAAATCCATATAAGGTTAACATAGCGCAATTAGTAGCAAATATAAAAAGCCTAACCTTTCTTACAAAGGATAAGCTTTTTATATGATTTCTTACCAAAAACTAAAAACGAGGAACTATTTTATCAATGTTTGCAATCACAATGAAAACAAATGAAACAACATCTACGACGATGTTCTCTCTTACATCTACAAGAACCACTATCACTATGACGTTTACACTTACAAGAATCACTGTCGTGTTTATCTTTCCACGAATCGCTACGGTGCTCACATTTACAAGAATCATTACGACGCTTCGAACAGTCACTACTCCAACTCATTTTTATACCTCCCTTCGAATAAGAGATATATTATTTTATGTTTTAATAGAAAAAGTGCTTGTTTATTAACCTATATTAACTTTTTTGTACCTCTCGTATATGTTGCATCAGCACTTGATCTCGTTCTTCTAATCTTTGCAAAATACGTTGCTTACTACTAAAAACTCCTGCTTGATTGCCTCTAACAATTCTTTTTTCAATTGTACTTTTTCCATGTTCAAATCTATATCTATGAGTGAAGGGTGTTCTGTGGGGTGAGTGGGACATGCTTTTGCTTGCTCAGCACTTGTTTAATTGCAGTTTCTAGCTTTTGGCCCTGACTTTGTAGGTGCTTAATTTTTTTCTAATAAGAGTACGTCTCGTTCAAGGAATACAGTAGCCTTTTTAATAGATAGTGAAGAAGACTCATTACATTAGGAAACTGAGGTGGGTGATTCATTTATCGAGGGAGGACTTGTATCACTTGCTTTATGGTGCATTAGTTAAATAAAATACATTTAATAAATTTCAATTGGGATAAACAAATTTTGAACATTCTTTTCTTGAATGTCCAAAATGGAATGAGTGATGTATGTAATCAGGAATTTTGAAAGGAGGCAAAAGATTTATTAGAAGGAAAATAAATTTGAAAAAGCCTCTAGCATAAGAGGCTCTTTTTGTTAAAATGACG
Organism: Bacillus sp. AFS023182; assembly: GCF_002560575.1. Lineage (NCBI taxonomy): Bacteria > Bacillati > Bacillota > Bacilli > Caryophanales > Bacillaceae > Bacillus > Bacillus sp. AFS023182. The sequence goes on along the minus strand of NZ_NTRO01000011.1, from coordinate 54,924 downwards.
AAAATTCTTCAACTAGTTTACTAAAACGATCTAATGCACTTTCAATAGGTTTTGATGTTGTTAAATCGACACCGGCTTTCTTTAAAAGGTTCAGTGGATAATCTGAACTTCCGCCTTTTAAGAAATCGATATAATTTTTCTGAGCGGTAGGATCACCGCTTAAAAGTTGCTCTGCGATTTGAATTGCGGAAGCAAATCCGGTAGCGTATTTATAAACGTAAAATGGTCGGTAAAAATGAGGGATTCTAGACCATCCATATTTTACTTCTTCATCGAATACGAGAGTGTCCCCGTTGTATTCTCTAAATAATTTCTCATAAACATCATTGAATGCTTGAGCATTTAGTGGCTTACCTTGTTCTGCCATTTCGTGCGTAATCTTTTCAAATTCAGCAAACATAACTTGTGTAAAGAAAGTTCCTTTAAACTGGTCGATAAAGTGATTGATTAAATGTTTGCGTACGTCTATATCTTTTGCTTCTTTTAATAAATGGTGAATGAGCAGTACTTCATTTACTGTTGAAGCTACTTCGGCTACAAAAATTGAATAGTGAGCGGAAATTCTCGGCTGGAAACTATGTGAATAATATGTATGCATACCATGTCCACATTCATGAGTAAGCGTAAAGAGACTATTTAAGTCATCATTATGATTTAAAAGGATAAACGGATGAACACCATATACGCCAAAATTATAGGCACCAGAACGTTTACCAGGTAATTCTCTTACATCTATGTAGCGTTTGTCTTTAAAACCTCGGAGTGTTTGAAGATATTCTTCACCGAGTGGAGAAAGGGAAGTAAGCATCATTTCAAATGCTTCATCATATGGAATATCTTGTTTTACGCCTTTTACTAAATCAACATTTAAGTCATACTGTCTTAATTCATCTAGCTGCAATTTTTCTTTTCGTAAATGATTATACTTATGAAGAGATTTAATATTTCTTTTAGTCGTATCAATTAAAGTATCATATACTTCCTTTGGAACCATATCACCAAATAAAGATTTTTCTAAAGCAGAAGGATAGTTTCTAATTTTTGAAATGGTAACATTGTTTTTTATAGCTGCTGCTAAAGTAGAAGCTATAGAGTTTTTTAGTTGAACGTAGGGTTGATAGTAGGCTTTATAAGCTTCCTTCCTCGTATCTCTATGTTCATCTTTTATTAATTTTGAGTACATCCCGCGAGTTAAGTTCACTTTATCCCCATTTTCAGTTGTAACTTCTCCAAATGTAATGTCTGCGTTATTTATCATTCCATATGTATGTTGAGGAGCAGAGAGGGCTTCACCCATTTGGGATAAAATCTCTTCTTTATCTTTATTTAAGACATGGTTTTTATAGCGATATAATTCAAATAAATCCTCTTTATAATAATGTAAGCCTTCATTTTCTTCTATATAAGAATGTAATGTTTTCTCATCGATACTAAGTAAGAACGGTGAAAAGAAGGAACGAGTGGCGCTTATTTTAACATGTAATTGTGATGCTTTGTCTACAAGAGACTGAGCTTCCATATCGCGTGTATCAAGGTCAGCTTGAAGCCTTGCATATGCATAAACGAGACTGAACAAACTTGATACTTCTTCACTTTTTGTAAGATAAGTAAGTAAACTTTGGCCATCATGGATATTTCCATTGAATTCTTTTAAGTTCTCTGTTAAAATTTCGATTTTTTCATAGTCGTTTTTCCAGTCTTCAATTGTTTTATAAATGGCTGTTAAATCCCATTTTTCCTGATTAAGTACATCTATTCTATTCTTAAATTCTGTCATAATCATGTCCTCTCTAAATATGTAGTTTGTATATTCTCTATATAACTATGAAATACAACAAATTGCAAAAAATCCCTGCTGCACGATGAAAAGTCTTGTCGGAAACGAAAAACTGAGGGGAGGAAAGTGTCTTTTTAATTTCACTTGCCTATAATTTGCTTAAGAATAGCAAATAGATCAAATCGAAAATGGTAGCACGGGTGCTTATGCCTGCGCTACCATTTTTTAGATTAATCATGATTTTAGCTACAAGGGGGCTGTCTCATCCGTGAACTAGCCTGCTTTTCGGACAGTCTCTTTTTGTGCGCTATTTTTTTGTACTAGCCAAATACATTAGCATGTGGAATTTTTCGCCTATTACATGATAATCAAAATAGGGTCCTGGATCTGTACAGTAACCGATATTTTCACTTTGGGTGATTTGAAACTCGTTGACAGATAAATTTTCTTCTAAGTATTTTGGATATAAAATATGCTCGTTAGAATTTGGATATAAGGCTGAAATATTTTTTAAGGATTTGGCTGAGCTATCATAATAGGAATACCCGCCAACAATTGTTGAACTGCTATGGAAATAGTTTTTTAGAATGTGAATTGGGAACTGCGGATTGAGCAGTGAAAAATCAGTTGCTGTAAAACTATCCACAAAAATATCGATGCTAAGCGGTTTCAATGGCAAATTTAAATCAGAATTCAAAATATAAAGGACGTTTGGCTTCGGATTCATACGCTCAATTCTTTTTCTAACCTTCTTGAGCATCGCAAGTGAATAGCCACTGAATACATAGGATGCGCTCGTTTCAAGACCATCGATATATTTGGGTAGTGACACAAAAGCGTCAACGTTCGTTTCCACGATTAATTTGTTTTTCAAATCTACATTTTGTAGAACTTTTTGGAACCAAAAATTACTTTTTTCAAATAAGTTAATCATTTTGGGATTGATCTCTTTAATCGTTTCTTTATCGTAAAAATAAGATGGATAAGGAGACGTCTCGTACAAGTTCGAGGTAATGATAATACCTTCCTCGATAGCTGCCTCGTATCCACAAGTACAAGTTAAACTTCCTGTTTGAATGTAGACTTTTTTAATCGTTACATCTTTCATTTCAAGTGGAATGTGACACTTCGGACAATAGAGCAGATTTACAAAGGAAAGCGGGATCCCTGTAAGATTCTCTTCTTTGGATGAAGGTGAGCTAGTTTGAACCGCTTTTTCAATCAATTGGATAGCTTTTGATATGTCTTCTTTTTTCTTGATCAGCTGGATCTTTTTATCAATGAGCAAGTTGTTGTAGTAGTCGATATCCTCATGGTCCGAGAAGTCTGTGACACGCTGATACGATAAAATTTGTTGAATTTCTAGCAGTGAAAAATGAAATTTTTTCAGCTCAGTAATAAAAGCCATGTCGTCGAGACACAATTGGTTCATTTGATACTGGGTGTTTTTTTTATCTGGTATTAATAATCCCAGTTCAATGTAATAACGAACGGTATCAGTTGTAACGTGAAATAGATTTGCAAATGTACCAATTTTCATAGATGTCCCCTCCAATGAAAAAAGTGGAGTTACTCCACTTTTTTCGCAAAAATGAATTCAAAAAGCTCTCAAATTGCTATTGACCTGGAGGAAACTCCACGTCATATGATAGATTCACGAAATGTGAATATTGTGAATAATTTGACTGTATTGTAACATACATGTCACCAAAGGAGAAGAATTAGCTATGGATAAGATGGATCGAATGGATACTCTCTCACTGTGGACAGCGACTGCAACCAGTTATGAAAAAGGAAAAATTCTTGAGGGAAATGAAGAGGCAGATGTTGTCATTATTGGCGCAGGTTTCACAGGTCTTTCTTCTGCATATCATTTGCAAAAATTAGGGAGGAGTGTCGTTGTCCTTGAGCAAGAAACAATCGGATATGGCGCAAGCGGTCGTAACGGCGGGATGGTATTGCCAGGCTATAAGCCAACGATGCAGGAGCTTGCCAAAAAGTATGGTGCCGAGGAAGCCAGACAGCTTAACGATCTCTCCCTGTATAGTGTTGAATTGGTTAAAAGTATCATCAACGAGCATCAAATCAACTGTAACTTTAGAAAAACAGGTCACATTGTGGCGGCTTACAAAGCCAAGCATTTTGAAGGATTGAAACATGAAAGCGAATACTTAAACAAAACTTTCGGGTACGAATCAAGCGTGCTTGATCGAAATCAGTTGCATCAAGAGATTGATTCCCCACATTATTATGGCTGCTTAGTCGACGACTCGAGTTACTCGTTCCAGCCACTGAACTATGCAATTGGTTTGGGAGAAGCAGCTAAATCGATTGGTGCAAGAATCTTTGAGCATTCGAAAGCACTATCTATGGAGTACGGTCAAAACAGTGTGAAAGTTGTAACAGAAAAAGGTGTTGTTACTGCGAAAGACATTATTGTGGCTACAGATGGTTACTCTGGAAAAATCATGAGTGAACTGAACAAAGGTGTACTGCCAATTTCGGCACGTATTATTGCTACTGAACAGCTTCCAGAATCACTGGTGAGTACCGTCATTCCTAAAGATCGCATGGTTTTTGATACAAGCAGTTTCCTTTACTATTTCCGACGTACACCAGATAATCGGATCGTATTTGGCGGTGGCGATGTTCGTCCAAACTTAGGCGATGCTGTTTACCAAAATGTTTACGATGCCATGGTTAAAATCATGCCAAAACTAGCAGGAAGCAAGATTGATTACCGTTGGGGTGGATTTATCGGGGTTACAATTGATACTTTCCCGGTTATCGGCAGATCTAAAGAAGGCGCATATTTCGCAACGGGTTATACGGGCCACGGTGCTTCTCTCTCGACATTGTTTGGTAAGTTATTGGCACAATGGATTGTTACGGGGAGTGCAGGTGGATATCGATTTGAAAAGGAACGCCTCAAATCATTCCCGTTCTATAATCAGAAAACTATGCTGGTAAATCTAGCACATATTGGTTTCAAACTTTTAGATATTATTGCGTAAAGGAGAGCTATTTATGAAAATTAATATGTTCATTGACGGGAAATGGGTAGAAGCGTTATCCGGCGCTAGACGAAACATTATCAATCCGGCAAACGGAGAGGTCATCGCATCGTCTGCTTATGGATCAGCAGACGATGCGAAGATAGCAATCAAGGCGGCTCGCAAAGCGTTTGACAGCGGAATCTGGTCGGATTTATCGGCTGATGAAAGAGCTGACTACCTCTATAAGATTGCAGACCGTCTTGAAGAGAAGGCAGCTGAAATTGCAAGTTTGGAAACTGCAAATAACGGTAAGGTGATTCGTGCAACCACTTATGTGGATATTCCGGTATCGATTCAATGCTTCCGCTATTATGCTGACTTGATCAAGGGCATGAAAAAGGAATCTTACACGCGTGCTGATTCTTCAGACACAATTATTATTCATGAACCGATTGGTGTTTGTGGACTTATTGTACCTTGGAATTTCCCGCTTATGTTAGCTGTTTGGCAAATTGCTCCTGCACTTGCCGCAGGAAATACAATTATACTTAAGCCTGCTGAAGTCACTCCTGTAAGCGTATTCAAACTTTTTGAGATTATCGAAGAGATTGGACTTCCAGACGGAGTGGCAAACTTGGTATTGGGACCTGGATCAAAGGTTGGGAATGAGCTTGCCGAGAGTCATAATGTTGACAAGATCGCCTTTACTGGTGGAACAAAAACAGGTCAAAGCATTATGCGCGCAGCTGCGGGCAATATGAAAAAAATCACACTTGAACTGGGTGGTAAATCTCCACTTATTGTGTTCGATGATGTGGATTTTGAAATTGCAGTCGAGAATGCGATGTTTGGTATTTTCCACAATGCTGGGCAAGTTTGTTCAGCTGCATCTCGTTTGCTTGTACAAGAGACCATTTACGATAAGTTTGTTGAAAGATTGGCCGAGCGTGCGAGCAAAATTGTAGTTGGCAACGGGGAAAGCGAGAACATTGAAATGGGAGCCATCACAAACGAGTCTCATATGAATGAAGTTTTACATTACATTAAGAGCGGAATTGAAGAAGGTGCAAAATTAGTTTGTGGCGGTAAGCGCTTAACAGAAAATGGGCTTGATCAAGGATTTTTTATTGCGCCAACGATCTTTGCTGATGTAAATGCGAATATGCGTATTGTTAAGGAAGAGATTTTTGGTCCAGTCCTTGTTGTAGAGAAATTTAAAGATGAGGAAGATGCCATCCAAAAAGCAAATGATTCCATTTATGGATTAGCCGGTGCTGTATTTACTGAAGATATGGATCGAGCAAAACGAGTCATTAGTAAATTGCGTGCGGGAATTACTTGGATTAATAGTTATCATTTCGCCTATGTTGAAGGTCCTTGGGGAGGATATAAGCAAAGTGGAATCGGAAGAGCGTTAGGTACTGTTGGGCTAGAGCACTTTATGGAAACGAAGCAAATCAATATTCATCAGAATGCGAAGCCTGTAGGTTGGTATGCGAATTAATTGAGCTTAACTTGCTATATAAATTATTTATAAGGGGACATGCTCATGAAAATAGTAGACAACCGTCCATCATCGACGATAGAGCAACTAGAAGTAATGAATAAGCCGGCGAATGATTCAGTGCTGGGAACCAAAAGTATTCCGTTACTATATTTACGGTTTGCTTTGGCTGGAATTATGGCTAACGTGATTCTAGGAGTTGTAGCGGTTGTCGATGGCTATTTCGTCAGTGACTTTCAGGAGCTGGAAGTCGAAGGGATCGGAATTGGATTTACGGTCATGGTTATTACCCGTATGCTTGGCGTTCTTTTTGGTATAGGAGCCGGAGCGGTCATTTCACTTCGACTTGGAAAAGGGGAAATTGAAGAAGGTAGGAGTATTATGGGGCAAACTTTATGGTTTACTCTTTTCTTCTCAACATTACTAGCCATACTTGGATTGGTCTTTGAAAATCAAATCATGACTTTATTCGGAGCAAGTCAGGAGGCACTTCCATATGCGGTGAAATACAGCCGACTATTGTGGATTTCATTGCCAATAACGATATTGGCGGTTGTACTAAGTATTTTTACAAATATTGATGAAAAACCTGTATTATCAATGAACAGTTGGTTAATTGCAGCAGTTGTTGCGGGAATTACAGAATGGATTCTGGTAGTGAAATATGACATGGGAATGATGGGATCTTCGTGGGCGAATACAATTTCACAATCGATCCCTGTTTTACTTATCTTTTATTTTTGGTTTGGGAAAACAAAGCTTAAGCCAAAAATAAAAGATATGAGGATTAAGCTTAAGGTAATTGGTGAGGTGGCTTGGACAGGATTTGCATCTTTCTCAAGTCAGTTCATGATGTTTATTGCAATTATCTTCTTCAACAACTTACTGCAAAGCTACGGTGGTGGGCTGCACGTTGCTGCTTTCACGATTCAAAATGGTTACATTACAAATCTGCTCGCCTTAGCAGCGCTCGGTGGGATGACAGGACTGCAACCGATCATTAGTTATAATTACGGTGCGGGCAACCTTGAGCGTGTGAAACAAGCAATTAAGATGGGAATCATTTTTACGGTTGCTTTCTTTGTGATTGTGACAGCCATCCTAATCATTTTTGCAGATCCAATTGTTTCATTTTTTTCCGGTGGTAATCCTGAATTGCAGAAACTGGGCATTTGGACGACAGTTGTATTCAATTCTTTGTTTGTGTTTAATGCAGTTAGCTTGCTTGTATCTGGTTATTTCGAATCCCAAGAGAGAAACTGGACTGCAACGTTTATAAATGTTAGCAAAATGTTGTTTTTCTCATTTCCATTCATGTTTATTTTCCCGAAGTTCTGGGGTGTAGAAGGTATATGGTACGCAGGTCCTGCTGCAGAAATTCCAGGCGTTCTCATTGCCATATATTTTATAAGAAAAGAGTTCAAACGTTTAAAAGATACGGATGTTAAGAACGTACGTTTATAGAATCTATTCCTTCAAAAATACCAATAAGAAAGAGAGAGGATCATCATGTTTTTTGCGAAAAAACTTACAGCAGAAGAAGCACAAAAATTAGGTGTTGACACGTGGGAACCATGGGTAGGCGAACCGAATAAAGGACCGTGGCATGTAGAAGAGCAGGAAGTTTTCTATGTGACAGATGGTGAAGTGTTCATTACTGTTGAGGGGGAAAGATATCATATTACAAAGGATTGGATCGTTTCCTTGGCTAAAGACCTTGTTTGTGAATGGGATTGTCCAGTGTTTTTGAAAAAGAATTATAAAATGAACCATGAGATCAATCTGAAATAATGTGAAATGAGAAGAGGGCCTAAGCAGATGACTGCCCCTATGTATTTCACGGGTAAGAAATTCAGAATAGTAGAACAAAATAGAGATAAAGTCTAACGAACCAAAAAGCCGACATTGTACTCTCAAGTTATGTTGACGAAATGTAGTGGGATTTATGCAAATAATTTTACATACCGCCATATGAATGCGCTTTCTTTTGAGGGTGCAATACATAGGACGGTTATTTAAAAACTAGGAGGTTTGATGATGGTAGTAACGAAAAATGTACAAGCGTTGAAAAATTATATTGGCGGACAATGGATAGAATCCACAAGTAAACAGATTGAAGATGTACCAAATCCAGCAACAGGAGAGATCATTGCTCGTGTGCCACTTTCGACTAAAGAAGATTTAAATAGAGCTGTAGCAACTGCTAAAGAAGCATTCAAAACATGGAGAAGAGTCGCTGTGCCTCGGCGTGCTCGTATTCTATTTCGCTATCAACAGCTATTGATTGAAAACTGGGAAGAGTTAGCTAAGCTCGTTACCCTGGAAAACGGAAAAAGTTATAAAGAAGCTTACGGTGAAGTGCAGCGGGGGATTGAATGTGTTGAATTTGCCGCAGGTGCACCCACTTTAATGATGGGAGAGCAACTTCCTGATATTGCTACTGGTGTTGAATCGGGGATGTATCGTTACCCAATCGGAGTAATCGCAGGAATAACGCCATTTAACTTTCCGATGATGGTACCATGCTGGATGTTTCCACTCGCGATTGCATGCGGAAACACGTTTGTATTAAAACCATCTGAAAGAACACCGCTATTGGCTAATCGCTTAGCTGAACTGTTTAAAGAAGCAGGTCTTCCAGATGGAGTACTAAATGTTGTGCATGGTGCACATGACGTCGTTAATGGCATTCTTGATAATGAGGATGTGAAGGCTGTATCTTTCGTTGGTTCTCAACCTGTGGCTGAGTATATATATAAAACCGCAGCAGCTAACGGCAAACGTGTACAAGCTCTTGCAGGTGCAAAAAATCATTCGATCGTATTAAAAGATGCGGACCTTAGTTCTGCAGCGAAAGAAATTACAAATGCTGCCTTCGGTTCAGCCGGTGAACGATGCATGGCGGCGGCTGTTGTGGTTGTAGAAGAAGACGTTGCAGATGAGCTCGTTAATAGACTACTTCAAGAGGCTAACGCTATTACTATTGGTAATGGTCTGGAAGAAGATGTTTTCCTTGGTCCTGTTATTCGTGAAGGACATAAAGAGCGGACACTCGGCTACATTCAATCCGGTGTAGAGCAGGGAGCGACACTTATTCGTGACGGACGTGAAGACGATGCAGCAAACGGTCAAGGTTATTTTGTTGGCCCAACGATTTTTGACAATGTGACACAGGAAATGAAAATCTGGCAGGATGAAATCTTCGCACCGGTTCTTTCTATAGTACGAGTAAAAGACTTGATGGGAGCGATTGATGTTGCTAATGCTTCGCCATTCGCAAATGGTGCATGCCTGTACACCGATAGCGCTAAAGCCACTCGTGAATTCCGTGAAGAAATTGATGCAGGTATGCTAGGGGTCAATCTAGGAGTTCCTGCTCCAATGGCATTCTTCCCATTCTCAGGTTATAAAAAATCCTTCTATGGTGATCTCCATGCAAATGGAAAAGATGGCGTAGAATTCTATACTCGCAAGAAAATGCTTACGGCTCGTTATTGAAAGAGTAATGTAAAATCATAAAAAGATAGAATGGAGTTGGTGATTGTGCAAGCGACAGAACAAACACAAAGTTTGAAAAAAGCAGATGAAAAGTACCTTTGGCATGCAATGAGAGGAGCGGCCCCTAATCCAACGAATTTAATTATCACAAAAGCAGAAGGGGCATGGGTGACAGATATTGATGGAAACCGTTATTTAGATGGTATGTCCGGTCTGTGGTGCGTGAATGTTGGGTATGGTCGAAAAGAACTTGCAAGAGCGGCTTATGAACAGCTTGAAGAAATGCCGTACTTCCCTCTGACACAAAGTCATGTTCCTGCTATTAAATTAGCAGAAAAATTGAATGAATGGCTTGGTGACGAATACGTCATTTTCTTTTCTAACAGTGGATCGGAAGCGAATGAAACAGCGTTTAAAATTGCTCGTCAATATCATCAACAAAAAGGCGATCATGGACGCTATAAGTTTATTTCACGCTATCGCGCTTACCACGGTAATTCAATGGGGGCTCTTGCAGCAACAGGTCAAGCCCAACGAAAGTACAAATATGAACCATTGGGGCAAGGGTTTCTGCATGTAGCACCGCCGGATACGTATCGCAATCCAGATGATGTTCATACACTGGCAAGTGCTGATGAAATCGATCGTGTCATGACATGGGAGTTAAGCCAAACAGTAGCCGGGGTGATTATGGAGCCAATTATTACTGGGGGCGGAATTTTAATGCCTCCTGATGGATATATGGCAAAAGTAAAAGAAATTTGCGAGAAGCACGGTGCGTTGCTCATTTGTGATGAAGTTATATGTGGATTTGGCCGGACAGGGAAGCCATTTGGATTTATGAACTATGGCGTCAAACCAGATATCATTACAATGGCAAAAGGTATTACTAGTGCGTATCTTCCTTTGTCAGCAACAGCAGTCAGACGAGAGGTTTATGAGGCATACATAGGCAGTGAAGATTATGATCGCTTCCGCCATGTGAATACGTTTGGAGGCAATCCTGCAGCATGTGCCTTAGCTTTGAAGAATTTAGAAATTATGGAGAATGAGAAACTCATTGAACGTTCGCAAGAATTAGGTGAACGACTGCTATATGAACTAGAGGAGATAAAAGAGCATCCAAACGTAGGAGATGTTCGCGGAAAAGGTCTTCTTTTAGGTATTGAACTAGTGGAAGATAAGCAAATGAAAGAAGCGGCTGCTATTGAAAAGGTGAACAAAGTCATCAATGCTTGTAAAGAAAAAGGTCTAATTATTGGTAAAAATGGTGACACTGTTGCAGGTTACAATAATATTTTGCAACTTGCTCCGCCATTAAGCATCACAGAAGAAGACTTTACTTTTATTGTTAAAACATTAAAAGAATGCTTAGCTCAACTTTAACTAGTTATGAACAAATCTTGTTAAAAAGCAGAATAGCATATCGAGAGAGATAGTTTTAAATACTGAACGAATCACTCTAAAAGAGTAATTCCGAAAGGGCTGAGTTTATGAAAGCTGATGTTGTATTGATAAATGGAGAAGTTATTACAGTAGACCAAAAAAATACAGTAGTCGAAGCTGTAGCAATAAAAGATAATCGTATCGCAGTTGTTGGTTCAAATCAGGAGGTTAAGAGTTTTATAGGAGAAAAAACGGATGTAATTGACTTGCAAGGAAAAACCCTTCTTCCTGGATTCATTGATTCTCATATTCACCTCATTTCTTATGGGGTGAATCAGTTGGCGGTAAGTTGTAAAGCTGAACATATTGATTCTATCGAGGCTTTGTTAAATGACCTGAAAAAGAAAGCTTTAGAAACTCCTAAAGGTGAATGGATACGTGCTTGGGGCTTTAATGAAACTGCTGTGAAGGAAAAGCGTTATCCAACAATCACTGAGCTGGATGAAATTTCAAGTGAACATCCCATTATTGTATCCCGTACTTGCGGCCATATAAGTGTGGTGAACAGTAAAGCATTAGAAATTGCGGAAATTAACGAGAACACACCGGATTCTAATGGGGGAGTTATTGAAAAGAATCAGGCAGGAAAGCTTACAGGAAAGTTAATTGAAGCAGCAAATATGGAGATGAGCGAGGTTGCAAGTTATACAGAAAGTGAACTGATGAAGGCTATGAAAATTGCATCAGATCATTTCGTTGCAGCGGGCATAACAAGTATACATGAGGCAGGTGGATATGGCCCTGAGAGTTACCGTTTACTACAACAAGCTGTGAAGAGTAAGAATATTCGTGTCCGAATATATGCAATGATATGTCAGTTAAATAACTCCCATGAATTTGTTAATAAAATGGTCGAAGCTGGCGTGGTAACTGGTACTGGAGATGAGAGATTTAGAGTTGGACCAGCCAAATTGTTTACAGATGGAAGTAGCACCGGACCTACAATTGCAACCCGTGAGTCGTACTCCAGTGACTCTAACAACTATGGTATTCTTTATTATAGTGAGGAAGAAATCTACCGGATTTTAGGTGAAGCACATAAAAAAGGCTATCAAATCACTGTACATGCACAAGGTGATAAAGCCATTGAAATGTATTTAAATTGTGTAGAAAAGGCGTTGGAGGAATCACCAAGAAAAAACCACCGTCATCGGATTGAGCACGCGGGAATTTCTTCACCAGATTTACAAGAAAGAATGAAAAAGCTCGAGGTGGTTCCTATTCCAAATCCTCCATTTCCATATGAATTCGGGGAGATATATGTAGAGCACTATGGTGATCGTGTGAATCACATGTACGCTGTTCGTGATTTTATTGATCATGGTATCATGGCAGCAGGTGGATCGGACGCACCAGTTACTGACTATAATCCTTTATTAGGAATTCATGTTGCTGTCAATAGAAAAAGCCAGTCTGGAATGGAGTTTGGTGCTAATCAATCTATAAGCGTAATGGAAGCTATTAAACTATACACCTGGAATGGTGCTTATGCGAGTTTTGAAGAAGAGATAAAAGGAAGCATAGAGGTTGGAAAGTTGGCGGATTTAGTTATATTAAATGACAGCATTTTAAGTGTCAACCCAAACCAAATTAAAGATTTAAAAGTAGAAACAACTATTATTGATGGTGAAATTATCTATCAAGAAGAACAACCAGTAAAAATTTAATATAGCATAGTTCACTATATCATAGTTTGCATACCACGTAACCCTTGTAATGTTACGTGGTGTTTGTTGGAACTGTAGATGCAGGATTAGGATTTACAATCGATGAAAAGGTAACTGTTAGTGGATCACCACAGTACAAAGTACAAAATAGCAAGGGCCAAACATACTATGTAACTGCAAGTGAAGCTTATGTATATGTGAAGTAAGAGTTGCAAAAGAGCATCCACTTAAATAATAATTTCTAATTTAAATCAACAAAAGAGACCTCAAATGTGAGGTCTCTTTTGTTGATTATTCACCATCTGTACTTTCTCTTCACTTACTCAAGGCCAGGTAACATGGTATACAATCCTAAAGAAGACTTGTTCTTCAAAAAGTTCTTTTCTTGCCCTCAGAATCTAGCAAAATAGCTAGTCAAAAGATAATTGTAATCTATCAACTTGTAAATAGACATATTGTCCCTCTAAATATTTGTAGTCTTCAAGTAAATCACTAGTTATAAAGAAACCAACATCTAAAACATTATTTTCTAACATTTTTCCAAAAAGAATATAACTTCCATTAGCAATATTTTCTATTTTTTTGAATTTATCTTCTTTTTGCGTTTCTACTGTCAAAGCGTCATTCACAAATATATCTATCTCAGCTTCGTATTCTTTATTTACAACAACTTCTTGAGGTGAAGCATTAAAACCTGTTACCTTTTGATTATTTACTAAAAAGTCTATTTCTTCTTCAATAATTGAATCAATTCTACATATCAATATCTTATTTTTCATTTTTTGACCTCTATTCTACTGGATTGATAACAGGGATATTTTTACTATTATCCACCGTTTTCCAAAAAAGTTTTTCCGCTTTCTACATGGTATGTTGTAATTTCCCCTAAATTATTAGTTCCTACAAACTCAAATTTAGCATAACTTTAGCTTCTTGCTCTTTAAAGCCATTTCCTTTTCAATTTCAGCTTCACGAGATTTGTCATTATCGTATTTAAAGTATAAATCAAGTAATAAGTTTTTTAGGGACTGCAATTAATCTCGTACGTTTGTTATCTTCGTGGTCTTCTAATTCAAATATCAATTTACATTTCATTTAACTATAAAAAACCTTGAAAGACTAAAAGCCAATCAAGGTCAAAGTTTAAATAGCGACTATTATTTATGTATTTCCCTTTCCCATACTCTCTTTCCCTCAGCTAAAAATACTGCACTTGGTGGATCATCATAGAGGGAAATTTCAACCAATGAACCTTTCTCTTGTATTAACCAATTATATACAATGTCTTGGTTAGTAGTAGGATGGGATAAAATACTATTTACTTTAAATGCAGCTGCATCGTATTCTGTATAATTTATATCATCATCTAATCCATTGTCTGTTTCAAAAACTGTATCGAGTTCGCCAATTATCCTCAATCCACTTTTCCATTCTAGTATCATTTCACTATCTTCATATTTTATTAATGTTCCTATTAAAGAATCATATCCCATGTGCATCCTCTTTTCTTATATATTTTATGGTCTTGCTGGTACTATATGAGCACCGTCTTTTCCGTAATGAATCATTCCTCTAGTAGTCTCAAGGTATTGACCAGTATCGCGATCATAGTATTTCCCAATTGGTTTACCAAAGTCTACTCTTTCTTTTTTACCGTCTGGTAGTAGTTGACCTTTCCCGGCAAACTTATCAAGTAATTCTTGTGCTGTTTTATTATCACCATAGAAGATACTTTTGTTTTTTCCATTTGCAACCTCTTGTTTGTAGTTAGGTGCATTAGGAATATGTTTTTCTTGAGCTCCAGCTTTCACTTTTATTGGGTAACCATTTACTTCACGGTATGGACCTTTAGGTACAGAATTTTTCCCATAAGAAGGTAATAGAAGAAATATAAAAAAGTGCTAACAAGTTTGCATACGAACTTGCTAACATTTATACAAAATAGGTATAACTTATCGCTGATATGTCACTTGGTAAATTGATAAAACGAGTAAACATTCCTTCGAAAGCAAGGCTTAGTATATTCTATATAACTGTGAAATACAACAAATTGCAAAAAAACCTGCTGTACGATAAAAATTCTTGTCAGAAACGACAAGAATTTTTAGTTTGACTATAATTGTATACCAAATATTGCGTGCAATAGGTCTGCATATTGCTCTTTTGTAATCTCTTCTTTACTCTGTTTTCCTTGCTTTGTTACTGTAAAACGATCTTTTGTTAGAGTAGCATGCCCATCAGAAGTTAGTTTTACGGTGAGAGGTACTTTATTAAAAGGGGAGTCTGTATGTTCTACAATTGTTTTTTGTGCTTTATTTAATTTTCTTTCATCAACTGCCTCTATATAAAATGCGTAACCTAATGTCCAATCTTGAGAAGAATCCTGATTTAGAAATTCATTATTTTTTTTCATCTCTAAAATATAGTTTCCCTTTGTAGTTGTTTCTTTTCGAATGCGATAGTCCCCAGTAACGGAATGAACAATCTCACCGGTGAAAGGAACAGGTGAAAGTGGAAGGTTTGAACCGAAACCGACTTCAATTAAATAAAATTCAGTATTATGTTTTAAAACAGTTGCCACATGCCCTGAATCAACAGCCCAAGTATTAGAAGCGGCATGATAAACTGTTCCTGATACTAAGTGAACATCAAAACCGCAATCTTTAAGGAAGTAATACATCGTTGGATTTAATTCGTAACAAAGGCCACCGCGGTTATGAACTAAAATTTTTTCTTGAAGATTTTCTTTTGAAATTTCTTTTACTGTACCGTGAATAATATCTAGATTCTCAAAGGGAATCGCTTGTGCCATTGCATGAAGGATTTCGTTTAAATCTTCAAATGAAATGGACTCTCTTTCTTGTATATTTAATCTGGAAAAGAATTGCTTTTGTAGTTCTGTCACGTGAATCGCTCCTTATCCATTTTACTTATATATAATTGTATCGAATGTCGAATAAGAAAACATTCGTAATACGTTGAATAAATAATCCATATATATACTTACGACTAAAGTATAATAAGAAGAATATTGTAAAGTATGGAACCTTTACTTCTGCCGTAACATATAGTATGATAATTTCAATAAATTAGATTTCAATGAACATAATTATAAATTAATGAGAGGTGCTTTTTGTGAGTGCGGTAGGTTCTAAATAGGAAAAAATTGAATGAAATAAATCTAATGAGAACAGGGGATTTTTATATACTTCTAACCCCTAACTTTGTTATGGATTTATTTCAAATAACCTATGAAGATACCTACAATACTTTATAAAGCGTGTAATGATTATGGGATAGCCATATGTTTTTTTGAGATGGTTTTATTTCTTTATATATTGCACAGGCCTTGTAAATGTAAAAAGCTGCGGTATCTACGCAGCTTTTTTGTGTTTATTTTTATCACATGAAAGTTATATTTAATTAAATATATCTCATTGAAATCTAATGGGTAGGTATCTTCATTTTTGATGTGAGTAAATCATAGTGAGGAGAATAGAAATTGAATAAAATGACTTTTGAAAAGTTGCAATATAACGAGTTAAAGGAAATAGTTAAATCGTATTGTGTGAGTGGATTAGGAAAACAATTGTTAGATAAATTGGAGCCAAGCGCAAGTATCAAAGTAGTGAAAAATCGTTTGAATGAAACAACTGAAGCGCGAGCTATATTAGATGCAGAAGGGCATGTACCTTTTTTCGGAATTTCTAATATCGATAGTACAATTCAAAAGCTAGAAAAGGGAATGATTTTAGATCCAACTGAGCTAGTTAGTGTATCAGACTTTTTAAGAGGGTGTCGAAAGGTTAAAACGTTTATGCTGGATAAAGAATTTTTCGCACCCATACTAGCATCGTATGCGAATTCAATGTCTGAATTCAAAAGTGTGGAAGAAGAAATTAATTTTTCAATTAAAGGAAATAGTATTGATTCTGCCGCAAGTAAAGAATTGAAGCGAATACGAAATAATATCGACTCCGTAGAGGGGAAAATTAAAGAACGTTTAAATAAATTTTTAAATAGCAGTACAAATAAAAAATATATTCAAGAATTCTTTATTAGTAAAAAAGACGATCGATATACGATTCCGGTGAAAGCTTCCTATAAAAATCAAGTTGCAGGAACAATTGTTGAAATTTCTTCTAAGGGTTCAACAGTTTTTATAGAACCAAATACTGTTACAAATTTAAATGTGGAACTAGCGAGCTTAAAAGCTGAAGAAGCGATGGAAGAATATCAAATATTAGCTACTTTATCAGGAATGATCTTAGAGGACATTTATAACATTAAGATTAATATGGAGCTGATTAGTCAATACGATATGGTGTTTGCAAAAGCAAAATGTAGTAAACATATTGGCGGGGTAGAGCCGAAATTAAATGATTATGGGTATGTAAAGTTAGTAGGGTGCAGACATCCATTATTAGCAGGAGAAGCTATACCGCTTAATTTTGAAATCGGGCAAAACTATCGGAGCTTAATTATTACAGGACCAAATGCTGGTGGGAAAACGATTGTTTTAAAAACAATTGGGCTATTAACATTGGCGACAATGTCAGGATTGCACATCGCTGGAGACAAGGAAACGGAAATTGCTGTTTTTGAAAATATATTTGTAGACATTGGCGATAATCAAAGTATAGAAAATGCACTGAGTACATTTTCATCTCATATGAAAAACCTTTCAGAAATCATGAGAGTATCAAATAATAATACGCTTTTACTATTTGATGAAATAGGCAGCGGTACGGAACCGAATGAAGGAGCTGCACTTGCAATTTCTATTTTAGAAGAATTTTATCATATGGGTTGTACGACTGTTGCAACTACTCATTATGGTGAAATTAAACGCTTTTCAGAAATGCACAGTGACTTTATGAATGCGGCGATGCAATTTAATAGTGAAACATTGGAACCGATGTATAAGTTAATGATAGGGAAATCAGGAGAGAGTAATGCTCTATGGATTTCTAGAAAAATGAACGTGCGAGAAAACGTACTGCAAAGAGCGAAAGGCTATATGGAAAATAAAGAGTACCGCTTAGAGCGAGTGAATGAAAGTAGACTGAGAAAGCCTAAGATTGTCAAAGAGAAAGCAGAAGAGAAGGATGAATATAAAAAAGGGGACCGTGTGAAATTATTAGACTATGATGACTTTGGAATTGTATATAAAGAAAAAGACAATTTCTTCAATATCGTTGTGTTTTATAATGCCCAATTCATTGAAGTAAACGTTAAGCGAATTTCTTTAGAAGTACAGGCAAAGGAATTATATCCAGAAGGGTATGATTTAGACACATTGTTTGTGGATTATAAAGAATGGAAAATGCAGCATGATATAGAGCGTGGATCGAAAAAAGCGTTGCGTAAAATTCAAAAAGAAATAAGAAAGAATAGAGGATGAGGGGCTATAAATATAAAGATTAGACAAGAATTTGAGAAAGAATATAAAAGGGCAGAAGAGGTTGTAAAACAAGCATTTTCACATGAAACATTTAGCGATCAGAAAGAGCACGAACTTGTAAATCGTATTAGAAAATCTGATGCGTTTATTCCAGAGTTATCATTAGTAGCGGTAGATAAAGAAATTATTGGTCACGTCCTTTTATCTAAAATAAAAATCGTCAATGGTGATAAATCTGTAGATTCGCTAGCGCTTGCTCCAGTATCTGTTGCACCAGACTATCAGAAAAAAGGAATTGGAAGCTTGTTGATTTCGAATGTATTAAGAGAAGCAAAAGAGCTCGGATATCATTCTATAATTGTTTTAGGGCATAAAGAGTATTATCCGAAATTTGGTTTTAAATCAGCTAGTCTATGGAATATAAGAGCGCCATTTGAGGTGCCAGACGAAGTATTTATGGCAATGGAGTTAACGGAGAATGCTCTTCAAAATGTGCAAGGCGTTGTTCAATATTCGGAAGCTTTTTCTGAGTAGCACAGATAAAGATAGCTAGAAGAAATCTTCTAGCTATCTTTTTGATTTTTAAGTCGAAGTGTTCATGGTATTAATAAAATTTTCCCCGTACTTTTTCGACTTTCCAATAAATGATGTGCCTTAGCACCATCTTCTAAAGAGAAAGTAGTTGGATTTTGGATGTTTAATTTTCCAGCAGTAATCCAATCAAATAGTTGATTGGAACGTTGTTTGCGTTCTTCATACGTTGTGAGTACGTTCCAAAGATCGCCGCCAGTTAAAGTTTTCGAAGTATCCATCAGCATTCGTGGATCAACAGGAGCAGGATCACCGCCGGCCATTCCGTAAAATACAACCGTACCACCGGTTTTTGTAGTCTTAAAGCTCTCTTCTAATGTAGAACCTATTGATTCGTATACAACATCTACGCCATGACCTTTTGTAATTTGTAGTACTTTCTCACACCATGATTCTGAATATAAAAATACATAGTCTGCTCCAGCTGAATAAGCTGCTTTTGCTTTTTCTTTAGATGAAGTAAGACCGATTACTTGTGCGCCTTGCATTTTAATCATTTGAATGAGAAGTTGCCCAACCCCTCCGGCAGCTGCATGAACTAAAACAAAATCACTAGCTTTTATTTTGTAGCTGTCTTTTGTTAAGTAATGAGCAGTTAACCCTTGTAATAAGACGGAAGAGGCTGCCTCGAAGGAAATAGAGTCCGGGAGTAGAATCGCTTTTTCTTTTGGAACAGCTACTAACTCCGCATTTGCAAATGGTACATCAGCAAATGCAATGCGATCACCGGCAGAAATGTCCGTAACTTCAGCGCCGATTTTCTCTACAATTCCTGAACCCTCATACCCTAATATATAAGGTGGTTTACCAACAAGATGATAGTTACCTCTACGTCTATATATATCAGCAAAATTTAGGCCAATCGCTTTTGTGCGAACGAGAATCTCATTCGGTTTTATAGTTGGGTCTGAAACTTCTTGATATTTTAATACATCCGCATTTCCGAATTCCTCGAAACAAAGTGCTTTCATATGAAATACCTCCAATTTGTAACATGAATCAATATTGTTTGTTATTGGTTCTTATCATACAATATAAATATTGATAGGCAAAGAGGATTATTCAGATCTAATCAATCGAAAATATTGATTAGAAGGAGGAAAGTGTCTTGGAGATAAAACAATTAATCACATTTAAAACAGCAGCAGAAAACTTGAACTTTACGCAGACAGCTAAAATATTAAATTTTGCTCAATCAAGTGTCACGGCACAAATAAAAGCATTGGAAGCTGAGCTAGGAGCAACGTTGTTTGAACGATTAGGAAAACGCCTTTTTTTGACTGAAGCAGGACGGAAGTTTCAACTATATGCCAATAAGATAATAGCGTTAAGTTATGAAGCGAAAATGGTTGTGCAAGATGAGGAAACAACATCTGGTACGCTAGTGATTGGCGCACAAGAAAGTCAATGCACATATCGGCTTCCTTCCATTTTGAAGGAATTTAAGACGAAATTCCCGCAAATAAGACTTATATTCAAACCTGCTCATTCAAATGAGGCTGTAAAGGAGCAACTGATGGAGGGAAAACTTGATTTAGCCTTTATTTTAGATGAATGTAAAATAGAAGATGCTTTGCATGTAGAGTCGTTAGTTCGAGAAGAATTGAAAATAGTAGCATTTCCTAATCATCCTTTACTTGAAAAATCTTTAATGTCTACAAAGGATTTAGAAAGTGAAACACTTTTGTTAACAGAATTTGGCTGTTCTTATCGTACTATATTTGAAGAACTATTCCGGGCAGAAGATGTATATCCTGCAAATAAAATTGAGTTTGTTAGTGTAGAAGCAATTAAGCAATGTGTAATTGCGGGCTTAGGTATAGCTATTTTACCAGCAATGGTAGTAGAAAAAGAGATACAACAAGGTACAATGAAGGAGTTAGTTTTAGAGAATACAATCTCTCCTATTTTTACACAGATTGCTTGGCATAGAGATAAGTGGATTACAGCGCCATTACAGCAATTCATAGATGTAACAAGAGTGTCAATTGGAAACATGTATTAAGGGGAGAAATATTTGTTTTGCATGTAAGAAGAAAAGTGAATAATAGATGTTTTGAAAGAAGAGAAAGCCGATATTTGGATGAAGAACAAATATCGTTTTTTTCTTTGTTTGTAAGGACAGTCGCTATGCTAGTTTCTATATAAACAAGTTGAATGAATAGTCTGATATAAGTACAATAAATTTATACATATTAAAAGGGGATGAATGATATCGCGTATCGTAAGTATCTCATTGGTAGTGAGGGTTATGGAACAAGGGGATAGAGAGGCTTATTAACTTACAGAGCTATCCCCAGAATTGAAAAGGGGGATTTTTGAAATGAACACGAAATTGAATAATCTTTTTCTAGGTGAAAATATTAAGTTATCAGCAATCAGAGCTGAAGATATTGAGCAAATGGCTATTTGGCAAGAAGATAGTGAGTATTTAAGAAATGTAGATACGGACGCTGCAGTTCCACAATCGTTACATGAATTAAAGGAATATGAGTTATTAAAAGGACAAAAATCAAATGGCGTTTCTTTTATGTTAAGAACGATTCAAGATGATATTTTAATTGGTTTTGTGGCACTTCATAGCATAGAGTGGAATAATAGAGCTGGGTTGTTAGCAGTTGGTATAGGTGATAAGAATTATAGAGGTAGGGGATATGGTACGGAAGGATTACGCCTTATTCTGAAATATGCTTTTTATGAATTAAACCTACATCGTGTAGGTCTCGATGTTATTTCATATAATAAATCGGCAATTGAAGTTTATAAAAAGGTTGGATTTAAGGTGGAGGGGTGTATGAGAGAAGCTGTTCAGCGGGATGGGAAGAGTTTTGATCGTATCATAATGGGTATATTGCGAGATGAATGGCTAAAGACTCAAAATTGATTTACATAGGATGTAATCGCACATAATGTTGTAACATATCAAATTAATCGTAAAAATTTTGCTATATTTATATTTGGTAATACGGATGTAATTGCAGGGAAAAGGATAACGACTGGCGAAATTTTACAACATATGAATTGAAATAAGGAGTCATGTCATATGAATTTAGAAAAAACAAAGCCAGTAAATGAAGAATTAGCACAGTTAAAAGAACTCGTAAAGGAATTGCATGGTAGTGTGCATCAACTACAAAGTGAAGTTCAACAGCTTAGACATGAAAGACCGGTTGTAGAAGTTAAAAAAGGTGTTCAATTATCACCAGGAATCGTTGGAGAAATTGGTGGTATAATTTTAGGAGCATTGGTAATTATCGGGATATTTTGGTGATAAAAAAGGTTTGCAGCAATATGCTGCAAACCTTTTTATATTAAATAACGTAAATATATATAAGCATGTGATAATAATAATGCAACGATTGTTAACGGTAAGCCAATTTTTAAGAAATCAAGGTAAGAAAATCCATGTCCTTCGCGCTTAGCAATACCTGCGACAACTACGTTTGCAGAAGCGCCAATTAATGTTCCGTTCCCCCCTAAGCAAGCACCAAGTGATAATGCCCACCATAGTACTTCAATTTGAGGAGAGTCAACAGAAAGTCCAAGTCCTGAAGCTAAATCTTGAATCAGCGGAATCATCGTTGCGACAAATGGAATATTATCAATAGTAGCTGATGCTGCCCCTGATACCCATAAAATAAGAATCGCTGCAAAGCCGATATCACCATTTGTTACATCAATCACTTCTTTTGCCAAAGATGAAATAAGTCCGATATCAATTAAACCGCCAACAAGAACAAATAATCCAGCGAAGAAGAAAATCGTTACCCATTCTACATGAGCAAATATATCTTCTAATTCATGTTGTTTTACACCAATTAACATGAGGAGCGTTGCACCGGTCATCGCGATAACTGCCGCATCTACATGAATAATGGAATGAAGAACAAATCCGAGAATTGTCAATCCTAAAATGGAAAGAGATTTTAGGAGCAAGCTTCGGTCACGAATATAGTCTTTTTCATTTAGTTCCATAAGTTTAGCAATTTGTTCAGGTGTTGTTTTTAATTTGTTACGATACATAAGGTAAATAATGCCTAATGTAACAATGGAAATAATAAGTACAATTGGTGTTAAATTGAGTAAAAAGGCATTAAAATCTAGGTGTTTATTAGCAGATCCAATCATAATGTTTGGAGGATCACCAATTAGTGTAGCAGTACCACCGATATTTGAAAATAATACTTCAGAAATCAAATAAGGAACAGGTTGTACCTTTAAAATACGCGTGATCGATAGTGTAACAGGAACGATTAATAATACGGTTGTTACATTATCTAAAAATGCAGAGCCGACTGCGGTTAATAGGGATAAAAATAATAAAATTCGAATTGGTTTTCCACCCGCTGCTTTTGCTGTTTTAATGGCTACATATTCAAATACACCAGATTGACTCGTAATATGCACGAGAATCATCATTCCAATTAAAAGAGTAATGGTTTCCCATTGGATATGCGATGTAAAGGCAGTATGTAAGTCTACAATGCCAAAAATAATCATTATTGCAGCACCCAATAGTGCAATTACAGCACGGTTTAATTTCTCAGAAATAATAAATCCGTATGTCACTAAAAATACGGCGATTGCAAAATAATATTGCCAATTTGCTACTTCATGTGCTGAATATTCCAACATGTCACCTTCTTTAAAATATATATTAAATTGTCGAAATATATCCCTCCGCATGAACTCTATTGTAGCAAATTCAAAAAAGAAAGAAAACTATTTACGAGTAGTAGGAGAATAGTGAACTTTTCTATGTGAAAAAATAAAAAACAAAATGCAAATTATTATGCAAAGTGAGTTTTGTCCTCTAATATAGAGATAGCAATTTACATTATTTTTGCGTAAAATGGTTTAAAGAGGTGAAATCCGATGGAAATAGTAAAAGATAGTACTGTTATTCAACATGAAATTGAACGGTTTGTAAATAAAGATGTATATATTCATTTAGAAACAACAAATGGAGCATACGCTTCACATTTTAATGAAAAGATGATGACAGTCGGAGCATTTATTCGAAATGCAATTATTCGTTTTGAACGTGGGAAAATAACAGGAACAAATCCATACCGAGTTGGTCTCAAAATGGATCATGGTTGGGTATATGCTGAAGGTATTACACATTGGGAAGTATACGAGAACGATCGTTTATTATTAGCAGGGCATGATAATAAAGGGCGTTTAGCAGTAGCGCTTGAATTAAGCTTAACACCATTTAAATAAGAAGGAGGGAAATGTATGGAAAGACATGTGCTTGTTGTATTTCCTCATCCAGACGATGAATCGTTTGCAGCTGGAGGAACAATTAGTTTATTAAGAAAGCAAGGAGTACCTGTGACATATGCGTGCGGAACGCTTGGACAAATGGGACGCAATATGGGAAAGAATGTTTTTGCGAACCGCGAAACGATTCCGAATATCCGTGAAAAGGAATTAAAAGATGCATGTGAAGCGATGGGCATTGAAGATTTAAGAATGCTTGGTTTCCACGATAAAACACTAGAATTTGAAGATGTAGATTTTGTAGCAGATAAAATTGAAACTGTCATTCGCGATGTACAACCATCACGAATTATTACATTCTATCCAGAGCATGGTGTTCATCCAGATCATGATGCATTTGGCCGTGCTACTGTTCGCGCTGTATCACGTATGCCGAAAGAAACACGTCCGGTCATTCATGCAGTTGCGATTACAAAAAATCGTGAGGAAGTATTAGGTGAACCAGATGTTATCAACAACATTAGTGAAGTATTCGAACAAAAATTAGCGGCTTTACGTGCACATCGTTCACAAACAGAAGCGATGTTAGAAGAAACGGAAGTAAAGTTGCAAAACAAAGATGCTGCAACATTAAAATGGTTACAAATTGAACAATTTTGGACTTATAAATGGGAATAGGCTAGAAGATTTTCTACTAGTCTTCCATACATACAAAAGCGATGTCGCATTGTGACATCGCTTTTTCTGTTAAGTATCAGGAATGTGCATTGTGCGGTGTTGGTCAACGCTTTTGTACTTTTCTCCCTCATAAATACTTGTTCAAATGTTAATTATACTAATAATTTGAGGAAGCATAAAATATCAACACTATACTTTTAACAGAGCCAAAAATTAAAAAGAATATATATTTATTATAAAAAAATTGACAAATCAAAAAGAACGCTGTAAATTGAAGTTATATTTGAATAGTCTCTGTTAGGTGAGGCTCCTGTATAGAGAAACGCTGCTGCCCAAAAATGTCGAGAGACGCCAATGGGTCAACAGGAACGGTCGGAGAGAAGGCCCTTCTTAATGTAGCTGGTTTCAAACCTATGCTGTACAGTGCTAAAACTCAACGAGGGAGAGGTACGTGATAATTTGGAGGGATATATCTCTATGATGGTAAAAAGAGATTTCACCCTTTGTTTATTTGTGATTTTTAAAAACCTTTACTCCTTTTTGAGTAAAGGTTTTTTATGTATACGATCATCGATATCTAATTATTTGTACTATTAAATGACCTAATGGAACTATTTATTAGGAGGAATTATGATGAAAAATAAATTAAAGCAGCTTTTGTTAACAGAAAATATTTTTATGGTAGAAGAATTTTTGAGTGATCCACCATATGATATTGCACAAGAAATTAAAAAATTTCCACTTAAAGATCAAGTATCAGTAATAGATCTGATCCCAATTACAAAAAGCTCTAAAGTCCTTAGACATATGAGTCCAGACGAACAGTATAAGATCCTAATCAATTTACCTAGAGATAAATCTAAAATATTGCTGAATAAGCAACCAGTTGATGAGCTTGTTGATTTGTTTCTAGCTATTCAGCTTAATAAAGATGGACAATTAATGTCGTATTTAAATAAAGAAACGCAACAAAAGGTAAAGGATTTAATGAAATTTAAACCTGAGACAGCAGGTAGTCTTGTAACGAGTGATTATATTTCAGCTAGAGAGGATTGGTCAATAAAAACGACTTTAGAGCATGTTAGAAAAATTGCTACAAATGTAGAATCGGTATCCTATATATATGTTCTAGATAACTACGGACACCTCAAAGGAATCGTTTCCATACGTGAGTTATTATCAGCATCGGATGAGGAAATCTTATCAAACATAATGATTCGAGATATTATCTCAGTATATGCTGAAGCCAATCAACAAGAAGCTGTAAAAAAGTTAACAGATCATGATTTATCTGCTTTACCTGTAACAACAGCTGATAAAAAAATGATTGGTATCATAACATTTGATGATGTAATGGATGTAATGGAAGAAGAGGCAACTGAAGATATCCAGAGGTTAGGTGGTAGCGAACCATTAAATCAATCATATTTTGAAGCTTCTATTTGGAGGATTTTTTCTAAACGGATTCCCTGGTTATTGCTTCTATTCATGGCTGAGGCATATACAGGCACAGTACTTCACCATTTTCAAGATGAACTTGACAAAGTGGTCGCACTTGCGTTCTTTATTCCATTACTAGTAGGTACTGGAGGAAACACAGGTACACAGGTTGTAGCAACAATTATTCGTGCAGTAGGTATCGGGGAAGTGAAGTTTAAAGACATTTTTCGTGTTATAAGAAAAGAGATGTTAATTGGTGTACTCCTTGGTCTTGCGCTTGGTACAGCAGGTCTAATTCGTGCATATATATTAGGAGTTGGAATAGAAGTTGCACAAGTTGTAGCAATGACAATGGTGTTTATTGTTGTTTGGGCTTCTATTGTAGCCGCTGCATTACCATTGATTATCAGAAGATTCAAACTAGACCCTGCCGTTGTTTCCGGACCGTTCATTACAACGTTTGTTGATGGCACTGGACTAATCATTTACTTTATGGTTGCTAAAATGATATTAAATTTATAAATATAAACTATGTATATTTCTGGTACGAAAAAGATGAGTAGCATGTTTATTTATAGCTCTAAGGTTATAGAGTCTGTTTAATGTAGAAAAAAGAGTCTCATAAGTAATATGAGGCTCTTTTTTGTTTTGGCTGAAGTTTTATTACACACTACATTTTGAATGATTTTTTTAATAGAATCATAAACCAAATAAGGGTAAGACCAATGAGAGAGTGAGAGAATCCAATTATATAGGTTAATTCTTTAAAATTAGCACCATTTAGTTGAAGAAGCCCTCGAGTTGCCAGTGAAGAAAGGGTTAAAATTAATCCAATATTATGGACGATGAACCAACTATTAAAGCCCTTCACTTTATGAAATGAAAATGCTTTTGCTAATGCCAGGGCAATTAAGAAAAATAAAAACCCAAGTACGAGCGTATGTGTATGTAAAAGGTTTAGCAGAGTGGATCCTAGAATACCTTTTGATTTTGCATATTCTCTAGCGAATACACCTGATAATAAACCGATTACTAAATATACGAACGATGCATAATATAATTTTTTCATTATATACCTCCTGGTGCAAATTTTATAATGTGGGTTTTCGATTTGTAAATTTCTATTGTATTTTCAAATTATGGTGGTTACATAAAAAAGACTCCTAGTGTTCCAGGAGTCATAGTATAACAAGTTTAAAATTATTGTATCATAATTATAAGGTATTCGATTATATGAAATAATTGAACTTTATGTGAACAAAGGGGATTGTAAAGGTTTGGGATTATATTTGGAATAAGAATTGAAAATCCAATTCATTTTCCGGTTTATGGAAAAAGGATATCGTGTTAAAATATCAGAAAAATCAAACGATTAAGGGTGATAAAAAATATGTCTATATTAGAGAAAATTAAAGAAAATGTTTCAAAAGTTATTGTAGGGAAGGAAGAAGTAATTGATTTAGCAATGATCGCGCTAGTTGCCAACGGACATGTCTTACTAGAAGACGTACCAGGAACGGGAAAAACAACATTAGCCAAAACACTTGCGAAAAGTATTGATGGGGCTTTTCAACGTATTCAATTTACATCGGATACGTTGCCGGGTGATGTAGTAGGATTAGAATATTTTGATATGAAAGAAAGTGATTTTAAAACGAGGAAGGGGCCTATTTTTGCGAATCTTGTATTAGTAGATGAAATTAACAGGGCGGTTCCGCGGACGCAATCAGCGTTGTTAGAGGTAATGGAAGAACGTACGGTAACGATTGCGGGCGTAACACATGTATTACCAAGCCCATTTATTGTATTGGCAACGCAGAATCCTTTAGAGTCGGCAGGAACATTTACACTTCCAGATGCGCAATTGGATCGCTTTTTATTAACCATTCGCCAAGGGTATCCAAATCGAAAATATGAGAAGGAAATGTTAAAACGATTTAAAGAAAACAATCCATTTAACGATTTACAAAGCGTTGTAACTCTCTCTGACATATTGGAGTTGCAAGAGCAATCTAAAAAGATTCATATACATGATGAGGTGGAAGAATACTTGCTTGATATTGTAGAAGCGACGCGAAATCATGATTTAGTAGAAATTGGAGTTAGTCCGCGTGGATCTTTAGCTTTTATGAGAGCCGCTCAAGCAAGAGCTTTATTAAAAGGAAGAGATTATGTAACTCCTGATGATTTGAAAACTTTAGCATCCCCGGTTTGTGCCCATCGGTTAACGTTAACGATTGAAGGGGATATGAAAACAACTAAAGTAGATGTGCTGCAAGGCATTTTAGAAAAACTTGCAGTGCCAGTGGAAAGCGTATGAATGAAATTATAACAAGGAAACATCCGTTGTTAGAGCCACTTTTTATAGTGGGAATCGGCGCATTTTGTCTTATACTCGTCGTGTTTACCAATCAATTTTTCATTGTGGCTATCTTTTTGTTTTATTTGTTGCTAGTTGGATTTTTGTATTTGTATATGAAGGCAGTCATGAAAGTGAAATGGGAAATCTCCCAAAATCAAAAGAGGCTATTTATGAACGAAAGAGGAGAATGTGTGGTGCAGATTATAAATGAAGCACGTTTTCCAATTTTTAAAGCAGCTCTTCAGTTTCGCTCTAATGAACAAATAGAGTGGGAAACGGATCAGAAGATGCAGCGTTCGCATCACTCGTATCAAATTCCTCTCCAATTAGAAGGGCGAGATATGATAACAATTATGTTAGAGGGAAATGCACATGAAAGAGGGAGACAAGGGTGGCAAGCTGCGGAACTCATGATATCAGATCCATTTGGTCTTTTAACGTATTACTTGCCTATTGAACAAAAGAAACTCCCTGAATTTCATATTCTTCCGCAAATGTCGAAAGTAACAATACCAGAAATGACAACATGGAAACACGGATTTCGTAGAGCGGCTGTTTCTCCGTTATATGATGAAACGAAAATAGTAGGTGTGAAAGAGTATGAAGGGGAATCCTTTCGTTCGATTCATTGGGGAGCTACTGCGAAAACAGGAGTTATTAGTGCAAAAAAGTATGAATATACGCAAGGCGATCGGTATGCATTATATGTAAATCTATTAGGTAAAACGGGATATACACTTCGCACCGATATGGAATATTTAATTCAAGTTGCTGCTGGTGTATGCCGGGAGTTAATTTCACAAGATTGCTCGTTCGAACTATGGATAAATGGAGTACGGGAACAAGGTGTCATTCATTTAAAGGGCGGAAAGCACCGAAAACAACTTTATAAAGCAATGGATTTGTTGTCTTCATTAACGGAAAAAGATACACCGCTTAATACGCATTTCTTTTATCAAACAGGATTTCGCAGACAAGAAGCAGGATGTATTCCATTAATTATAGGATATCCACCTGAAAAACAAAAAGGATGGATACAAATTGTGAAGTAAAGGGAGGAACGGTGAATACATTGAAATGGGGATCGCGTGTTATATTTTGTTTCCTAGCTATTGGTCTTTGTTTTGTATTAGCGATTGGAATAACGGAAGGGGTCTTTTTTGCAAAGGAACAAGTATTAGATTCTTCTCAATCAAAGGTAGGAGAGGATGGTGACTCACAAATGCCCAGAAAATGGGTATTTACAGGAGAAGGAACGCCGGTGGAACCAGGAGAGGATTCAGGAGGATTATATGAAATAGAAGATTTACCAGATTTTGATAAAAGTGGGTATTGTAGGAAAGAGAACCACAAAGGAATTCCTCGAGATAGAAAGGTGCCACTTGGTGGCATAGAATTTCTAGGCGTTAGTACTGAAAATATATTTATACAAATTGGCATCCTTGTCTTAGTAATATTAATCATATTTTTCATCTTTCGTCTTATACGGAATAAGAAGCAGGAGATCCATCTTATTGATACGAAACAAAAAGAAATACGAAAAGTTGAGGGGAATGTAGAACAAGAAGAGCAAGATAGCTTAATCCTTCCAATAGAAGAAGTGCGTGCAATGTTAATCAAATGGGAAATGACATTACCGAAGTTTGAAAAGAGAAGATTACAAGAGACGATGCAGCAATGGTTTTCCCGTATCCATAAAGGTGATACTATTATTCCGATTTATGAGAAAGTGAGATACGGGGAAGGAACTGCTTCAAATGAGGAGTTACAGGTGATGCGGAGATGGATACATGAAAATGTAAAGAAAAGTTTATAGTGAAAAAAGAGATAAAAGGAGAAAGTTTGTTGTTAGCGGAAGTATTATAGTACTGTTTTATCCAAACTGATACGAGAAGGTGGATATAGAATGACGGTTAAAAAACTTTACTTTTTACCAGCTGGCCGCTGCATGTTGGATCATTCTTCTGTTAATAGTACGCTTACTCCGGGTAAACTCTTGAATTTACCAGTCTGGTGCTATCTGGTGGAAACGACAGAAGGTCCAATTTTGATAGATACAGGAATGCCAGAAAGCGCAGTAGATAATGAAGATCTTTTTAAGGGAACGTTTGTTGAAGGACAGATCCTCCCGAAAATGAAACCGGATGATAGAGTTATAAATATTTTAAAGCGGGTAGGTTATGCGCCAGAAGATCTTCTCTGTGTTATTAGTTCTCATTTGCATTTTGACCATGCTGGGGGGAATGGGAACTTCAACCATACACCCATTATTGTGCAACGAACTGAACATGATGCTGCTTTACATAGAGAAGAATATTTAAAGGAATGCATACTACCAAATTTGAACTATCAAATGATTGAGGGAGATTATGAAGTAATGCCAGGTGTTCAGTTGCTTTATACGCCAGGGCATTCCCCAGGGCATCAATCAGTATTTGTTAAAACGGAAAAGTCAGGTTCTGTTTTACTAACGATTGATGCATCTTACACGCAGGAAAACTTTGAGCAGGGCGTCCCATTCGCAGGATTTGATTCAGAAATGGCCTCACAATCTATCAAACGATTAAAAGAAATTGTTTTGGATGAAAAACCTATTGTTTTCTTTGGACATGATATGGAACAAGAAAAAAGTTGTAAAACATTCCCTGAGTGTTTATAATGTATCCATTTTGTAGGACGGAAAATAATATAACTACACCTTTTTTCGTATTGATTTATAGAGATACGATATCCGAATAAAATCTAAAAAGGTGGAAGGTATGAGGAAAAACATAATGCTGTTTAGTGTAATGATATGTTTTTAGACGTTAAGTGGTTGTGATCGCACCTATTCATATGTTGGAGAAAGTAAGCATTGGAAAGGCAAGTATATAATTTCACAGACAGATACGAGTGAATCTGGAGAAGGCACAATTATTTACAAAGGAAAAGATAGAGAAAAAATCAATGACGTAAAATGGAGAGTTGAAGATAATAGTAGTAAACAAGAGGGAACAGGATTTATTGAAAGGAGAACGATTCAATTAAAATCGTCATGTTCAGGTTGTGCAGTGCGTGATAAGGAAGAAGTGTTTCTTGTCACAATTGAATGGGATGGAAAGAAAGAGAGCTTTGAGATGAGATACAAGTAGTTGATATTCCCTACCTAAAGAGGGAAATATCGTTTTAAAAAAGATGAACCGTGGAATAAAAAGCTTAGAATAGGTTATAGGAAAGAACCAAAAATGGCTTGCTTTAATATGCAAGCCGTTTTTGGTTCTGGAATTTGTAAAAAAGAACCTAGAATTTTGGTGATGAGAAATAAGCTCTTTCCTAGTTAGCGAGAGTATTATTTTGTTTCTACTTTAGGTTGAGTAAAAAAGAAGATAAAAATAATTAAAGGAAGAGCTAAAAGAAAGACTCCGTTTTTAGATGGGTGAATAGTGGGAATATCTGTTAAAGCCATGTTATCATTCCTTTGTAAGGATTTTTAATAAGTTAGGATTTACATGAAAATGTTTGGACACAACTTTTTGGAAGAACTTATAATCCCTTTTCAAGTAAGGGAGAGTAGGTTCAAGTTTAGGAACACCAAAAATTGGTCCACTCACATTAATAGTAAATCTACCAGGTGCAATAAAACTCCCCGTAACTCCAATTTCATCGTTGAGTAATAGTGCGGCGAGGATAACGTCTATTACATCAATAATCATATTCGCAGTTTGTTTTTCGAATTTACCTTCTAGTCGACTTTCTCCTGTTAATGGTCCTCCTAATGAAACGCGAAAACCTCCTGGTGTCACAAAGACTCCTATAATAGTGATCTGTCCAGTTAGTAATAGTGCGACTGTCACAATATTGAGATCGCGTTGGATAGACCGTATGACTTGTATATCTCTTGTAATTTCAATGTTTTTTTTCAATATTGTCACACCCTCTAGGTACATATTATTCTGAGCGATTGTTAAAGGTGAGTAAGGATAAGTATTAAATATAGGGGGGATGTAGGAATGGAACCGAATGTAACAATAAGTATTAGCTGATATCAATAATTAATTTTTTATAATGTTTGCTAATACTTGTTGCTCGATATTTCTTCATTACTATATTTGTTTATATCATCATCCAATCAAAAGATGTGATGAAGGATTTTTTGTCGATATTTAACGAAAAATGTCATATTTTAATTGTCATATTATATAGTGAATGTTAAAATCAAGGTGATAAAAAATTATGAATAAACTAAAAATTGCAGAAGATAATTTTTCTGAATTTTCTTTATAATTAATGATGATTATTTTTTGTATATAAATCCCTTCTACTCAGAAAGAAGGTAACCTGCACTCACCATCCTTTTTGTTTTCAGCTTGTACAAAGCACGAAGAGGCCCGGACCGAATCCTCCGTTTATACTCATGTTTTACATTTCACTAATGTGAAAATGTTTATATAAAACTTATTAATATGTATTGAACTATTAAACTTGTAAAACTACAGAAAGGTTTGTGGTACAGAATGAAAAAAGATACCCAACAAAGGCATCAAGGGGTCGCAATCAAAACATTAATAGCTATGAATGTACTTGCTTCACCATTTATGGGAGGAGTAACAGGAATAACAAAAGTTGCAGCTGAGACACAAGTATCGGCGGAACATGTTTTTTATGTTGAAGGTAAGGGAGATCCAGAAAAAATTAGAGCAAATGATCGACGACAATTTAAGTTTAGCCCCTATGAACCAACTGGACTATATGCAAGTCCAAACGAAAAAATCACCATTCAAGTTGAAGGAACACAAAATATTCAAGCTTATATAGGAACATTCTCATACGATGGTGCATGGAATCAAGATTCGCTCATAAAGTCGTTCACTTTAAAACCAGGAGAAAATACAATCGAATCTCCAAATGGCGGAATGATTTATTTATATAATCCAGGGCAAGGTGGAACAGTGAAGACGGAGATAAAAACAGGTGGAACAACTAGCCCTCTGTTTGAGTTAGGAAAACATACACAACAAGATTTAGTAGACATGCTAGATAAATATCCTAATGCCCATGCGGTGGAACTAAAAGGAGAGCGTGTACTTATAACCGCAAGTCCTGCAAGAGTGAAAAAATATTTAATAGGTTCTAACACAGATCCTGTACAACTCTTAAAAAAATTAGATGAATCTATTAGAATTCAAGATCGAGTTTCTGGTTTATCTGAAAAGGAAGCGGACAAGCATTATGTACACTTTGTGGAGGATAATTACTCAACTCTTTATATGTATTCGTATTATGGTAGAACTGCGTATGTCGGAGATGCAATTCAGCATGTACTAAATGTGAAAGACTTTACAGAAAATGGATGGGGACCTTGGCATGAAGCTGGTCATCAAAGGCAACAACTTCCTTGGACATGGGATGGATTAGGGGAAGTTACTGTAAATATTTATAGTATGTCCGTACAACGAGCTTTTGGAAATAAATCGAGGTTAGAGAACGGAACATATGACAAAGCATTTACTTATTTAAATAAGCCTCAATCCGAAAAAGACTATAATAAAATTGATGATCTCTTCGTCAAATTAACAATGTTTTGGCAATTAGACTTAGCTTTTGGGGAAGAATTCTATCCGAAATTACATCAATTATACCGTGCAATTCCGAACGAGGAACTTCCTAAAACTAGTGACGAGAAAATACAAGATTTCATTTATAATACTTCTAAGATTGCACAGAAAAATTTACTTCCATTCTTTGATAAATGGGGGCTAATTGCTACACTAGAAACAAGACAAAAAATAGAAAATTTGAATTATCCACTTTTAGCCGCTTCTATTTGGGAAGCAACTGATTCTAAACCTGTTGTTGTAGAAGAAAACGAAGAAACTCCAGATATGGAACCGAAATTAACAGTACCTGGTGGAACAACAATGAATGTAGGCAATTCATTCGACCCAATGGCAGGAGTATCCGCTATTGATAAAGAAGACGGAGACCTTACTTCTAAAGTAACAGTTGATGGTAAAGTAGATATATTTAAAGCAGGTACTTACGAGTTAACGTACACAGTTAAAGACTCTAAAGGTCATCAAGTAACTGCAAAACAAACAGTAACGGTTAAAGAGAAAGAAGAAACAAAAGATGAATCACCAGTACTAAAAGTACCTTTAGAAACTACAATTACTGAAGGAGATAAATTCGATCCAATGAACGATGTAAGTGCTACGGATAAAGAAGATGGTGAGATTACGCCAGAAGTAAAATATGAAGGTCATATAGATACAAATACACCAGGCACTTACACGATTAAATACACAGTTAAAGATTCTGCAGGTCATTTGGCAACTCAAACACAAACTATAATAGTTAATGAAAAACCTGTTGAAGACAAAGCACCAGAGTTAACAGTACCAAAAGAAACAGTATTAACAATTGATGATAAATTCGACCCAATGAGTGGGGTTAAAGCTATCGATAAAGAAGATGGTGATATCACTTCTAAAGTAACAATTGACGGTAAAGTAGATACTTCTAAAACGGGTACGTATGTTTTATCATACACAGTTAAAGACTCTAAAGGTTATGAAGTAACTGCGAAACAAACGGTAACGGTTAAAGGGAAAGAAAAGTTAAAAGATGAATCACCAGTATTAACTGTACCTGCTGAAGTGAATATAAATGTAGGAGACAAATTCGATCAAATGTCAGGGGTTAAAGCTATTGATAAAGAAGATGGCGATATTACTGATAAAGTAATACATTTTGGTGAAGTAGATACAGCTAAAACTGGTACTTACGAAGTCAAGTTCCTTGTTCGTGACTCCGGCGGTAATGAGGTAACTACAATACAAAAAGTAGTTGTGAAAGATAAGGACAATGGTAACGGTTCTGATAACGGAAACAATGGTTCAGGCAACAATAACGATTCTGACACTGGTAATACCAATACCAACAACGGTAATGGTTCTGATAATACCAATACCAATACTAGCACTGATAATGGCAGTACTGGTACTAACAACAGCAATGGCTCTGATACTGATAACAGTAATATCTCAAATAATAGTACTTCTGATAAAAAAGA
Source organism: Bacillus sp. AFS023182 (assembly GCF_002560575.1). Taxonomy (NCBI): domain Bacteria; kingdom Bacillati; phylum Bacillota; class Bacilli; order Caryophanales; family Bacillaceae; genus Bacillus; species Bacillus sp. AFS023182. The sequence goes on along the minus strand of NZ_NTRO01000011.1, from coordinate 19,284 downwards.
AGATACATATAAAGAGCTTCCAAAAACGGGAGCAAGTACAAATAACAGTGCAGCAGTGGGTATATTGATGGTTCTTGCAGGTATGGTACTTACTTTTGGTCGCAAATTTAGAAAGGTACTAAAATAATTGTAACTCAGTGCATTGTATAAAAAGACATCTTCGAATAATGAAGATGTCTTTTTATCAATAAATTACTGATTTGATAAGTACGCATTGAGTGTCTTTTTTTTATTTATTAAAGGACCTGCTCAATTAGTTCGTAACAACATAAAATAAATCGAATCCGTTACATGAGAACTCCTATGTTTTCCCCTCTTACTTAAAGGAGGAACTATTATGGGCTTTGGTGGTAGTTGTGGAGGTTGTGGCTTTGCTGGAGGATTTGCATTACTCGTTGTACTCTTCATATTATTAATCATCGTTGGAGCTGCTTGCTTCTGCTAAAAAACAATGAGAGAAGGCACTCATAAGAGTGTCTTTCTTTATGAAAAAATCCCCACACAATGCACAGGGATCCAATGTAAACCTTTCAGTTGTTGAATATTCAATTAAACTTAAAGAAAGTGTGGTAATGGTCGATTACGTATTGGTGTGACAAGTAATTACTTTATTGAAGAATGCAAAAAAGTGCTGGATCTTCTGGTAGAAGCTAAAGAAATTTTCAAATTTTAATTATGATATTTACTAACTATTGTTGTGAAAGATGATATACTTATGAAATAAACATAGTCATGATACTATCAGTAGGAATCTTACTACCATTTAACCTATGCTGATGGAATCTAATTTGAATATAATAACTAAAAGGATGCGGATTATGGAAAATTACGAATGCAAAAACAGAGAAAATATATTGGAACAATTTAGGTTAACGACTCCAATTTTTCAAGCATTAGGTGATGTGAACAGGCAACAAATTATCATGATTTTACTTAAAAATGACAGCTTAAATGTAAACCAAATAACTGAACAAATGAGCATCTCGAGACCTGCTGTATCCCATCATTTAAAAATTTTAAAACAGGCAGAACTAGTTATGCCAAACAAAAACGGGAAAGAAATTTATTATTCTTTGACAACTAGTAATTTTTTGGAATATATGAAAGGATTAGTATCTGCAATTGAAGCAGGATATTAATTTTTAACTAATGCGTTTATAAGTTTGAACTTATGAACGTGTTTTTGTGCATTCAACTAATAGGGGGTACAAAGATGCAAAATCAAAACAATTCAAACAAAATATACTTTTTAATGTTATTAGTTCCTTTGTTTTGGGGTGGTTCATTCTCAACAGCAGAACATGTAGTAACAGAAATTCCGCCTCTTGTAGCAGCTACTCTTCGATTTGGTATAGCTGGAGTTATCCTTATGATTTATTCAACGATAAAATCTGAATGGCATATTGGTTCTTTAAAGAAAAGATGGAAAGGGTTATTACTCGTTTCGTTGACTGGAATCTTCGGATATAATGCACTTTTCTTCTTAGGAGTACAGTATACATCTGCCATTAATGGTTCTTTAATTATTGCAACAATGCCAATCTTTGTGACACTAGGTGCCATTATCTTTTTAAATGAAAAATGGAACAGCAAGGTTGGAATAAGTTTAGTTTTATCTCTAGTTGGTGTTATTATCGTTATTACAAAAGGGTCACTTGATATGTTACTTTCATTAGCATTTAATGTAGGTGATTTATTATTTCTAGCAGCCTTAGCGTGCGGTGTAATATACGGCTTAGTTGGTAAATCTGTAATGAAAGACGTATCGCCGTTATTCGCTACAACAATCATGACTGTAATGGGATCTGTCTTCCTAGCGATTACATCATTATTTGAAGGTGGTTGGGACCTTGTACCAAGCATGTCAGCCCAAGGTTGGTTAGAAATGTTTTATATGGTTGTATGCGGTACTCTTGTTGGTTATATTATATTCAATAAAGGTGTAGAACAAATAGGGGCAAGTAAAGCAAGTATCTATTTAAACCTTACTCCGATTGTAACGACTTTAATTTCTGTATTATTTTATGGTTCAATTATGACTTGGAAACAAGTAATGGGAATGATTTTGGTATTAATCGGTGTATATATCGCAACAGCAAAAACGACTAATCAAAGTAAGAAAGTCGCTCTAAATGATTAAAATTATAATATAATTGAAAAAGGTTTACTGAGTTGGAAAGCCAACTTGCAAATAGAATTGACGCTTTTAGAAATATAGAAGGTGATTTAGAAACTATAACTCTAATATTAAAATTTTTATTCATTAGGATATATATTTTTTATAATAGTTATTTTTATAAGTTTTAATGGTAGAAATTTCATTGTGAATAAGAGGAGTAATTATGTTGAAAATCATTAAAAATACAATTTTATTTGTTTTATGTCTAGTAGTTCTTAGTGGTTGTTTTACAAGAGAGGGAACTATTGTTGGTGGTAAAGTTCATGGTTCTTCAGATAGTGTATCTGGTAAGTATAAAAAATTCTCTGGTTCAGCAGCTCAAGATATGAAAGTGAAAAAAGGTGAAAATTGGGTATTTTCTTTTGATGAAACAACAAAGAAAGGAACTATAACTGCTTATGTGGTGGATTCAAATGATAATACAATATTAGAATTTAATAATGGCAAAGATCAAAAAAATATTAAAGTATCTAAAGATGATACATATAAGGTTAAAATTAAAACGGAAGAACATGGTGGAGAATTTCGAATATCATGGAAAAAAGAAAAGTAGTTTTTTGGAATCAAATAAGAAATGTATCAAGTACATTATCTTTCTCTTTTCTGTTAATTCTAATGTATTTGAGTATAATTAGTGGTGTGCTGTGATTGAGTATTTCTTGTAACATAGCCACATCTTTTGTTTATGGAACTAATAGGGGATTCGTCCCATGCCCATCAACTTAAAAATATTAACTACCCTCAAGAGTAAAAAACGCTATCCTCACTAAAAGAATAGCGTTTTTTCATTATTTAAATATGATTTTATGTGTAGCTTTGGAATAAAGTTTGATCAGTTTCTATCTGTGTTATTCCAGAATCGCGCCCGATTGTAGAATATTGAAAAACACGATAACTGTAAAATAACTCCACAGTCATTTTGCTAAAGCCTCTTTTAATTTAATAAGGAAATTTTAAGAACCAACTTCCTAGTCCCAATCCATATAAAAACTCACCTTTAGCTTTTCTTGCCCACAATCTGGACAATCTAGAACATCACTTTGATTAATATCGACTAAAGGCTTTGACGGCATTTGAGTATTACATCGAGGACAAGTATGAGTGTTCGTGTAAGATTGGGTTCCTGACTTCATATGTAAATGTACTTTATTTAATAGGTAACAACACTTCTGACAAACATATAGACCGTCGTAGCATTCAAAAGACGTTTCCTTGTTATTAGTAAACTCTCTGATGTATTGCCGACCTTCTTCTTCCTCATACCATTCTAAAATCGAACTCAAGTGTATATAACTAAATCCAATTCCTAAAAAAACATTTTGATTGTAAGAGCAATGTCCGCAGTTCAAATTACAAGCTATTCCCATAAATCCCAAATACCCCTCTTGTCCAGTTTAGATAGAAAACAATACAGAGAAATTTTAACACAAATATCCAGATTTTAAAGGTGTTATTCCATAAAATGGCCCGATTGTTGAATAGCATGACTAGAGTTTTTTGAACGACTTTATTGTAAATTAAATGTAGTGTAGTGCTTTAAAAAAGAAGATGTATTCTTTCATGAAAACAAATCCTAATTTTCTACAAGGGATAGTTGGGATTTGTTGGTTTTTAATAGACTTAGGGAAATGAAAAAATACACCCTTCAGTTTATAATTATTGCACTTGTTCTAAAAATTGTTGAACTTCTTTTGGTGATTTTAAGATAATAACTTTTTTATCCCTAGATAATTGATCAAGTCTTTTTAAAATTACAGGTCTTTTGGTCGTTGGATATTCCCATATCCATTTGAAAAATTCTAAGTCAAATCTTTCTTCGCATCCTTCGCCCATATCTGGTCTTGTTCTATTTCGATAATGTACTATTCTTTTGAAAGCACGATAAACACATATTGTTTTATGTATATCAAGAAAGATTATTGTATCAGCTGCGTTCAGTCTTATTTCCATTGTCCCACCATAATTTCCATCAATAATCCATTCTTCTTCTTTAATTAAATCATTTTGCACTTTTCTTTGTTCATTCTTTGGAACACCTACCCAATTAGGTTTCCAAAATAATGCATCAAGATGATAAACATTTATTTTTAATTTTTCACCTAAGCGTCTTGCTAATGTAGATTTCCCTGAACCGCCCGAACCAATAAGTATAATTTTTTTCATAAACCGCTCCTTATTGTCTCATTAAAAAAATGTTTTAGACTATTTCTTTAAGCACTACAGAAACAACTTTATTGTCATTTAACATGGAACTATCGCCACCATTCTTTAACGGTAATTTTATGTGATTTTTCATTTTTATCTATAATTTCTACAAGACAATCATATTTTTCTAGCTCAGCACCAGAAATACCAATGTGTGAGTTTTCAAGATTAAAAATGATGCTTGCTGTTGCAGAAAAAACATTGTCTCAGGGAATATTTGCATTTTTTAAAAGACGTTCGAAGTCTTTTCCTAAATCATCTAAAGACTCCTTTATTACTGGAATTTCAAAAGCTTTAGGTTTAATATTTCTTCCTAAAATATCTATAACTATGCTATCTATATTTTTCTCTTTAGCAATATTATATAAATGTTTAAAAACAAACCCGTTGTCTCTACAATTCATTAAACTTAAATAGCTATGAACAGTATTATGTCCTATACCCTTTAATAATTTTAACCTAGCCATTTTAGCACCTCCTGTACTATTTTCTTCAAAATATATTATAAGCAACATTCTAAAATTATCCTGCTTCATTCGTTTAATAAAAAAGGTGAAATCCCTTCTCCACTTAGATAAGTTATTTCATCGCATCATTTTTAAAAACGTCGCAACTTTCTTCAAAACTTCGCGTCTTTTTTAGAAACATCGTGACTTTATTATAAAACTATATCATCTGAATTTAATGGAGATTTCTCCTACAAAAGTAGTAGGATTTTTATTTGAATTTGCTACCTCAGTTGGATTTATCATATTTCAACTTCGATATAATAGTAAATAGGTATATTGGATATGGAGATACATTACAATGATTATACATACTTCAGATTTAGAATTACAGTAACTACTCAACCCGTAGTTACCAATAAAGAAAGGAATAAGCAGAATGATACAGAACATATACGAAACTCATTTACATGTAAGAGATTTAGAAAAGGCGATAGATTTCTATCAAAATAAGTTAGGGTTAGCATTAGCAAGAAAAATATCCAAAAGAAAAGTGGCTTTCTTTTGGGTAGGAGAGAGTAAAAAGCAAATGATTGGACTATGGGAAGTACATAATATTGAAGATTTTGAGATGAAACACTTTGCTTTTGGTGTAGATTTAGAATTTCTAAAGACTTCTAAATTGTGGTTAGAGAATCGTGGAATAGAAGTGGTGGGAAGCCAAGGAAAAGGAAATCAAGAGCCAATTGTCCAAAGATGGATGCCAGCTGCAAGTGTATACTTTCTGGATTGTGATGGAAATAAATTAGAGTTTATTTCTATGTTACATGATAATCCAGATGAATTGGAATATGCATCCTATTTAAGTGAATGGGATGCGGAACACCAAGAAAAATAAATGAGATTGTATCTATAAAACGGAAAAAACGTTGATTTTATCACTCTAAGAGATAGTACCGATCTCAAAAACGTTGGTATTTAAATTGAAACGGCAAGCGGTTACACTCCGCTTGCCGATTTTTCATAGCTTCGTATGTATTTGAATTCCTTTTGCTTTTTCTTCTTTACCCTTCACACGTACAATTAAATCATATGATCCGGATTTTGGTGCTTCAAAAGAAAGTAAACCTTCTTTTTGGGAAGTGACTTCTTCTTCATAAATGACCTTGTCGTCTTTTGTGACTTGCAATAAAATCGTACCTTCTTCAACGGCCGCCTCAAAAGGAATTTCCACATTCCCTTTTTCAATTTTAATTGTTTGCACATCATGATACCCTTGCAGGGACCCAATTTTTAAAGTCGTTTCGCCGTTTTCTTGCACCCTTGTGACGTTTGTTGCTGTATTGCATGCGCTTAATAATACAACAAGAGTTAGAATGAGAAATGAACGTAGCAATTGCATAGAGATTCTCCTTTCTTTTTTATCATTATAAAATTTTTTCTTATAAAAAATAAAGCTTTAGCTTTTGTGAAAATCTATTTATTTCATAGAATAGAAGGTATTATGGTATTATTTTGTTAATTTACACAAAATATATTTTCATCTAGAGTAAATACGAAAATATATTTTAAATAGGAAGGATGAATTTTGCCATTTATGAAAAACGATCTTTTTAGAGTAAGCTTCGATAGTTTAGAAGAGTTTGCTGATGTAATCAGTGAGATTCTGCAATGCCCAATTACGATTGAAGATGTGAATCACCGCCTTCTCGCATATAGTACCCATGATGAAAGAACAGACTCCGCCAGAATTGCGACTATTATGGGGCGCCGCGTACCTGAAAAAATAATCAATAACTTGTGGAAAGAGGGCATTATTCCCGCTCTTCTAAAAAATCCTGAACCTATTTGTGTAAAAAAGATAGATGATATTGGTCTCGGTGACAGGGTTGCGATTTCTATTTGGAACAAAGAGGACGTCTTAGGATTCATTTGGGCTTTGGAAATCGAGAAAACTTTCAGTGAGCAAGATTACGCATTGCTGAGAAAAGCTGCGGAATCCGTGAAAAGCAAGTTATTACAGCTTCAAATCCACAAAAACAAAAAAAATGAACGATCGCAAGAGTTTTTGTGGAAGTTGCTTACCAATCATATGCAGGTAAACGAAGAAATCATTGAAAATTTTCACTTGCTTCATATTTCTCCCGCTTCCTTATTTACCGTTGCCGTATTCCATTTTGACCAAGAAATTACAAGTGAAAAAGAAAAACAAATTTCTTATTTGTTAAAAACAAGTCAACATTTGAAAGTTTTACTTTCTACAATTGATCGTAACCAGTTGATTCTTCTTACCTCATTGGATAATGTAAATCGACCTTTCCATGAAATCAGCGCTTTCATCGAAAAATTTATATACAAAATGGAAAAGAGATTTGGTATAAAATCTATCAAGCCGGCATTCAGCAGTATTTATAGTGATTACCAAAAGATTAGTAAAGCTTACAAAGAAACACTAAAGGTTTTAGCTATAAAGGAAAAGTTCCCTTCTGACACAACTGATATCCACAGTTATCAAGACATGGGGATTTATCAATTAATCGATATTCTACTGGAACAAAGGAAGCATGAAGAGTATGAAAACCAGGCGTTGCAAAAGCTATATGAGTATGACCATAAGCATAATAGCGATCTTGTTGAAACATTGGAAACCTTTTTGAATAAAGATAGCAATGTTGGCGAAGTGGCCCAAGCTTTGAACATTCATGCAAATACACTGAGTTATAGACTGAAACGTATTTGTGAAATCAGTGAAATTGATTTAAAAGATCCAAATCAAAAAATGATTTTGTATTTGGATCTCAAGTTACAAAAATTTATGTAACAGCATCCTTTTGTGGAATTCCACAAAAGGATGCTGTATTTTTCTTTGTTCTCAACGATGAAAAAACATATGTAATCCCCTATAATCGAATTACAACAAAATAACGCAAAGATTAGTTAAGGGAGGCAACCTAATGATTATCGGAGTTCCAAAGGAAATAAAAAATAATGAAAATCGTGTCGCACTTACGCCTGCAGGAGTTATTCCATTTGTGACAGCTGGCCATAAGGTATTGGTTGAAACAAATGCAGGTGTTGGTAGTGGATTTAGAAATGCAGACTATGTACATGCTGGTGCCGAAATTATTGAAAGTGCTGCTGAAGTATGGAACCGATCAGAAATGATTATGAAGGTAAAAGAACCTCTTGCCAGCGAGTATATGCACTTCCGCCCGGGCCTAATTTTGTTTACATACTTACATTTGGCTGCTGAACCCGCTTTAGCTCAAGCTCTTAAAGATAAAAGCGTAACCGCAATTGCCTACGAAACAGTAGAAGTGAACCATACACTTCCTCTCCTTACACCAATGAGTGAGGTAGCTGGACGTATGGCTGTGCAAATCGGGGCCCAATTCCTACAGAAGTCGAATGGTGGCCAAGGCATTCTCCTTGCAGGGGTTCCTGGTGTAAGCCGAGGTAAAATTGCCATTATCGGCGGTGGTGTTGTAGGAACAAATGCTGCGAAAATGGCGATTGGTCTTGGTGCCGATGTTACGATTATTGACTTAAACGCTGATCGCTTACGCCAACTGGATGATATTTTCGGTACTCAAATCAAAACATTGATGTCCAATCCGTTCAATATCGCGGAAACGGTAAAACAAGCAGATCTTTTGATTAGTGCAGTATTAATTCCTGGCGCCAAAGCCCCTAAGCTTGTTACGGAAGAAATGGTAAAAACAATGAAGCCTGGATCTGTAATCGTGGATGTAGCGATTGACCAAGGAGGCGCTGTGGAAACGTGTGACCATGTAACTACTCATGATAATCCGACATTTGAAAAGTATGGAGTTCTGCACTACTCCGTTGCAAACATGCCAGGTGCTGTTCCGAGAACATCTACTATTGCTTTAACGAATGTAACAACTCCATATGCATTGCAAATTGCCAACAAGGGCGTGCAAAAAGCTATTTTTGAAAACGATGCGTTAAAACTTGGCGTAAACATGCTCAACGGTGAAATCACATGTGAAGTAATTGCAAAAGAACTTGGATACACTAGTGTGTCTTTAGAAGAGGCTCTCGAAAAGGGGATTATATGTAATTAAGTTTCCTTTCAATAGATTCCTTCATAATGGACTGTTATCGTAGGACATGGGTAGCAGTTTTAATAGACAACGTTTAGTACAATCATTTATTACCTAAAGAACATATAAAGAAACAACAATCATGGTTGCTGCCTATGCGGAAGGTTACGAACATGAGATAGTTAAATGTACGAAGGTTCTAATATAAGTAGAATTAAATAAAGCACTGGTATTGTGGAATACAGCCCCTGCTTGTTTCTCCTCCAATCACTTGATTCAAGCAGTTACTGGGGGAGAAATTACACTATCGTATCTTCTTAAGTAGATAAGGTAGTGTAATTATTATCAAATTCTTGTATGTATAGAAAATTTCAATCCATTTGATAGTCAATACAAACAAATATGGAATCGTTACCATATCTATTATAGAAGATTGAGGATTATACCAAAAAGAAAACGTCTTTTCTACTGGATACCTTGAAAGTATGATTTGTATATTTTACAAGTGTATATCTATACTTTCATGTAGTTTCCATACTGCTAAGAGATAATTTAGTCTTTAGAAATACACGATTTTTATGCATCAATCAAACATTGTTGGAACAGTAACAACGCCTCTATGATGAATTGCCTCAATATTCATGAAAATATTGTACAAATCCTCACCGAATTATATACAAAAGGAAGACGTATTATTAATTTAATACAAGAGGTATGGTAAACAATAATCAATGTAGCCGATAAAGGAATTGAATTTGATATTTTGAAGAAAATAGTTGAGGTACATTGAAGTACGATATGTATCGTCGGTAGAGAAAGGATTGGTACATTTTTTATAAGATAAATGAACGTATATAACATCATAGGAGGAAATGACATTGATTTATAGAAAAGTGGCATTTATAGCAATCTTATTAATTGCGTTGCTAGTAGGATGTTTGGGTGCAAAACCAGAAGAAGAATTATATGTTGCTTTTGAAAATGCAGCAAATCAAGAAAAAACATTATTTGATAATGTGAAAATATTTGAGCAGTTAGAAACAAAAGCGCAAGAATTGTACAATCAAATTATACAAGAAGGAAAAGAACAAAACAAAGCAGTGATACAACAAATAGAACAGGCTGTTATAAATGTAAATGAACGTGAAAAATTGTTAAAAACTGAACAAGATGTACTAGAAAAAGCGCAAAAAGAAGTAAAATCAGTTCATAGTTATATAAATAAAATCGAGGATAAAAAATTACAAAAACAAGCAAAAAAGGTAGCAGAAGTTTATACAAATCGTTATGAAGCTTTTCGGAAAATGAATGAAAGTTACAAAAAATCACTAATACTCGAAAAAGAACTTTATGAAAAGTTAAAAGACAAAGAAACAAAACTAAAAGAGATTAGTGAGAAAGTTAAAGCTATCAATATATTGAATGAAGAAACACTAAAAGAAAAAGAAAAGTTCAATCAATATACTAAAGAGTATAATGAAGGAAAATTAGCATTCTACAAAGCAGCAAAAATTAAAATAAAAGAGAAAAAGCAAGAAAAATAAATATCAATTAAGTATCTTGCCACCTCATTCCTAAAGACAAATCAAAGCTCTAAATAGCTTGTCACTTGAAGGAGGTTTTTTATGAGCTATGATACGGTTGCATCTTTAAAACGCATGCAACGACCACAGCAAGGTGAAGTAGCAACAGGACAAAAAAATGTTTTAAAACGAGTAAATTCAAGCTTGGAGATTATAATGTTTATTCCAGGATTATTCTTAGCTTTCTCGACTTTCACATTAACTTTCTGGATATATTTCTTTTATTTTTTAATAAAGGAATATACTGCTAAAACATATCTAGTAAAAAACATGGATACTGGTGAAAAATTTCGAGTTGATAAACAAGAATTTAAACAATACAAAAAAGCGTTCAGATCGAAAGAGGTCGCAAAGGAATTGATTAGTTAGTAGCTTTAATAAGTAAAATTAATAATAGCAGGGTTTTAAATGTAAGAATATTAGGAAAATAACTCTTTTATTGTAGTTATTTCTTGACTTAATTTATGACAATACATTTTGCACATCATATCAAAAAGGAGTCTCTTATGAAATATTTCTCAATAAGTTTAGTAATTTTATTTCTAATTGTGATATATAGTTGTATTATTTTTGGTTCACGTGCAAATAGCTGAAAAAAAGGGTTCTGATGTTCAACATGGCTGGAATCGTTGTAAGCATTGTCTTGTCTTCTAAAAAGTATAAATTTATTTAATCCTCGTTGAATTTGCCGGCGCATAGGTTTATTTGAAAGATAATCTAAGATAAAGATAGTTTTTTCGATTCTTCCTATCTCTCTTAAAGCTTTTGCTACTATATTTTGACGTGTATAAGAACTTAATTTCCCAACAATATTTACAAGTGTTCTGTAAACTAATCTTGTTACATTCATCACCAAAAGTTAACGGAACTTTAACTCTGTTAACTAAAATAATGAGTGACCCCCAAAAGTAGTGATCGCTGCTGTACCCCTAATATATTCCAAAAACATCTATTGATCAGAATATATGCCAATCTAAAACAAAGGATATTTTCAAAAATATTACAAATAAAGACAATATCTTGCAAATCGATAGAATTTTCTTTATTATCAAAATATTACTATATATTTAAGGTTGGGGAGGAATAAGGATGAAGAAAAAGCCTTTTAAAGTGCTGTCTACGCTTGCGGCGGCAGCTGTGCTTAGTTGCACATTTGGGTTTGGTAGTCAATCTGTTTATGCGGCAACGCCGTCTAATGTAGAATCTTTAAGTCCAATTGATGAAAATTTAATTCCGGAGGATCGTCTAGCAGACGCGTTGAAGCAGCGTGGTGTAATTAGTAAATCTGCGTCGAAAGAAGACACATTAAAAGCTGTTGAAAAATATGTAGAGAAGAAAAAAGGCAAGAATGCTGGAAAAGAACCAGCAGCGGGGGACAGTGTCTCGAGAGAAGCTTCTGACTTTTTGAAAAAAGTGAAAGATGCAAAAGCAGATATGAAAGAAAAAGCTGATCAACCTATTGGTAGTCCGGTAGCTGGGCAAGAGCAGGTTAAAGGTGGATTAAACGGAAAAGTACCAACTTCTTCAGCGAAGCAAAAACAATATAATGGTGATGTTCGCAAAGATAAAGTACTTGTATTGCTAGTAGAATATGCTGATTTTAAGCATAACAATATTGATCAAGTACCAGGTTATATGTATTCAAACGATTTTACGCCAGAACATTATCAAAACATGTTGTTTGGTGATAAGCCGTTTACGTTATTTGATGGTTCGAAAATCTCGACATTTAAGCAATATTATGAAGAGCAATCAGGCGGTAGCTATACAGTTGATGGAACAGTAACAAAGTGGTTAACAGTTCCAGGTAAAGCAGCGGATTATGGTGCAGATGCTGGCGATGGTGGTCATGATAATAAAGGACCAAAAGGACCTCGTGATCTTGTAAAAGAGTCATTAGATGCAGCTGTAGCAAGCGGTATGGATTTATATGAATTTGACCAGTATGATCAATATGACTTTGATGGAGACGGAAATAAAAATGAACCAGATGGACTGGTTGATCACTTAATGGTCATTCATGCTGGAGTTGGTCAAGATGGAGGCGGCGGTAGATTAGGTGATGACGCAATTTGGTCACACCGCTGGAATCTTGGAAAGCCATATCCAATTGAAGGAACAAAAGCAAAAGTGGATAACTGGGGCGGTAAAATGGCAGCATACGATTACACAATTGAGCCAGAAGACGGAGCAGTTGGTGTATTCGCACATGAGTTTGGTCATGATTTAGGTCTTCCAGATGAGTATGATACGCAATACTCTGGATCAGGTGAGCCGATTAACTCTTGGTCTGTTATGAGCGGCGGCAGCTGGGCAGGTAAAATTGCAGGTTCAACGCCACCAAGTTTCTCTCCGCAAAACAAAGAGTTCTTTCAAAAGAACATTGGCGGAAACTGGGCGAATATTGTAGAGACTGACTATGATAAATTAAATCGCGGTATCGGTTTTGCGACATACTTAGATCAAAGTGTAACGAAATCAGCTCGTCCTGGTCTGATTCGTGTTAACTTACCAGATAAAGATGTAAAAGGTATTGAGCCTGCATTTGGTAAGAAATATTACTTTAGTACAAAAGGCGATGATCTTCATACGACACTAGAAACGCCAGTGTTTGATTTAACAAATGCAACAAATGCGAAGTTTGATTACAAATCATTGTATGAAATTGAAACTGGTTGGGACTTCCTTGAAGTACATGCAGTGACAGAAGATGGTACGAAAACGTTAGTGGATCGAATTGGTGAAAAGAATGTTAAAAATGGTCTAGACACAACAGAAGGAAAATGGATAGATAAATCATATGACTTAAGCAAATTTAAAGGTCAAAAAGTAAAATTAGTATTCGAATACATTACAGATGGTGCTACGGCACCAAGTGGTTTTACTCTTGATAATGCAACATTAACTGTCGATGGAAAAGTTGTGTTCTCTGATGATGCAGAAGGTGAATCACAATTTAAATTAAACGGTTTCGTTGTATCAGACGGCTTTTATAAGAAGAAACATAACTACTATTTAGAGTGGAGAAACTATGCTGGTGCTGATGAAGCGTTAAAATATAGCAGCGGTGTAGCGTACAATACGGGTCTTGTTGTATGGTATGCAGACTCTAGCTTTACAGATAACTGGGTTGGTATTCATCCGGGCGAAGGTTTCTTAGGAGTTGTTGACTCTCACCCAGAGGCAATTGTTGGAACGTTAAACGGTAAACCAACTGTTAAAAATAGTACACGATATCAAATTGCAGATGCTGCGTTCTCCTTTAACCAAACACCAGCGTGGAAAGTTGTATCTCCATCGCGCGGAACATTTGAGTATAACGGATTACCAGGTGTAACGAAGTTTGATGATTCGAAATCTTATATGAACAACTTAATCCCAGATGCAGGGCGTAAAGTACCGAAACTTGGATTAAAATTCGAAGTCGTTGGACAAGCAGATGATAATTCTGCGGGTGCAGTTCGTTTATATCGTTAATAATGGAGAAGCTGTTGAAGGAGATTCCTTTCAACAGCTTTTTTCATAGAAACATATATTTCAAGTTATTAATAAAATAATAGCAACTACTCAGCCATACATTTCATTTAGAAGTTTGGTAAAGGGTATTATTCCAATTAAATTACGCTTACACCGTATTGTTGAGGATGTAGTTTAGCATTTATAGATGGAAACTGTACCATAAATAAAGGCATTTTTTTGAGGGAAATGACAATATACCAATGTCTTTGGGATGGTGATAGAAACCAGGACTTTTTTCTCTGTTTTTATATTTAGGATTATATCAGACCCACTTATGGGGTACGGCAACATCGCCATCAAGCTAAGAAAAACATAATACAGAAATATGTAAAATTTTCTTTGTAACACTTCAAGGAAAAGAGATATATAGAAAAAATGGCATGCTAAATAACCCTTACGGGCTAAATTTTTTAAAACTATTTCATTTTTATTTTGATAGATGTTGTACGTATGCAATACCTAAGATATCAAACACCGTTTTCTTTCGATATCGATGTGACTTCTGTCCATTTTTATCAAGTAAATGAAACAAGCGAAGAAAACTTTTTGCTAACTGATTCGATTGAACTTGCATTTGTTGATATAGTACTCGAAAGTAATCATGAATCATATACATGGCTTTCCATTCACTCAGTTCTTTTTGTTTTTTAACCAGTAGTAATTGTCGCATCTGGAACATCACTGTAGAAGATAATAAGAGCGCAATTAATTTTCCATAGATATGACACTCTAACCGTTCCTTTTTTATGTTTGTATTGTGATGAATACGAAAAATCGATTTCCACGTTTTAAAAATGATTTCGATTTGCCAACGAAGGGAGTAGAACTCATGAATCGCTTCTTTTGAAACATATTCCGATGGAATATTAGTCACATACACATTGATTCCTTGCAATTTTTTAATTCGATCGCTAAAAGTTATCCTTTTCTTTTTCTTTTTATATGCACGATCTTTTCTACGTTGTGTTTCTTGCTCAGGAGTTAGCCTGTAAATCACAGCGCATGCTGGAAGTCCATAATCACGACCAATGTAAACCACGGGAATTTCAGAGCATTCACCTGGCTGTAGCCGATTCATAATGGCTTCTAAATCAATTAGTGTGTATTGAGATTTCTTCTTGATGGATCCGTTTTTAAAAGTAAGGATATGCTCATTTTTTTGAAATAGTTTGGTATTCATTTTTAGTCGAGATAAGAAGTAGGCCCCTTTTTTCTGTATCGCATCTAAATCAATTAAACTAAAATAACCTAAATCTCGTATGCATAGGTCTTGTAAATCAACAGTATGTTGAACTTCTTTTCCATAATTCACATCATTTTGTTTTCCAGGTCCCACTTCAACATGTAAAAACTGTCCACTCAGCAAATCATATTCTAGTTGTATTTTCACACCAGAAGCCTTTCCGCTTCCTCCGGATCCAGGATAGGACGTTGCAAGTTGATTCGAGACTTGAAATGTAGTAGCATCTAGAATTCGAATACGACGAAAGTATGCTGAAAAAGAAGAAGGAAGAGGCATCGTGGATAACAATTGTTTTTGTAATAACCGTGAGAATAGAGAGCGTAAAAATTCCACTGCTTTTGTATTTAGCCTGAGATTCAGTCCTTCCGGACTGATAAGGACACCTGTTTCTGATTCTAAAATGCCGTATAATCGAGCCAGAGAATGACTCGCAGTATCTTGTCCCATCCCAATACATAATGAAGATAGATCTTGTGCCCGAAATTTACTCGTACGTTGAACAAACTGAGTTTGTTTGGCAAGTTCGGTTAATGCTTGTGGTGAAAAGCTACATTGTAATTCCTCTGCAAGTAGTCGAAACACTTGAGAGCTAGAAAATTTTTCCATAGATATTCCTCCACTTTTTCTTAAATTTTATACAATAGAAAGAAAAAGGAAAGAGGGAATCAGACATGTATTCACTGGGTTCGAAAGAACATCCCATCACCGTAAAGGTTTCGTCTCAAACAAGAGCAGAGAAAGTGGCTGCGATTTGTGAGGCATACAATTTTTACTTGTTGCTTTGGAATAAAGTTTGATTAAATTAACTTAATAAACCTTGATAAAAGAGGCAAATAGAAAAAGCGTGTTTTGAAAAAAGATTGATCGAAAGACGCTTTTTCTATTTTCAATTGAATCATTCTTTTATAAAAAAGTTTGATAATTCTTGTGATCCTTGCTCAATTAAAGCGCCCTATTATTGAAGAGCGTTATTGAAGAAAAGCCCCCGTTACTTTAAATACATTTATTCACAAACTTTGGTGTATTTCTATAAAGAAAGGAACTGATTTAACAGTTCCCCTTATAGATATTTTCCCCAATGAACAACTAGATCCAGTCCGTACTTTCATCAGCAAGTTTTTGTAGATCATTCATAAAAACACTTGCGTGATAACCATCACAAACAGCATGATGAATTTGCAATGAGATAGGTAGGAATAATTCATCATTTACTTGTGAATATTTCCCTCCAGTTATTATTGGTAAGAGAAAATTTCCACCATTATTAATATTTAAATTAAATGCTGTAAAAGAACTCCAAGGAATCATAGATATCGGAATATTATTATCTGGTATAGGTATTTTTGGAAATAAACTACCTGTACCATTGTATTTTTCTACATCCTTTTCATATTGAGAATGAAACTCAGAAAAATTAGCTAAATTTGGTGACCAGATGCTAGAAAATGTGTGCGTCTTCTTATCAAAAATTGTATAAGAAGGGAAAATCTCTGTCCAATAACCTAAATTACCTTCCGAGTTACAACTAGTTCTAAATTCTCTGTGGGAATTAACTATTTTTGTAACCATAAAAATAAACGCAGGATATAACTTGTAATTCTTTTTCTTTAAGTTTTTCATAAGAATAGTAATATTAATTTCATTCGTAAGACTGAATGTTGTTTGTTGTTGTAAATAGTGTTCAAAGTATTCTTTTCGATACCAATTGTCACGATTAATAATATTGAATTTCAAATTCAACGCCTCCTAAAATACTTAATTTTATCTTAGGAGGCTATTTTCACTGCTTTTTTCATGACAGTCATCCTTTTTTATATACAATTTCATGCCACTATATTATCAAGTATCTCTAATTAGAGTCAACAGACGTTCTTCCACTATCCTGCACCGATAAGTACATTTATTCACAATCTCTCCCATAAATTTCAACATAAATATCCATTTAATTTAAAGATGAGTTCTTCCATAATCTGGCCCGATTGTTGAACATAGAAATACTCTACAAAATAGTTCTTTTTATCAAACTTTTTTACAAATTATCATTCTTTATTATAAATCATCGAACTTTATTTTAAATCCACATTACTACATAGTTGGGCTAGGATTCAATGAAGATATATCGGATTTAAAAAAAGCAATCAAAGATTGCTCAAGGCCAGCAAATACTTATGAGAATTGTCCATGTAACAGTGGTAAGAAATACAAATTTTGTTGCATGAACAAAGAAATTGAGTTAGATATATAAAAATGAGATACTCCCATTTTTTTCGGTTTGGGGCGTTATAAAATCCTTAAGTTGATGGGCATATGGCGACTCATTTCTAGAATTGTTTTCATGTGTCAATGATAGAAATATATTTTTAATTATGGCTACTTTTCAACTAGTACGATATCATCAAGATAGGCATCACCGATTACATATCCATTAATTTGTAAGAAGAATGAATATGGATTATTAGTATTTAGAGTAGTAAATTCAACCGATTTTTGTTCATACTGTGTGGAAGTAAACTTCATATAAAGTGTGTCTTTTCCCCCAGGAGACTGTGCTCCTACAAATAAGGTTTTTTCAGGACCCGATACTTTTCCAGATGCGGACAGTATGTATGTAGTATTAGGCTTCAAAGTTACGTCTCCCTTAAGATGACCGATTCCTGAACTAAAATGAAGTCCTTTAGAATTATTTACTCCTGCATGCTCTTCAATATTGTAATTTAAAGAGCCATATGATGGTTTAAAAGGTTCTAAACTTGAATTGTGGTCAAAATCAATATTAAAAATATAAGATTTCTCCTTTTCCTTTAATTGTACATTATCAAACTTAGCCCTCCCATTTGCTGTAGAAGCAAGTTTGACAGCAAAGTTTGACACATCTTCCCCTGTTTTAAACTTCATCTCATGATGTTCCGGTCTAAATCCTGTATACTGCTTCTTTGTTAATGGAACGATTTCTTGATTGGCATTCAGATTACCTACTGTTACTTCTGATGGAGAAACTATACTTCCCGCTATATCAAATGTTAATGTATATTCTGTATTCGGCTTTACAGTAACAAGCTGATAGGCTGTGTCTGCATGTATTAATTTGAGATAATGATTGCCTGGTTCAGAAGTGCCGATATTCTCGGTAGAAGAATTAGGATTAGATAAAATCCAGTTATTTAGCCCATCCTCAAAGTCTCCATTCCTAACTTGTTCATTTGCAGATGAACTATCTGCTGATACAATACCTGAAAAACCTATACTGGCACTTAATACAATTGCTGTAGACAATACTCCGATACCGCTTTTTTTAAACAATTTCTTCATCTCCTTTGGTCATATTAATATTTACTTTTTCACATTTCTATATATATTTGGATAAACCTGCCAAAGAACAGCTTTATTAAAAAATATTTATGTATCGGAGATTTAGGTTATTTTCATTTGAAAGATCTTCAACATATACAAGGACACCTCGCTCAAATTGAACGGGTAAAGAAAGCATATCAAGAGAGCACAGTGACCTATTAACTAACGGAAGTGTCAGTTCCACTTGCTCGTTTATTAAGGTTATTCGTATCAATTTGACCAAACATTATTCCAAAGCTACATGAATAAAACACACGGCAAGCTTATGGGTTAATAATTAACTCACGGCCAATTTATGCTTCCAATTCCGTTGAATAATTAGATAATCACCTACAAAAATAAGTGTTTTCTGGCCAACTTATGCTTCCAACTGCGGCCAACTTATAGGTAAAGTGACAATATAAATAAAAAAGATAAGACCAGAAACTCGGTCTTATCTATGGCATAAGGAGAAAAAATTGGGTGATGACCATCACCTTTTCATAATATTACATTAAATATTAATTTTGAATATTATATCTAAGAATAGTAGCAATATCCATATTGAGAAATTTATTACTAATTTGGTTTAAGTTCCAAAAGGTAAACCTTTTGAATCATTCATAAAGGTTTACAAAACAATGTCTCAAAAACGATTATTTTTGGGACAATTGAATACAAGGCGATTTCCACCAGTTTTTTGTCGGAATGC